>JAFRBA010000033.1 GCA_017405115.1 Kiritimatiellia bacterium
GCGGGGCATAGAAGGACGACACGCCTCGAAAGTTCAGTCAGGAACTTGGGAGACCTCGCAATAGCGAAAGCGAAGCGAGGAGTCGGACGAGGCCATAGTAGCGGGGAAGCGGGGCAATGCCCGTGGATGCGAAGGGCCTCTGCGTGTAAAAGGGACGATGCAAATCAAATGGCGAGAACAATAATGTCGAAAGACTGCAATAGGGGACAATCCGCTATGTGGCGGCGCGTCGGAAACCGCTCGTCCATATGGAGGAGCATCCATCGGAATCAATGTGAAACGGAGCCGAGGGGCGAAGGGGAGCGAAACTGATGAAACCAGTCCCACACGGAGAGCCGTATGCGGGAAAACTGCACGTACGGTTCGATGAGGGGGCGGGCGTACCCGACAAGGGGCGCTCCGCTCTACTCTACACCCTTTGTGCCGAAATCGCTTTTGCAGCGCAGCTCGAAATGTGCTGCACTGCCACACGGCGCGGAGAACTGCCCTAGAGCATGGGTCGAGGTTTAGATTTTAAGCAGATGCTTCCTGAGCGCGATGGCAATGGCCTCCGCGCGGTTGGCGGCGCCGAGCTTGTTGAAGATGGCGTTGAGGTGCTCCTTGACGACGGTGGGGCAGATGCCGAGCTGTATGGCTATGTCGCGGTTGGTGAGGCCGAGCGTCACAGATTTGAGGATTTCGGCCTGACGCGCCGTCAGTTCGGGCGCGGGCGGGTCTTCGGCAAGTATTTCCCTCACGTCGTCGGAGATCGCCTCCTTCCCGCAGGCGACGTTCCGGATTGCCTCGAGCAGCCTTGCCTTCGGCGCGCTTTTGAGAATGGCTCCGGTGGCTCCTGCCGCGAGCGCCTTTGCGATGGTGTCGGAGGCGGCAAAGGTCGTCAAGAGGAGGATGTTGATTTCCGGGGCTGCGGCTTTGATCTCGGCCGTCGCCGCCGTTCCGTCTTTTTCCGGCATCATCAGATCCATGACGACGACGTCAGGCTTGAGCTTCAAGGCCTTCCTGATCGCTTCGTTGCCGTCCTCGGCTTCCCCGACGACTGAAATTCCGGGAGAATTCTCAAAAAGCGTCAGAAGGCCCATGCGGACGATCAGGTGGTCGTCGGCAATGAGGACGCGAATGGATTTGCCTGCAGACTTTTTCATATTGTTACGGCAACCTCGGTGCCTTTGCCTGGTGTTGAGCGAAAGGTGACGGTGCCGCCGAGCTTGCGGATTCGCTCGCGGACGCCTGCAAGTCCGAAATGTCCTTGGGCCGCACCTGGCGCGGTGTCCGGATCAAAGCCGCATCCGTCGTCGGAAACGGAAAACGCAAGTCGCTTGCTGTCGATGGCTCCGCAAATGCGGAGATGTCTTGCGCGTCCATGCCGAATGGCGTTGTTTACCAGTTCGCGGACGATCCGCAGCGTCGTGTGAGCCGTTGCGTCGGAGACTAAGCTGCGCGGCACGTCGAAGCACAGGGAGAGCTCGGAACCTTCGAGGTGTGGTTTTAGCGTTCTCATGATGGCGTCGCCGATGTTTTGTTCGTCAAGGGCATGGCTGCGCAAGTCCCAGAGGCAGTTGCGCAGTTCTTCGCGGCAGTTGAGAAGGGAGCGCGAAGCCATGCCGAGAATCCGGCGGAGCTTTTCCGGGGCGCCTGACGCTAGATCTTCGGCGGTTTCGATTTGCATCGAGATTCCCGAGAGGTCCTGGGCGACGGAATCGTGCAGCTCGGCCGCAAGGCGAGTGCGCTCGTCGACTCTCAGGGTTTCGACCAGCTTGGCGGACTGCTCCTTCAGAAGTGCGCGGCTCCGGCGCTCGACCAGCCGACGGAGAAAGAGATTGAGGGCGATGCTTGCGAGGATGACTGGCACAAGAATGCAGAGCACGACGAGAAGTCGGCGAGGCGTCCACCATGGCGGGCGGGAAACGATGTGGAGGTCTTGTTCCGACCTTGGCACGATTGTGAATCCGCGGATGTGGGGAAACGCGGCGTTCGGACGCCATGTTTCGACGTCAAGCACGCATATGCCGGAAGTCTTTACCACGCACCCTTTTGAAAGGTTGGCGATTCTGGGGACGATGTTGCCGATGTCGATAGGGACAACCTGGTTTCGACATTCGAGCATCATGATGTTGTCTGCATTGTTTGAATCTGGCAAGCTGAGTATCCTTCCCGACAGGCGGACAAGTCGTCCATGGTAGCGGGAATCGACGACAGGGCGTCCGTTCGAGAAGTGCATGATCGCCTCCGCGTCTACGTCAACCGGGGACGGATCCGGAATTCCGGCAGCCGCAGACGGGTGCCAGGAAGAGCGTATCAAGTCCAGGTAATAGAGGTTGCTTTCCGGGAATCCGACGGCCTCTATGGTCTCGCCGATTTTGGGCAGATTGCGTTCGCCGACTCCTACTCGTACGACAAGATTCTCCTTCGTCCGCATGAGGAAGGAGCCGTCGCGCATGACAGACAAGACTCGTCCGACGGCCCGGTGTCGGCCAAGTTTTGATATTTCCTGCGGGCGCATCAGCAACACTTCTCGAAGGTCTGGAAGATTAGCGTCGGCGGCTGAGACGGGGCGGGTGACGCTGATGCCTTTTGGGTCTGGAACATGGAAGTATCGCCCTAGATGAAGCCAGTTGATTGGGTTCTTCAAAAGGGGGATCCCGACCAGTGACACCTGGCATCCTGTGTGGATGCTTGCAAACGACGGAGCGGACGAAAGGTTGCGGCAGGCGGCGTAGAGAGTCTCTTCGGCGGCTTGAATCACCATGAAGGAGTAGTTTGCGTCGAGTTCGTCCGGGAATATGTCCTTGACGGTGCCGGTTATCCGGGAAAGCCGATAGTCGAAGCGGCCGCTCAGGAATTCCGCAGGGGTGATGGTCTTTGGCGATGGCGGTGCGCCATGGCCGACGATGTCCATTTCGCGGCAAACCGCGTAGAGGACGTTCCGCCGCTTTTCCTCGAAGACGCCGGAGACCTTGACGATGTCGCCTGGGGTTGGAACTGGCCCCTGCTTGGAAAGAAGGTGGTCGAACTGTGCAATGCCATTGCTGTCGCCCAGCAAAAGCAAGCCTTCTTCTGCGTCGAGTCTGGCAAAGACCGGGGCGCAGACTTTGAAAGTGCGATTGGAGTTTCCGACCTCCATGCGGCATTTTTCGATTTCAACGAGGTTCGTGATCGCAAGGTGGTAACTTGCGATCAGCAGGCTCGTGCAACTGAAAGACAAAAGAGACATGGGGGAATTTTACCATAGAATTGCGTCAAAGCCCATACCTCCCAAATGGAGGGGTTGTTTGCCGACGCTTCTGTTGCTATAATTTCAGACGTGACGTGCAAACGATACATCCGAATGCTCAGTACTTGGGACCACTCGACCAACTGGTTCGAGCATGTATTCGGCGGCTTCGAGAATGGCATGGCGAACCTGTACGTAAAAGATCCCGAATGGTTTCTGGCCGACTACGGCGCGATGATCGATTGGTGTGCCGAAAATGGCATTGACGCGATTGGCATCCGCGGACTGCTACGTGACCGCCATCACGATTTCTGGGATCCGAAGCGTCCCGCGCGGGACTTCGGTGTCGAGGAGGCGCGAAAAGTATGCGCTTACGGACGGCGAAATGACGCACTACGGCCTCTACCGCCTCGCGTGGGCGGACGTGAGGAGGACGCGGGATTGACAGGGAAAAAATGCGTATAATACGCAAGACAATCAAAGAAAGGTAAAGTCCATGGCAACAGGAAAAGCACTCGATGGAAAGCCGTATGCGGGAAATCCGCACGTACGGTTTGACGAGGGGGAAGTCGCACCGGCGGCAACGCCGAGGCGTGGGTCTCTACTCTACAGTTCGATCCATTCCGGTCTTCCGGCAGCAGTGCGCGTGTCCGTTTGCGCGCTTGCCTTTTTTTGCGGGCTTGCCCCGGCGCGGATGTTTGCGGGAGGCGGCCCGGCCGTGGCCTTCATCGGCGGAGACGCGGCGGCCGGATGGAACGGGGCGGGCGCCGACGTGTGGCGGCGCGATTTCGCGTCCGGTCCGCGCAGCGCCGTGAATTTCGCCAGGTCAGGGGAAAAGTCCCTGGACACTCTCCGCCGCCTTTCCGACGGAATGCTGGACGGCGTCTCGCCCCGCGCGATCGTCTACACGCCGGAAATATCCGGCGCCGATTCCGGAAAGAGCATACTCGACGAGGCTCTTGAAATACGCGCGGTGCTCCGTCTCGCCGCAAAGCTGCATCCGGAGGCCACCGTCATCGTTTCGGCCGTGGCGCCGCACGGCGAGACCGTGGACGCGCCTTTGCGTTTGCGCGGCGATCTCGTGAGCAGTGCGGTCGGCTGCTACGTGTACAGGATGACGAAAGACGTCCCCGGCGCAAAACTCCGCATGCTCGATTTCAATTCGCTGCTGATGGACGGCGCAGGGCGTCTTCTCCCCAACGTCTCGTCCGACGGCGGCGCCAGTTTCTCCGCCGCCGCCTACGCCGCGTGGTCCGCCAAACTCAAGCCCCACCTCGATTTCGTTTTCGACGGCACGCCGCCGAAGCACGATCCCGTTGCAAGGCACCCGGTGGCGTTCGAACGCGACATAACCCCGAGGTTCGCGCAAATCTCGAAGAACTGGTTCACCGGCGGATTCAGCGCCGACAAGGCGAAGAAAGGCGTGTTCGTGCCTGACGACAGGCTGGCGGAAAAACGCCGCGAATCGCTCGCGAACCCCTCGCGGCATTTCGACCTTGTGATGATCGGGGATTCGATCACGCATCTGTTCGAAACGGGACGCGGAGCGGAAGAGTGGGCCAAACTGGCCGGAGGCAGGCGTGCGCTCAATCTCGGCTTCGGCGGCAATACCGTGCGCAATGCGCTCTGGAACGTGAAGTACGGCGGTTTTCTCGACGGCGTTTCCGTGGACGTCGTCACATTGATGATCGGCACGAACAACCGCAGTTCGGACGAGAAGTTCATCGCCGCCGCCGTCAAGGAGATCGTCGCCGCCATACGCGAGAAACAGCCGCGCGCCAAGATTCTCCTGCATCCGATGATTCCGCGCGCGAATCCGGCGCATGCGGAACTGAGGGCGAAAAACGACCGCGCCAACGTGCTGATCAGGGAAATTGCGGACGGCAAGAACGTCGTGTTCGTCGATCTCAACCCGTTTTACGTGAAGGCGTCGCCCGCAAAGCTCAAAGAGCTGCTGCCGGACGGCACGCATCCCGGCGCCGAAGGCTACCGTGCATGGCGCGAAGCCATCGAGCCGTTTCTTCCTCTGCCGTCCGGAAATGCGTCCTCCTGCGCTTCATCCGCGGCGCTTTCCCGCCTCGCACTCGTTCCCGGCGGCGATTCTGCGCTTTTCACGCCTTCCGAACAGCCGCAGGCGACGCTCGTCTTCAGCAATGCCGCCGCGATGGCGCAGACGTTCAGCGCCGTTTGCCGCACCGAGGACTACTTCGGGCGCGAAGTTTCGTCGCAGACGGTTTCCGGCAAAGTGCCGCCCGCCGGCGTCTTTTCGGAAGCGCTCGATCTTTCCGCCGCCTCCGCGCCCGGATTCTACTGCACGAAGGTCTCGTGGACGTGCGGAGGCGCGAAAGGGTCCGGCGAATGTTCTTTCGTGAAGGTGGCGGAACCGCCGTCCCGCCCGGACAGGATGTTCGGCATTTCCGCATTCGGAAAGGATCCGGGAGCGCTTTACGCAAAACTCGGCGTGGGCACGAAAGCCGTATATTTCGACTGGCGCCAGCTGGACGACGGCAAGGGGAATCTCGATCTTGACGGGATCGAAACCTACATAAAGGATCTCCGCAAGGCCGGCATAACGGTTGTCGGACACATCCCGGCTTCGGCCAGCGGTGCGCTGCCGAGGCGCTACTTCAAACGCAAGGCCGGCCCGAAAGAGGATCCCGTGGCGGATCCGCCCGCGATGTGCGCGGACATGCAGAAGTACATCGAGGCTCTTGTCTCGCGTTTCAAGGGAGAGATTCGCGAATGGGCGGTGAGCGGCGAGATAAACCTGCTCGTGGGCCGGGCGCCGTACTACCGCCAGCGCTACATCGAAACGCTTGCCGCGGTTTCGCGCGGAGTTCGCAAAGCCGACCCCTCCGCGAAGCTTTTCGCGCTCGGATGTTCCGGGGCCGACGGACGCGACAAGCCGCGCTTCAGATTCCTCCAGGGAATGCTGCCTGAGGTTTCCGGGATGATCGACGGACTCGGCATAGACCAGTATACCGCAGGGCAGTACTACGGCGCCGGGTTCGTTTCGCTCGATACGGAGCAGAGCGGGTTGCGCGAAATCATGCTCTCCGCGATCGCCATAGCGCGCAAAAACGGGAAACTTCTCGCAATAGACGAGAAGGGGCCGGCCATAGTGCGCAGCACGCCGATATCGTCTCCGGAGGGGAGGCGCATGGCGAACATGGTGGCGCGAGACTACATTATTCTCAAGACGCTTCCGGAAGTGGTCCATTGGCTGTATTTCCGTCCGCGGAACTGGAATCCCAGGACCGTGGTCGACTGGGGCATGTGGGAAGGCGCGAATCCGCGCCAGGCCGTTTCCGCGTACGCGGCCACGGCGCGCATCATGGCGCACGCCGGATTCGTGAAGGAAAAGCCTCTCCACCGGAGCATAGTCTGCTGGGTGTTCGAAAACGCCGCCGGGCCTTTCGCGGCGATATGGCACAACGGAACGGAGCCGTTGCGGTTCGAGATGCCGCACAGCGCCGGACTGCGCATCACGGACGTGCAGGGCAATCCGGTCTCGCCCGACGGCGGGGCGGTTTTCCTTTCCGATGCGCCGCTTTACCTTTGCGCGGATTCGGTGGAGGAGATCGACCGCATTCTCGATGCGGCGAAGTACGAAGTCGCGGATATCGATGGCGTTGTGGAGACGCAGCACGCCGGGCGCTCCGTCCTGGCGCTGCGCAACATCGCCGGAAGGGAAATCACCGCGCGCATCGTCTCCGCCGAATGCACCCCCCCGGCGGAAATCCCGGCCGCGGCGGCGAAAGGCGTGCGTATCGGTCCGGGGGAGGTGAAACTCGTCGAAATAGGCGCTTTGCCCGCGCATTGCCGGTTCACGGTGGAAAGCTCTTCTTCGCGCCGTCTGGCGGTGGAAGGAGGCTTCAACCCCTACGTGCTCCGCAGGGTCCGCGGCTGGGAGGATGTTGCAAAGGCCGGGGAGATCGTGCTGGCAGACCCGGAACGCCAGGCGCCCGGATTCGCGGATCTGAGGTCCAACGGGCTTTACACCGGAACAGACGATCTTTCCGCGCGCGCAAGATTCGGCTATGACGACAAGCGGTTCTACATGGAGATACGCGTGAAGGACGATGTCCACATGAACGAAAGCATGCCCGCGCGCAATTTCACCGGCGACTGCGTGCAGTATGCGTTCGACACGCTCAAAGACGGACGTCTTGACGCGCTCGAAGGCAAAACCGGCTGGGGGGACGACGATTACCGGTTTACGTCGGCTCTCGCATCCGGCGTCCCCACCACGTTCTGCAACGGAGCCGGCGCCGCGAACCGTGCGCGAATGGATTCCAGGGAATATCCGGCCCCTTCGATAGTGCGCGACGAAAAGGCGAAGACCACCGTGTACCGCATCGCCGTTCCGTTCGCCGATCTTGCGCCTCTGGCTCCGGAGCCGGGACGCGTGTTCGGGTTTTCGTTTCTCGTGTTCGACCGCGATATCGCGGCGGGGACGGCGTACCGGATAGAATTCACGCCAGGCCTTGCCGGGAACGTCAATCCGGCCCAATTCGGCGAGTTCGTCTTCGGCGAGTGAAAGCGTAACCGGAAAACAAAGGAGAAGAACGATGGTGCGCCAAGCAAAGCTCGGCAGAGCTAACAGAATGAAAGGAGTCTGTACGGCAAAGAAAACGAAGTGCCGTTAGGAAGATTGGCTGCGCGGAGGGCGACCGACGCGCAGAAGCCCAGTCCTACAAAGGAATGAGCCAAACGAAAGTGAAGTCC
>JAFRBA010000270.1 GCA_017405115.1 Kiritimatiellia bacterium
ACCCTCGGCGGCTTCGCCTACGAGTACGACGCGCTCGGGCGCATCACGTCGCGCAGCCACACGCTCGGCGACCCGTCCCAGCCGTCGTCCCCGATGTCCCAGTCGTCCCAGAAGACATATGCCTACGATGACTTTGACCGCGTTGCCTCTGACGGAGACGTTGCGTACACATACGACGCGGCGGGCAACCGCATGACGCGCACCGAGGACGGCGACACGATAACGTACACGCTCGGCGTTGGCGACAGACTCGCGTCGTATGGTAGGGCGGCATCGACGATGCCGCCGCAGTCTGGCGCATACACTCACGACGCGGCGGGCAACGTCACTCGCATCGAGCGCGACGGCAGACCGACGCTCGACCTTACGTGGAACAGCCAGTACCAGCTCGTCTCTGTCTCGACCAACGGCGTGTTTGCGGAAGGCTATTCATACGATGCGCTAAACCGCCGCGTTTCGACGACGACGCTGGAAGGGATGACGCGCCACGTATACGACGACAACTGGCAGTGCATCGCCGACATAGACGAGCAGGGGAACGTCGTTGCATCGTACACGTGGGGCGAAGGGATTGACAAGCTTCTCGCCGTCACTATCGGCGGCGAGACGTACTATCCGCTAACCGACATTCAAGGCACAGTCTGGGGCTATGTCGATTCGCAGAACAATGTCGTTGCCCGTTGGCAGTACGACGCGTGGGGCAATGTCATTTCCGAATACGTCTCGCCATCCGCTGCCGCGCTTGCCAGCATCCGCTACCGCTTCCAAGGCCGAGAATGGTCGGCAGCAACAGGCCTAATCAACTTCCGAATGCGCTGGTACGATTCAGAGACTGGCCGCTGGCTTTCCAAGGATCCGATAGGATTGCATGGTGGCTTGAATCAATATTTGTTTTGTTATGGGGATTCGATTAACTTTATTGATGATGATGGTTTATCTGTCTCTGCAATTGGAATTAGTGCTTTGGCGATAGCCGGTGCAGCTACTGCCGCTTATATACTTTCATATGTTTTGTCGCACATGCGTGGTAGATGTCCGGGGGAGCGAGGGTGGACATCAAAGTCTTCGGGGACGGGGAATCCATTCAAGCATATAAGGCCAGACCCTGACGATCCTAACAAGATCATATTCAAAGATCCTCAAACCGGCAAAAAAATTCCAAAGAAAAAACCACAGGGATATCCACGATGAGCACAAATGTTATTAGCCTGTCCAAAGAGTATCTTGGGGAATGGATTATGGTGGATTGGCCATTTGCGCGCTTACTTGTGGTTAGACAAGCAACGGCTGGGAAAGCTACCTTGGAATTTTTTGACGTAGAGTACGAACACGCAGCAAAGATGCTGGCGGGGAGAACAAAAGGCCGCGTAAATGGAAGTTGTTTTGACATTGTGGCGGCGCATTGGGATTGTAGCACAGGATTGTGCATCACGGTTCGTTGCCATGATGCAGAAAGTGCTGTTGATTATGTTTTTCGCAGGCCATATGGCAGACGCACATGTATGTTGGCTGAATCCAGTTGGATAGAGAAGTTCATAAACGTTGGCGGCATCTCGTGCGCAACACAAGGCAAAATATGTGGAAGATGGCGATATGCCGATTTACAATACTCGTCACTAATAATAGAAGTGAGAAAGACGACTGATTGTGGAAAATGTCGTGTCATGGTGCGAGAATCTACCGAGAATAAGGTAGTCCGAATAAAGCATGTACAAATATCTGACGAAGAGGTTTGTTTTAGTCTCGTTGGAAGTTCAATGTCTTATCACTTGACAACAAAAGACGGGGCAACGGCAAAATGCCGTTGCACGAACTTAAATGAGAAATGGCAGCGCAAGCCGCAGTTGGCATTTTATACAGTTGCAGCCCCTCTTTAAGACCATTGCTTTCAATTGCGATGATCAAGAATATGAATGACAAGAAGCGGGAGATCCGCAGGCAGGTCGGGGACGAGTTCCGCCGGAAGTCCTACGACAAGTCCGGCAATCTCGTGCAGACGGTGCTGACGAATCGCCAGACTTCGCACTTCTGCATGTCCACCGCATCATACGACTCGCGCCACAGGGTCGTCGCCTCGTCGCTCGCATACGACGCCATGCCGACGCGCTTCAGGGAGACGGGTTGGGACGATATCTCCGGAGAGCCGCGCCGCGTCGTCTCGCCAGCCGGGCGCGTTTCGGAGTGGACGAGGGGCGAGCATTCCTACGTGGTGTACGGCGCAGGCGCCAACGACTACCGCCTCGTGTCTTCCGTCTCCTGCGACTCGCGCTGGCGCCCTGTCTCCGTCGAGGACTCCGACGGCGGCGAGACGCGCTTCTCCTACGGGGCCGACGGCCACGTCTCGCGCGTCGAGGCAGACGGCCTTCCGTCCGTGGACATCGGCTATGATATGCTGGGACATGTCTCGTCTCTCTCCATGCCGGGCCCGGATGCGATGACACGAACCGTCTCGCTTGCGAACAACTGGAAGGGGCGGCCGATTTCCGTCTTATATCCGGACGGGACGGCTGAGTCGTTCGCCTACGACGGCAACGGCACGAAGGTCGTGCGCCACGTCGACCGTCTGGGCCGCGAAGACGCATACAAGTGGGTGCTGGGACTCCCCGTCCACGCGGGGCGGGTCATAGGCGGCGTCACCAACACGCTCTTCGGCGTGGAGCACGACAAGCAGCTGAACGTCGTCTCGATAACGGATCCTCTTGGACGCAAGGCGGAAGCGTATGTCCTTGACGCGAACGACTGCGTCGTCGCGGTGACGAACGTGGAGGGTCAGGTCATGACGCGGAGCTATGCCGTCGACGACCTAGTTGAGTCCGAGACGCGCTTCGACGGGACGTCCGTCACGTACGACTATGACGTCGGAGCGAACCTCTCTTCGGTCGTCTATCCGGACGATGTGCTCTCTTTCTCTTACGACGCCGACGGGCTTCTGACTTCGGCGTCGAACTCCATAGGTCTCGTGACGAACCTCTATGACGCCGCGACGGGATGGCTCGACGCCTCTTATGGCGTGGACGGGACGTGGGTTGAATACGTCCGCAGCGACGGCGGCGCGGTGACGTCCATGACGTCCGTTGCGGGAACGACCGCGTATTCCCTCGACGCCGCCGGCCGGCGGACACGCCTTGCGATGCCCTCTGCCGCGTTTGACTTCGGCTACTGCGAATGGAACGGTCGGCTCGCCGCAGTAACAAACGCCAGCGGATTTGTGGTACAATACACACATGACATCATGGATCGCGTGACTAACATATCTTGGCGCACGGCCAGTGGCGCAACCCTCGGCGGCTTCGCCTACGAGTACGACGCGCTCGGGCGCATCACGTCGCGCAGCCACACGCTCGGCGACCCGTCCCAGCCGTCGTCCCCGATGTCCCAGTCGTCCCAG
>JAFRBA010000271.1 GCA_017405115.1 Kiritimatiellia bacterium
ACCTTCGCGAGGCTGAACACCTTCGAGCTTCAGGAACCTGACGCGATTGCGCCTTGCAAACTCGCAAATAAGCGTCGACTTCCCTATGCGGCGACGACCTCGACATGTAACCAAAGACTCAACTGGTATGCTCCAAGGGGGCAGACGAGGTTTAAGATGCTCAGCTCTGCCAACAAACATAAGCAATCCTCCGACATTGAAATTATTGAAAACGCGAGTATTTTATCATATATTATTCAGCAACGCAAAATGGCAATATGCACAGAATCGACATTTTGCACATTCCGTGATAATCAGACATGCTGCTCGCCGCCGTTGATGACAGCCGTGTCGTACCCGAACAGCCCCCCCCCCATCGCCGCCGCGAGAGCGAGGAACCACAATTTTCCACCTTTGATCTCGCTATTCATTTTGTCTATCCTATTATAGCTACTGCCCCCGTAAGTTCTACTTAGGTTTCACCGCAAAGATTTCAGCGGAACCAGGCGATACAGAGTAGGCTCCGCCATAGGCCGATGCCGGAACCTTGGTGCCGTCCTCAAGAATACGGATGGCGGATTCGTCGAGGGAAATCGACAGCTGCATTTCCTGAACAGGACTCCGATTGACGACAACAAGCGCATCAAATTTCGATCCTGCAAATTGAGCTACGACAGCGCCGCCGTCAGGCGTAGTCAACGACTTGACATATGGCGGCAGTTTCTCCAATCGCCGCGTTCCGATCGGTATCTCTGCACCTGTATGAGCAACAGAGACGAGTTTTGCATTCATAAAGACAAATGCCCGTGCCTGAAGCTCACGGTTCACCTGACGCACACGGTCATAGACGGGGCTGCGTGTACCGTCCTCACGTATGATCGACTCGTGGAACTTCAGCCTCGTCTTCGAATACGGGTTCCAATAGGTGAAATACTGAAGCATCTGTGCACCGTAGGCGAGGTTGGAATACATCTGGAGCCGCAGCATCGCAACCGTCGGGACGGGATACACGTAGTCAATGACATACAGATCCGACAATCTCAAGCATCGACCCCAATGCATGTGGAATGGGGTTCAAAGCCGCCGAGACGCTTGCAGCGCTCATGGACGGCATGGAATGTCCGTCAGTAGTCCGCGTCAAGCCAACGAGGCTTGTCGAACGCAAGTCAACGGCAACCTTCCCGCTCGACCCGCCGTGGCTATCGGACGCGCTTGTGTTCATTCGTGCCAACGTGCGCAAGCGGCTGTCGGCATTGGATGTCTATCGACATGTAGGACATTCCCACACGTTGGTGAACGACGCATTTCGCAAAGTCCTCAACACGACGGTATCGAAAGAAATAGCCGATTCGCGGCTGAGAGAAGCACACCGCCTTGTCAGCACCACAACCATTCCGTTCTCGGAAATCGCCGAAATGTCGGGCTTCGCCTCCGTCCAGTACTTCACACGCTCCTTCACCGCCGCCTACGGAAAATGTCCATCCCAAATGAGAGGCGCGCCTCATTGAGGAACCTGTGAGGCCCCGCGAAACCCCTGTGAAACGGGCCTTTTCGGATTTCGGCGGGATGCGGCGGCGTACCGCGCCAGCCCTTCATCCCCGCCTCTTTCTCAGACAAGATCCGCAAGGATGGAGTCGCACACCTCCATACCTCGCGCCGTCAGGCGGAAGACCGAGCCATCCTGCTTCAGAAGGCCTTCCTGCGCGTATTTGCGCAGCGTCGGCGCCCATGACGGCGACATGTCCGGACGCGAGACGTCGAGCCCTTCGCGGGTGCGCAGCCTGAAGATCGCGCGCTCCGTGCGATCCTCCTCCGGCGTGACGGTCTCCTCGACCGCCGTCGGCCCGAGGTAGTCTACGGTTCTCAGGAGCCCGACCCGGCCGTGAGCCCCCTGGCCGAGCCCGAAGTAGTCCTCGCCTCGCCAGACGGACAAGTTGTGACGGCACTCCCGTCCCGGCAGCGCGTAGTTGGATATCTCGTAGCGGACGAGTCCGATCTTGCGCAGACATTCCGCGACGACCGCAATGCGAGACATCGCCGTCTCGTCGTCGGGAACGTCCGCCAGCCCTCGCTCGTTCTGGAGCGCGTACACCGAGCAGTGCGCAAGGCCCCAGTTCGCAAGGCGCGGCAGCCGATCGGCCCAGTCGCCGCGCTCATGGGGGTAGCCGACGATGAGGTCGATGCCCGCGTTGTCGAACTTGGCGCGGACGAGCCCGAAGGCGCGCTTGGCCTCGTCTGCGGAATAGCCGCGCCCCATAGACGAAAGGACGTCGTCCTCAAGGGACTGCACGCCCATCGATATGCGGTTCACCCCGCCGTCGCGGAGACGCGAAAGAAGATCCTCCGAGACGTCGAGGGGGTGCAGCTCGACTGTGAATTCGGCGTCTGGACGCAGCAGCGGGGCAAGAGCGTTCAGGATCGGCGCCAGGTCGCAGAGCGCTGGCGTGCCGCCGCCGAAATAGACCGTGGCCAGGCCGTCGAGGCACGGGCCAAGCCTGCGGACGCGGTCCGCGAGCGAGGCGACGTATTCCGCCCGCTCCGCGGAGCCGGCGCCGGGACGCGACAGCAGCGCGCAGTATGCGCACTTCCTTCGGCAGAAGGGAAAGTGGACGTAGAGGTTAACGGCCAAGCACCCGATTCAGCTTGGCGACCTTGTCGAGCCGCTCCCACGGGAAAGAGTCCCGCCCGAAGTGCCCGTAGGCCGCGGTCTCCTCATAGCTCCAGCCGCGCGGCGAAAGCAGGCGGAGGTCGCGTATGAGGGCGTATGGACGGAAGTCGAAGACTTCGCCGGAGGCGAGCATCCGCTCGAGACGCTCGTTCGTTGCGCCGTTCTTCGCGGTTCCGAAAGTCTTGACGCAGAAGCTCACCGGCTTGTCGACGCCGATCGCGTATGCGACCTGGATCTGGCAGCGGTCAGCATATCCTGCGGCCACGATGTTCTTCGCGGCGTAGCGCGCGTAGTAGGCCGCGCTGCGGTCGACCTTCGACGGATCCTTGCCGCTGAACGCGCCGCCGCCGTGGGCGGCCATTCCGCCGTAGGTGTCGACGATGATCTTCCGTCCGGTCAGGCCCGAGTCGCCGCAAGGCCCGCCGATCACGAACTTCCCGGTCGGGTTTATGAAGAACCGCGTACGGGGGGTCAGCAGACCGGTCTTGGCGAGGAATTCCGACGTGAGCCTGCGCAACGTCGCGTAGTTCCGCTTGGTCGCGCCCGCCTCGGTCGTCTGGTGCGAAAGGACCACGGTGTCGATGCGCACGGGGCGGCCGTTCTCGTAGACGACCGACAGCTGGCTCTTCGCGTCCGGCCGGAGCCACGGCAGCGAGCCGTCGTGGCGCATCGCGGCGAACATCCTCAGCAGCTCGTGGGAGAAGACTATCGGCGCGGGCATCAGGCTCGCCGTCTCGTTCGTGGCGTAGCCGAACATCATGCCCTGGTCGCCCGCGCCCTGCTTGGCGAGCGTGCGGCGGTTGACGCCCAGCGCGATGTCGGGCGACTGCCCATGCAAGTGGGAGACGTACTTGAACGTGTCCCAGCTGAAGTGCTCGTCCGGACGGTCGTATCCGATCCGCCGCACCACGCGGCGGGCGATGGCGTCGGCGTCGATCTTCCCGAACCCGCGGCAGGATATTTCGCCCATGTTCACAACGACGTCTGGCCCGACCATCGTTTCGCATGCGACATGCGCGCCTCGGTCTGCCTTCAGGCACGCATCCAGGATTGCATCGGATATCTGGTCTGCCACCTTGTCGGGATGTCCTTCCGATACTGACTCCGACGTAAAAACGTGGCTATGTTCCCTCTTCATCTTTCATTCCCTGTAGACTTTTCGCCCGTCACACGCAACAGCACCTCACCGCTGCGTCACAGACTGAAATGAGTGGAGAGTATTATACCAAAAAACGATGCGCCTGAGCTAACCTGAGTGCGGCAGGTCGGCGGCGGCGAGAAGCCGCGTGTCGATGCGCTCCGGCGCAAGGCCGACAAGCGAGGAAAGAGCCCGGCGGTAGGCCGCCATCTGGCCCGCGTAGGTCGCTTCAAGCCGCGCGTGGAACGACTCTTGCGTCTCTCCGCGCCGCCGCGCGTTCGTCTTGAAGTCGTATATGACGGCGCGGCGAGATTCGCCGGAGCCGACGAACACGACGCGATCGAACTGCCCGGAGACCCATGTGCCGTCCGCAACGAGCTCGAACGGCATCTCACGCCAGAGCGCGGTGGCGTCCGGCGGACGGACGAACGCCTCGCGCCATGCCGACGCGACTATCGCGTTCTCTACTTCGTCCCTCGGCGCCTCGGGGTCGATCCATCCGATGCGCTCGTACGCCATATGCGCGGCAGTGCCCGCCCTGCGCGCCAGCCGCCGCGCGTCGTCCGCAAGGAAAAGGTCGCCCGCGCTCATCCCCGACTGGAAGCTCTGGGACGGCAGCCGCCGCGCCATGCGCTCGCGCGGCTCGCGCGGCGGGCACGGCAGGGGCCGCAGCGGCAGAGGCACGGGACTCCGTTCCTGCGCAGGCGAAGGCTTCAGATACCACTCCCTGTCGCCGATCTCCTCCGGAATGGACTCGCGCACGTAGTCGGAGAACCGGCGCGATCCCCTGTCCGTCTTCAGCGGCGGATACGTGACGATGGTCATCGCCCTCTTCGCGCGCGTCATGGCGACGTAGTAGACGCATAGCGCCTCCTGCTCGACGCGGTCCCGGCGCATCTTCTGCGCCTCGGAAAGGCCCGGCAGAGCCTTCAGCGCGAACTGGCCGGGGTCCGGCAGCACCCATCCGGCGGACACCAGGGGTCCGCCCGGTGCGGCGGTGAGCGGGTCGCGCTCGTAGAGCGGCAGCACCACGTAGTCGAAGCCAAGCCCCTTCGAGCGGTGGATCGTCATGATCTTCACCTTGCCCGGCTCGGCGACGTTGCGCTTCTTCTTGGCCGCTAGGAACGACGCGAAGTCCGAAAGGCGCATTCCCGGCTCCATGCCAAGCTCGAACTCCGAAGCGGCGCGGAGGAGATCGGTGAAGCGCGACTCCGTGAATGCGCTCCACGCCTCCTCCGGGCTCTCCGGCAGCAGTGCGCGCAGCTCGCGGAACACGCGCACAAGCCCGCGCGAGGTGAACGCCTGCGCGGCGCGCACGGAGAGCTCGCCCGCCTCGGGGACGCCGGACGGGAACTTCGCGCGGGCGAGCGGCGTCGTCACGAAGTGTGCGTACGCCTGGCCGTCACCCGGATGGTCCGCGAGCGCCACAAGGTCGAGGAACCCGCCCAACGCAGGCGTGTCGTAGATGGCGCTCTCCCCCTCCCAGACGACACCCCGGAGCCCGCGCTGCCTGAGCTCGGCCGCCAGAAGCTCGCCCAGGGGGTTGGAACGCACCAGGACCGCCGCGGAGATGCCGCGCGAAACGGGGTCGACCGCGCGAAGCGCGTTGAACACCGGATCCACGAAATCGAGCGAAGACCTCCCCGCCGCCTCGACTCGCTGCACGAAGCCCCCCAGCTCCGGTTTCGCCGTCTCGTGCTCCGGGGAAGACCACGTGGGGAAGTCGTCCCTAAGAGACCCCTTGACGAACACGTCGTTCACCGCCTCCACGATGGCTGGGCCAGACCTGTACGTCCGTTTCAGCTCGTCGATCCTGTACGCCCCGCTCTCGCGTTCGCGCGCGAAGATCGCGACATCGCCATCGCGCCAGCCGTAGATCGCCTGCTTGCGGTCGCCCACCACGAACACGCTCTTCTCGCCTGCCGACTGCTTTGCCTCCTCGACGAGCGGCCCGAGCGCCTGCCACTGCTCTCGGCTCGTGTCCTGGAACTCGTCCAGGGCCCATGCGCGAAGGCGCGCGTCCATCCTGTACTCGAGCGCGAGGCGCGCGTCCTCCGGGAGCTGCGCTATGAGCCTGGGGATGTCCGCGAACACCAGCCGCCCGCGCCCGCGGACCGTCTTCGCGTACACCGCCTCGAAGGACGATATCAGGCCGAAGACGCCGTGCGCAAGTTCGAGCCTACGGCGCATGACATAGCCGCATTCGCAGCGCAGCGCATGGCGTATCGCCGCGGCGGCCGCGCCGCCGAAGGCGTATTCCTTTCTGTTGAAATTCACCTCGATCGCCTGGCCGTCGAAGAGGTCTTCGCACTCGATGAACTTCTTCGCGAGCCCCTTCACGCCCGCGAAGCTGCCGCGGAAGCCGCGCACCCACTCCGCGAAGTCCGCGACGGCCTTCGACTCGCCGCACGTCGCGAGGACGGCGTCCGCCGCGCGCGCGAGGTCCGCCTCCGTCGCGCCGACGCCGTCCGGCAGCCCGTCCGGCCATATCGCCGCCGGATCCCCCCATGCGGACGCCTCGGGGTGCGAGAGCACCAGCTCGTGCCATGACTTGATGAACTTCTTGTAGGAATCCACGAAGCTCCTCACGTCCTCGCTGTTCATCGCGAGCGCGAAGGCGTCCGCAAACGTCCGCTTCGTGGACGTGTCGGTGCGGCGCAGGATGGCGAACGAGGCGCGCGCACGCGCGGAATCGGCGGTGAACTCGTCCATCAACTCGAGGTCGCCGCGGAGCCCGAGCTCCAGGGGGAACGAGCGGACGATGCGCATGAGAAAGCTGTCCAGGGTCCCTATCAGCGAGAGGTGCTGCGTGGAGATGACCTCGCGCAGCAACGCGGCGTCCCCGGGGTTCGCCGCTGCGTTTTCGGCCAGCAGCGACACGAACCGCTCGAATATCTCGCCCGCAGCCGCCCTGGAGAAGGTGAGGGCCGCGATCTCCTGCGGTTTAAGCCCGGCGCGGACGAGCGCGATGAGCCGCTCGGCGAGGGCCTGGGTCTTGCCGGTTCCGGCAGACGCCTCTATGAGGAGATTCGGGTTCACGACTCGCCCTCCCCCAGCTCGGCGAGACGCCGCTCCTGGTCCGCCACCCATTCCGGGTCGACGCTGTCGGCGGGGCTGCCGAACATCCAGTCGGCGAAGTCCCACCGCCACTCGCAGGCGCCGGACGGAGGCCAGAACACGCCGCGCTCGATGCGGTCCACCAGCCTTCGCACCTCGCGCTCGGCGTCCGCGACGAACTCGCCGCGCATCGGTTCGCTGAAACGGACGTCCGCGGCGGTCTTTCCGAGCACGCAGTAAGCGGACGATATCCTGTCAAGCTTCGCATCGGCAAAGGCGGGGTCGGCGTCGGCGTCCAGCATGGCGCAGTAGAGCGGAAGCTGCAGGCTCAGCCACGTCTTCTTCGAGGCGTCGTAGGAGACCGCGCGCGCGGCGGAGTCCCACGTCTTGTAGTCTATCACGCACCATTCTCCCGTCGCCTCGCGGAAGTCGATGCGGTCGCACCGGCCGTAGACGCGAGTGTGCCCGTAGCAGACCTCAAGCCGGCGCTCGGAGGCAACGATTCGCCAGCCAGCCGCCCGACGTTCCGCCTGCACGGCGGCGAAATTGGCAAGGCGGCGCTTCACGCTCTCGCCCTGGAGGGCGACTATCGCGGGGATGGCGCTTCCGAAGCGCTCCGCGAGCGCCTCGTCCACGGCGCCCGCCAGCGCCTCGGCGATTGCCGCGGCGTCGCCGGAGTCGCGTAGAGGCCCGGCCGCCCACGACTCCAGCGCGCCGTGCACGAGAGAACCGAACTCGGACGCGTCGAGTTCCTCCGCGCGATCGTCCATCCGCTCCCCGAACGTCTTCCTGAGAAGATACGTGAACGGGCACTTCAGGTAGGAGTCCAGGCTGGACGGCGACGCCTTGTCGAGCCTTGCGCGGTCCGGAGGGATTTCTAGCCTGAGCCGCCACGCCGCCGGCAGGTCGGCGGATGCGGCCTCCTCTGTGCCGGCGCGGATGGCGTAGAAGCGCTTCACGCGGTCGGCGAGAGCCGCGTCGTCGGCACCGGCGAAGAGGAGCCTGGACGGCTTCAGCACGTCTCCGGACGCGTCGATGGCGTGGAAGAAGATGCGCACCGCGCCTGGTTCGCGGCAGGAGAGCGCCATCTCGAGGATCGCGCGGTCTCGCGCCGCGCGAGAGGCGTTGTCGGGCAGGCCGAGGCCGCGGCGAAGAGCGTCCGGGAGGAACGGATGCCCCACGACGCTCTCCGGCACGCATCTCTCCTGGAAGCCCGCGACGATCAGCTCGTCCGCATCGAGGAACGGAAGCTCCATCCAGCCGTCGGTGAGGACCACGTCCCCTTCGTCCGGCTCAAGGGAGTACGTCGCCTCCGCGAGGCGGCGCTCGAAGAGCTCGAGCCGCGCCGCCTCCGGCACGTCCGGCGCGAAGCACTCGTCCAGCAGGTCGCGCACGGCCT
>JAFRBA010000034.1 GCA_017405115.1 Kiritimatiellia bacterium
AGAAGAAATACGCGCTCTACGACCGCGACTTTTTCCTTGCCGAGATGAACGTGGACGACAACGGCACGCCCGAAGTCGCTGACGACCGCCCCGCCGAGGACTTCTACATCTCGTTCGACGCAAGTTCCAAGAAGCCGTATTCAATCCACCGCAAGAACGAGGACGAGCTAGACTTTGACCTCACATTCGGATTCAAGTCGGGCGGCCTCGATGCCTACGCGGCGTTCTGGCGGCGGTACAAACGTCCACCAAAACGCGAGTACTGAGACTTCATAGTCTCGCGCCTCGATCTCCTCGTCCCGCAGGACGTGCGTGAGCGCAAAGGCGCGTTCTTTACACCGCAGATGTGGGTGCAGCTGTCGCAGCGGTATTTTTCACTTGTGCTTGGCGAGAGATGGCAAGACGAATACGACATCTGGGACTGCTGCGGCGGGACAGGCAACCTTGAGGTCGGACTCGTGAACAAATACCGCATCTGGGTATCAACGCTCGACCAGCAGGACGTTGACGTGATGCACGAGCGCATCAAAAACGGCGCGAACCTCCTCGAAAGCCACGTGTTTCGTTTCGACTTCCTCAACGACTCCTTTGACAAGCTGCCGCAGGGCCTGAAGGACATAATCTTCAACCCAGCCCGCCGCCGCAAGTTCGTCATCTACATCAATCCTCCGTATGCGGAAGCAGGAGACATCCGCCAAAGGACGGGCACGGGGCAGAACAAGACAGATGTATCGGTAGTGCATTCGACTTACGACCGGTATGTGGATAAAATAGGACTTGCGGGGCGTGAACTTTTCGCGCAGTTTCTGATGCGCATACGAGACGAGATCCCAAGTTGCATTGTGGGGCAGTTCTCTAAGTTGAAGCATCTGCAATCGCCGAACTTCAAGGCGTTCAGGCAAGAGTTTCACGGTGCGTTGGAGAAGTGCTTCCTCGTTACAGCTGACACTTTCGACAACGTGAAGGGCAAGTTCCCGATAGGTTTCTTCGTGTGGCGGCTGGGAGAGGGCACGTTTACCGAGACGACGGCGGACGTGTACGACCGCAATGGCGAGTTCATTGGCGTAAAGACGCTTCTTTCTTATGATAACGAGCACTCAATCAACGATTGGCTCATAGAGACGCGCAATCGGCCATCGATGTTGCAACTTGGTTTTCTCTCAACGCGGGCACATGATGTTCAGGACATAAATACGGTTTACATTAAGCGTGACAAGGCGCTAATCAAATCAGCTCGTGGCACGTGGATCACAGACGCGAATGTCATCGAAGCTGGTGTGTACATGGGTGTCTGCCACAGCATAGAGGTCGATTGGTTGAATGACCGCGACCAATTCCTCTATCCGGGTAATGGCTGGAATGATGACGTAGAATTTCAGACGGATTGTCTTGTGTTCACCCTTTTCTCCGGTGCTAACTATGTCAAGTCCGCAGATGGCGTGAACCACTGGATTCCATTCACGGAGGAAGAGGTCGGGGCGAAGGACTGCTTTGCAAGCCACTTCATGGGCGACCTTATAAGCGGTAGGGCGGTCTCGACGAAACCGTCACAGACGGGAACGGCGGCATCATCGATGCCGCCCTACCAGGTCGAACTGTTTGCGGACGCGCGGGACGCGCGTCCCTACCAGGCATCTACCCTCCAAGACTCAAAAACTCCCAGCGGCGAAAGCAATGCCACGTCAAGACCTCACAAGACTGTAAATTCTGTTGGTCCCGTTAAAAACGACTCTGAGACTCTGTGTCTCTGCGTTAAAGGCAATCTTTCTCCCGCCGCCCGTGCCGTGCTTGAAGCTGGGCGCGAGCTCTGGCGCTACTACCACGCCCAGCCGAACGCCAACCCCAACGCCTCCTACTACGACATACGACTCCACTTTCAAGGGATGAAGAAGACCGCCTCCGGCAAAGAGCAGATGAACGCCACATCCTCCGACGAAACATACAATGCGCTTCTCGCCAACCTGCGAGCCGCACACAAAACCCTTGCCGCCCAGATTGTGCCAAAGGTGTATGCGTACGGGTTCTTGAAGCGATAACGATGCCCGGTCATGTAGTATCAGAATTGGGGAGAGGCCCCGCAGATTTTCTGAACCGAAGACCGAAGACCGCCTGCCGCCTGGAGGGACATTCACTTTGGATGTCGACTGGCATTGAGCAACTTAGCAAGAAGAGCGCCAGCTGCCGGGGCTGATGCGCTCCAGTCTTTCGGTCACTTGTGACTTACGCCTACAGTGTGGTATAATGCACATCGCCATGATGAGGCATTTAGGCAATGAAGTGGTTCTTGACACGGTCAAGGTTGACGGTGAAGTCGTTACGGGTGGTCGCGCCCAGTTCTCGTCCGCGTCTATTGCTATGAAGCCGGTTTTTCTGGCAATCGCGGTGGCGGCGGCGGTGTACGTGTCTGCACAGGAGGCAATGCCTCTTGCTGGGGCGCGTGTAGTGGTGGCTGATCAATTCTGGGACACCACGGATGGGGAAAAGCGTGCGCAAGGCACGGACGAAAACTGGGGACTGACGGCGGCACAGGATCTCACAAATGCATTATGCAAGGTGCTTGGCGGGAAAGTGCCACTCTTCCGGGAAAGCGAGGCCCCGGAGGGCGGCGATGCGACCGTGTACCTTGGACCGACTAAGGCAGCGGCGACGGCGGGGCTTGACGCCAAGTCGATGATGGCCGGCGAATGGCGGATCAAGTGCGACGGGAGAACCGCGTTTATTCTGTCACGTACCGACATGGGCGCGGCGAATGGCGTCACCGATTTCCTTGACAAGTTCGCAAATTACCGCTTCATGACGCTGGACGGTGACGACCCATTCACGGTGAACCCCGGCGTTTCCGTACCCGTGTGCGACTTCACATCGAAGCATTCCTTCTACGTACGCCACTTCGCGACATGGGACAGGTTTTTCATTGACACCTGTCATACATGGATGGGGCGTTACATGCGCCGTCTGGGGCTGTGCCTTTCGCATGAGGCAGAGGGACGCGTACGGCAGTCCATGCGCATGAGGGGCGTATGCCACACCTATCCCGAGCTCTGCCCGCCCAAGAAGTATTTTACGGAACATCCCGAATACTTTTCCATGGACCCCAAGGGCAAACGCGTGAACGGTCCTCTCACGATGCTGTGTCTCTCCAACCCCGACGTGCGGAAGATCGTCACGGACAGATTCCTTGAGATGATTGAGCAGGACAGGGCGCAGAACCCCGCCGATCCTCCGGCCATCTACAATTTTACGCAGACGGACGGCATCTATTACATCTGCAAATGCCCGGAGTGCTCGAAGATTGCGGCCCGGTATGGTGGCGATACCGGTTTGCAGATGGACTTCGTCAACGAATTGGCCCACAAGATCGGCGCGAAGTATCCCGACGTGCGCATCAGAACCTTCGCATATGTGAACACGATCGAGCCGCCCAAGGAGATTGTGCCGGAGCCGAACGTGATTATTTGGTTCTGTGACTGGTACATGAAGAGCGATCACCAGCTGCCGCTCGAGCATCCGGTCAACGCATACTGCCGCAACTTGCTGGAGAAGTGGTGCGCGATCACGCCCCAGATCGAGCTTTGGGACTACATGCTCTATCAAGATGCTTTCCCGGAACTGGCGGTGGACGCCATCGCCGCCGACGCGCGCTACTTCAGGAAGCTGGGGCTGTCGCGTTTCTTCATCGAGTGCGAGCACCACGGCCAGCCTTTTTGGCAGCTCAACACATATGTGTACTCGAAGTTCTTCCGTGATCCCGACACAGATCTTGAAAAGGCGATAGACGAGTATTGCGCAGTCTATGGAGCAGGTGCGGCGAAGATGCGCGAGGCGATAGACTTTCTGCGGAAGATCATAGCGGAGAATCCGCCAAAGTCTGCCGACCTTTGGCACCAGAGGGTTCTGCCGTGGAGAACCATAAAGAACATGGAGCGGTTGAGGAAGGTCGTGCGCGAAGCGATGGCGGCGGAAACGCGCGTCAAGCCGCGCGCGCGGATGGCACTTGTCCTTGAAAGCGTGGACCGGGAGCTGGCGAAGTGCTACAAGTCCGTGCAGGGTTGTGGCGCGATGCGCAAAGAGGTGATGGACGAATGGAAGGATTGTGCGCGCACCGTGTTTGATGGGGGCCTGTTCGCCGGCAAGGATAACGAAAGGAGATTTAAACGTAGCGAGGAAACGCTCGCTTACGTGGATTTCAGATTCAAGCACCTTCCGGAAGAGCTGAAAGAAGTGCCGGAGGAAGAGCTTATCGCCCTCGACCTGCACTCCAGCCCATTTATCGGACAGGCCAACAAGAGAGTCGCGGATACCGATTCCGAGTGTAAGTTTGTGGCGCGTCTCGTGCCGAGCGATCCGGCGCATCCTCTTGACTGGGCGGTCGTCCGCGACCTTGAAACCGGGCAGCGCGACACCTTCGACATAAACCTTGTAAAGGACAACGGCTATCGGTGGTACCGGCTTGGCGTATCGCGCGTGGGACGCGCGGGTGCCTGCGTCCTGCAGTCTGGCATGCAGTTTTTTGTCGGCGACCTCTACATTGAATGCGATGGTATGGCCGAGGATCCGAACTGGTACGAGTTCTGGCTGGCGATAAAGTACAACGGCAATCCGTATTCGAAGAAAGACGGCGAGGGGCTTTTCGTAGATCGCCTTCTTCTCCGCCATGCGAAGAAGCCCTAGCATGAGAGTCAAGCGCCCTCTGAGTGGATTCGCGATGCCCTGACGCGATGCCTCTGTGCCCCGCGCCGATTCTGACATGTGATCGGTCTAAATGTCTTGTATAATTCATGCTTTTCATCATGTTCCTGCTGTCGGTAGCATATTGTGCCGCTCATAACATTTCAACCCAGGACCTCTTCGCCGCCGCCCGCAGCAAGCACTATCCAGGCACATGACAATAACAGAACCTGTGGGGCTCTTCGGAGCCCTGACCGCCACAAATCACCGAATGGCGGAGCCACAAAACGCCGAATGAGATCACTATAAAACGCCGAATGAAATTGCCACAAGACACCGAATGGTTGACCGATGCGCACAGAATATGATATAATATCGCCGTTATGACAAATTATAAGAACAGAATTTGTGATGCTCTTCTGAGGCAAAAGCTTCAGGGGGTAGGAGCCGTTTTGCTTGAAGGGCCTAAATGGTGCGGGAAGACCACTACCTGCGAACGACTGGCGAAAAGCGTACTGTACATGGGTGATCCTGTTGCCAAAGAGAAGAACTTGCTAATCGCAAGCGTGAACATAAACGAGTTGCTGGATGGTGACGAGCCAAGACTGATCGACGAATGGCAGCTTGCACCGAAGTTCTGGGATGCAGTGAGATTTAGAGTTGACCACAGCGAAGGTTTCGGGCATTTCATTCTCACAGGTTCTGTCGTGCCACCGGATACAAACGAGATTTCCCACACCGGAACAGGGCGCATCGTCCGTTTGAGGATGCGGCCGATGTCTCTTTGGGAGTCGCAAGAGTCCTCTGGATCTGTGAGCTTGGGAGCGTTGATGAACGGTGAAATGGTTGGCATTGCCAGATGTCAGTCGCGAAGCCTTTCCGAAATGGCATATCTCGTCTGTCGTGGTGGATGGCCTGTCGCTGTCGGACAGCAGGGCGACATGGCGCTGGAGCGGGCCCAGGAGTATTACGAAGCGACTGTCGAATCCGACATGTCGAAGGTTGACAATGTGCCGCGGGATCCTGAACGCGTCAGACGTTTGATGCGTTCATACGCTCGACTTCAGTCAACACAGGCAAAGCTGACCGCCATAAAGCAGGACATGATCGAGCACGACGTGCATGGTCTGGACGAAGATACCGTAAAGTCGTACATCGGAGCCCTGAAGAAACTCTTCGTCATTGAGGATTCCCCCGCGTGGTGTCCATGTCTCCGCTCAAAGGCTGTCATACGCACGAGCGATACGAGGTATTTTGCCGATCCGTCGGTGATTGCTGCCGCGTTGGGCATCGGGCCAGGGGACATGATGCGCGATCCTCGCAGTTTCGGCAATTTCTTCGAAACCCTGGCAATGCGTGACTTGCGGTGCTATGCAGACGCAATCGGAGGTTCTGTTTCGCATTATCTCGACGCAAACGGCCTTGAATGCGATGCCATCGTCCATCTTCGCGACGGGCGCTTCGGCCTTGTGGAGATAAAGCTGGGCGGCAAGGCGTTGATAGACGAGGGAGTATCCACTCTTAACGCGCTGGCTGATATTGTGGATGTGGACAAGATGAAAAAACCAGCGTTCAAGATGATTCTCACGGCTGTAGGTGATTTCGCCTATGCTCGACCTGAGGACGGTATTGTGGTCTGCCCCATATCGGCACTTAAGCCATAGATGTTGTGCAGCGACCGCTGCCTGTGTCAATTTCGGAACGGCGTGCGCCCCCCCCCATTGCGGTTTTTGCCCTGATTGTTCTATACTGAACTCATCATGCTCATGAGGGTTGCTAGTTCCAAAAAGGAGGCATAGATGGCGCAGGGCAAGATGATTGCCGTTTGCGCGGTTGTTTCGCTCGGCGCGGGAACGGCGTTTGCGGC
>JAFRBA010000035.1 GCA_017405115.1 Kiritimatiellia bacterium
GAGACGGAGATCCGCCGCGTAGGCGGAACGAAGAACATCCCTGGCGACGTGCGCGTGATAGCCGCATCCAACACAAACCTCGACGAGGGCGTGGTGAAGGGCACTTTCCGCAGCGACCTCTACTCCCGGTTCGCGGTCATAACCATCGACAGTCCCCCGCTTCGCAAGCGTGTCGAAGACATAATTCCCCTTGCGCGGCATTTCATCCAGTGCGAGCTCAAGGCAGACGGCGTGGACGATCCGCCGCCGCAAATCGCCGCAGATGCCGTCCATGCGCTTGAGGCGTATGACTGGCCGGGCAATGTGCGAGAGCTTGAGAATGCGATGAAGCACGCCCTAACCTTTTACCAGGGCGGAGAGGTTACTCTCGACCTTCTGCCCCCCAAGATTCTTGAACACAAGGCGCCAGAGTCGGCGGAAAACGGAGCCGTGCCGGACAATGCATCGCTGAAGAGCTACCTTAAAGCGAAAGAAAGAGAGTACATTGGGCGCATTCTTAACGATAACGGGGGCGACAAGGAGAAGGCTGCAGAGGCGCTTAAGGTCAACCTCTCAACCCTCTATAGAAAGCTCAGTGAGCACTGATGCATTCTTATTTTTGCGAAATTCCTTTGCAGAGTTGCAAAGGCGAGAAGGCCGGAGAGGGGTGTTTAGGCCTCTGTGGGCATGTGGCACGGTATGTGCTTAGCGATTTGTTGGCAGTTGGCACGGTGTCGGCTGCAACAAAACAAAAAACAAACAAAGGAACACAACCATGAAAAGAATGCTGAAGGGTTTTACCCTCGTTGAGATCATGATCGTGGTCGCCATCATCGCCATTTTGGCCGCTGTTGCGATCCCGAACTTCGTTAAGTACCGCCGCAACTCCCAGGCTGCTGCCTGCGTGAGCAACCTGAAGCAGATTCAGGCCGCGATTGAGCAGGCGAAGATGGCCGGCTCCACTCCCAGCGCGCTGGCTGATCTCGTTGGCTCCGACAAGTACATCAAGGCAACGCCCACCTGCCCCGCTGGCGGAACGTACGAGCTTGGCGACGACACGACTGATCCGAGCTGCTCGCTTGGCAAGGTTGATGCCGAGGACAAGTCTTCCTGGCATATGCTCGTCAAGGAATGATCCTGATAGAAGCATCGTGTTGAATCGTTTGACGATTCGCATAAATTTGGCGGACGGTGCTTTGGCCGTCCGCCAACTTTTTCATTAGGGGGGGCGTTTGATGTGCATTGACGAGCGCAGAATTGTCCGACTGATGCTGTGCATCGGTCTGCTTCAGATTGCGGCCTATTATCTGGCTGGTGCGCTTGTGCGGTCCGACGGAGGGTTTGCTATAGGCCAGCCGGACACTCTTCTGTACTGTCAGGCGGCGCGTCGTATTGTCGAGGGGCATGCCTTTTCGTTCTCAGCGGGAACGGCCGTCAGCACTGGCACGACCTCGGTACTGTATCCTTTCGTCCTCGCGGGCCTCTATGCGGTCGGCTTCACTGGCGACGCTCTCATACGGGCGGGCTTTTTCCTCAATGCGCTCTTTTATTTGGTTTTTCTCTGTGGCTGGGGGCTCGTGCTGCGCCGCCTGTTTTCCGGCAGGCCTGTTGCGCACGCCACGGCTGCGGCGCTTGTCGCGCTCTTTGGTCCTGCGGCTTACTGCGCAATGGCGCAGAGCGACATCGGTCTGTGGATGGCGGTGTCGGCGTTCATCGCGTATGGGCTTGCCGCTGACCGGAAACTCGTCTACGTTCCTCTTCTTCTGGTCGCGCCTTGGATTCGCCCCGAGGGAATGATACTTGTCGTTGCCTACTGCGTTTGCCTGACTTTGCACGTGCTCCGCGTGCGCAGGGTCGGACGCGAAGCTTTTTTTGCCGCGACGTTTGTTCTTTCAGTTCTAGGCGTTTTCGCATTCAACTTCTGGCTCACGGGTGCGGCACAGTTCTCCAGCGTGGCGTACAAGGGCCATCTTACGGGCTATCCACTTGTCCAGGGACTCTACGCGACGGCTGTCGACGGCATGAATTTCCTTCTTCCGATTCTGTTCGGCGTGCCGAAGGACGCGCCCAGGATGTTCTTCTTCGTGCCGATCGTCGGCGCGGCAATGATGTGGACCGGCGTGGCAGTGCGGAATTGGCGGAGTGATTTCTCGTGGCGCGCGGGCGTCTGGTACCTTGCCATGGCCGGCGGTTTCTTCACCGTTGCCACCAGCGGCTGGCAGGACATGAACCTCGACCGCTACGCAATGTGGATGATGCCTGCGATTCTGTTGCTTATGGCTGTCGGAGCAGAGGCGGTCTCGCTGCGCCTGCCTGCGGGCGGGCTGAGGACCCTGCCCTCTGCCGTGCTTGTCGGATACGGAGCTGTCGCGTCCGTTGTCTTCGTGTGCGCATATCACTTCTCTGCGGCGAGGGCGGACAGGCCACGCAATTTCGCCGCGGAGTGCGAGCGGACGCTCCCCGTGGGGAAATCCGTGGGACTGTGGAGCAAATGCGGTCTGGCCTACGAGATGTCCGACAGGCGCGTAGCGCACCTCATGGGAATCTATTCTCCGGAGTTCTTCACGCGCAGCCAGGTGTCCGCGCTGGAGACGCTGAAGGGGGATTCCTCGACGCGGTTTGACTACTGGATATACAACGGCACCGAAGACGGAACCCTCATGGCAGGGGCCGCCGAGAAGCTCATGGGGCCGGTTGTCATGCCCGGGCCTGACGGACTTGACCTGCGCGAGTCGGACTGGAGCGCATTCGACGCAGGCGCGGCGATTCCGTCGTGCTCCAAGACGAATGCGGCGCTGGTCGCGTTCGTCGACGTGGCCGACGAGCGCAGCGAGAAGGCGGCAGGGTACGAGGTGTTCACCCGCTACGACATGCCGGAGTTTGCGCCGCAGCCGTTCGTCGCGCAGCTGGCGGGCAAGACGGCGTTCGACGGCGGTCGCATGGTTCTCGGCGGAGACGCGATGACGGTGCATCTCGAGGGTGGCAGGGACGTGCACGTGGTTATGCGTACGGTTTCGTCTTGCCGTGCGCACTACGGGCGCGATCTCAAGACCGGGCGGTTCGACTACACGTTCAAGTCGCCAATGTCGCTGCATGTGTCGCTTGACGGGTCCAAGCCGTTTGCGGTCGATTTCCCAATCGCGGATAAGGGCTTCAGCGACGTGGAGTTTGTGATTCCCGGCAGACTTGTCGGCGGCGGCGACACCCGCATCGCGTTTTTCGGCGAGCACGTGGCCTGCGGCTACTGGTTCTACCAGTGACGAATGGCCGGAATCAGCTGATCACCTTGCCGGGGTTTAGGATGTTCTTCGGGTCGAACGCGGCCTTGATGCCGCGCATTAGGGCGCGAACCTCGGGCGAGAGCGACTCGGCCAGGTACGGGCGCTTCGCCCTGCCTATGCCGTGCTCGCCGCTCACCTGCCCGCCAAGTTCCCGCGCCTTCGCGTAGAGGTCCTCGAACACGGCCGCAAGCCTCGTCTTCCATTCCGCCTCGCCCAGCTCGTCCCTGAGCACGTAGATGTGCAGGTTCCCGTCGCCGGCGTGTCCGAACGAGCGTATGCGCACTCCGTGCGTCTTCTGCAGTCCGTGCGAGAAGAGCACGAACTCCGCCACGTGCGCGCGCGGCACGACGACGTCGCACTCGTCCATCTCGGTCGTCGACGCCTTGATCGCCTCGAGGAACGCGCCGCGCGCCGACCAGATGGACTCGTTCCGCTCGGGCGTGTCGGATATGAACACGTCCTTCGCGCCGTTCTCGAGGCACGTCTTCGCCGCCGCGTCCCATGCGAGGTCGACTTCCTCGCGGCTCGCGCCGTCGAATGTCAGCAGCAGGTAGGCGTCCGCCGAGTTGTCCGGGAACTTGCGCGCCTGGAACTTCTCCGCGGCGAGTATGACCTCCCGCTCCATGAACTCCACTGCGGTCGGCACGCTCGCCGCGCGGATGACCTCCGGCACGGTGCGTATCGCCGCGGCGAGGTCGGGGAAGGGCACCAGGAGCGAGATCTTCGCCTTCGGGAGCGGCAGCAGCCTGAGCGTCGCGCGCGCAACGACGCCGAGCGTCCCCTCGGAGCCGACTATCAGGTCCTTCAGCGCGTAGCCTGACGAGTTCTTCGCTATCTTGCCGCCCAGCTCCACAACGTCGCCGTTCGGCAGCACGACCGTGAGCGCGCGCACGTAGTCGCGCGTTACGCCGTACTTGACGGCGCGCATTCCGCCCGCGTTCGTCGATATGTTGCCGCCGATCGTAGCAGTCTTCTCGCCGGGATCCGGCGGATAGAAGAACCCGCGCTCCTCGACGTACTTCGCGACGTCCATCAGGAGCACGCCGGGCTCAACGGTGAGCGTCATGTTCTTCTCGTCCAGCTCGATGACGTTCGTCATTCCGCTTGTGTCGAGGAGGATCCCGCCTTCGAGCGGGACCGCGCCGCCGACTAGTCCCGTGCCGCTGCCGCGCACCGTAACGGGTATGTCGTGCTCGAATGCGTAGCGCATCACCTTCGATATCTCGTCGACGGAGAGAACCTGGACGCGCGCATCTGGGCGCGCGAACGAGCCGCCCAGCTCGTCGTGGCAGTAGTCCTCGCCGATGTCGTCGCGCGCCGTCACGCGCTCGTCGCCGCAGAGTTTCCGCAGGAAGGAAAGATCGCCTTCGTCAAAGCTCTTGTAGCTCATTTCGCCTCCTTCTTCGCCTTGATCCTGGCGATGAGTTCGGGGATGATCGTGTAGAAGTCGCCGACGAGGCCTACGTGCGCAATCTTGAAGATCGACGCCTTCGGGTCGGAGTTGATCGCGACGATCGTCTCCGACCCGCTCATGCCCGCGACGAACTGTATCGCGCCGGAGACGCCGCACGTGATGATGAGCTTCGGCTTGACGGTGCGCCCCGAAAGCCCGATCTGCCGCTTCGCGTCCAGCCACCCGGCCTCGACTACCGCGCGCGTGGACGCGACCTCGCCGCCGAGGAGCCCTGCGAGCTCCTTCAGCATCGCGATGTCCTCCGGGCGCTTCACGCCGCGTCCGCAGACGACGAGCACCTCGGCCTCCTCGATGCCTTTCTCGGCGCTCTTCTGCACGCGCGAGAGCACCTCGATCTTAGAGAGAAGCCTGTCCGCCGCGAGCGAACGTCTGACGACGCGTCCGTGCGGCTCGCCCTTCGGCGGGGCGGAGAATATCTTGTAGCGCACCGTCGCGAACTGCGGGCGGTGCCTTGGCGTGTTGATGTGCGCCATGATGTTGCCGCCGTAAGCCGGGCGTATCTGGTCGAGGTCTGTCGACTCGGACATGTCGAGCACCGTGCAGTCGGCCGTGAGCCCGGTGCGGAATCGCGCGGCGACGCGCGGCGCGAGGGAGCGCCCGTTCACCGTGCCGCCCACCAGGACGGACGACGGATGCACGGTCTCGATGAAGTCCTGGAGCGCGTTGGCGTACGGCTCGATCCTGAAGTGCTCGAAGGCGGGGTCTTCGTAGACGTACACCTCGTCGGCCCCGCAGGCGAGAAGCTTCTCCACGGCCTCGCCGGTCTTTGCGCCGATGACGACGGCCAGCACGGGATGGTCGATCTTCGCGGCCAGCTCGCGCGCCTTGCCGAGCAGCTCGAGGCCCACGGGATGCAGCGCGCCGTCTGGTCCGACCTCGGCGACGACGGCGACGCCGCGCCACTTCGACTTGTCCACCCCCGGCGCGGCGTCGTCCACGAACTCGAACGCCCCGTCGCCCTTGCGGATGCACAGGCGGCACATGCGGCAGCCAGCGCCGATCTCCAGCTCGCCCGCCGCGTTCTCGGCAATCGCCCCAAACGGGCACAGCGCCTTTGCCGCCTCGCGGTCGGCGATCTTTGCCTGGTTTATCTTTATGTATGACATGGTGCTTTCGCCTATTGAAGGAACTTGCGCTCGTCGAGGATGTCTGCGAGCTGCGCGGCCTTTTCTGTGTCGGTGCCGTCGATGCTGACGTGCTCTACGTGCGCCTCCGGCGGGAAGATGCGCTTGACCTGCGTGGGCGAGCCGTTGAGCCCGTAGTGCTTCGGGTCTGTGTCGTCGAGGTCCTTGAGGGCGAGCCACGTTATCTCGCGGTCGGCTGTCGCCGTCATCAGCCTGTACGACGGCAGGCGCGGCTCGAAGATCCCTTTCTCGACCGTCATCAGGCACGGATACGGTATGCGCTCGGCGAGGGTGCAGTCGGGCAGGTCCACCGTGAGCGAGATCGACTCGTCGCCGACGGCGTCGATCGACTTCACGTTAACGACGTGCGGGATGCCGAGCCATTCGGCCATCTCCGCGCCGACCTGCGCAGTGTCGCCGTCCGTCGTCTGCTTGCCGCACACGATGAGGTCGTAAGGGCCGGTCTTCTTGACGCCCTGCGCGAGCGTGAAGCTCGTCATCAGCACGTCGGCGCCGCCGAACGCGCGGTCGGACATGATGACGCCCCTGTCGACTCCCATCATGAACGCCTCGCGCACGACGCGCTCGCACTGCGGCGGTCCCATCGTCATCGCCGTAACCTCGGCGCCTTCGCCCGCCTCGGCCTTGATCCTCAGCGCCGTCTCGAGCGCGTAGAGGTCGAAGGGGTTCATCTTCGCGGGAACCCCGTCGCGCTTGAGCGTTCCGGTGGTCTCGTCGATTTCTACCTGCGTGGTGCCGGGCACCTGCTTGATGCATGCTAGGATTTTCATTTGGGGGTTCCGTGTCGAAGTTAGGCCTGTGGTTTTCGCACGAGCCGCACGACCTTAGGCTGCGCGGCGGGTTCTGAGGCGGCGGCCTGAAACTGCTCGCGCATCTTCTCCTGGACTGCGAGGAGGCGCTTGCCGATGTCGCGCACGGCCATTAGGATGTTCTCGGAGCGCCCGAGCTTCACGCGGCCGACCGTGATTTCGGCGGAGAAGAGGGAGCCGTCCTTGCGGATGCCGCGTCCGTCGATGATCACGGGCCTGTGTTCGTGGAGGGGTTCGGCCAGCTGCACAAGGACGTGCTGTCCGAAGCCCTTTATGAGCTGCTGCAGCGACATGTCCCACATCTCGCCCGGAGTGTACCCGAACGTCTGCTCGACGCGCTTGTTGCTGTCCACCACGTGGCCTTTCTCGTCCACGAGTAGGACGGCGTCGTACAGTGCGTCCATGAGGTTGCGGTAGAGGTCGCGCTGGGTCGGGGCCTGCTGGAGCGGCGCCGCGGGGGCGGGCGGAGGCTCGGCGGCCGTCGGGGCTGGCGGC
>JAFRBA010000036.1 GCA_017405115.1 Kiritimatiellia bacterium
CGCACGTGCCGGGCAGGCCGCCGCCCACGACGACGACATCTGCCTCCACCGTCTCGACGTCCCCCTTGGGCGCGAGCGGCAGCGTCGGCGCGCCCTCGCCCCTCGCCAGCACCACGCCGGCGCAGCGCCCGTCGAACCCGTCGGAGTCCACGAGCCGCACCTCAACATTGCCGCGGCGCAGGGACACCTCGCCGCCGTCTTCCCACGCCCATTCCCGCTGCGAAGCGCCGAAACGCCTCTTCAAGTCGGCGCCGCCGACCCGGACGCCGAACGCGCCCGCCCCGTCGACCCATTTGCGCGCACGCACCCAGACGCGCCACGCCCCGTCCTCCGGCACGTCGACGACGGCCTTCGCGTCCGTGACGGGGATGCCCTTTCCGTGGGCGATCAGGTATGGCGAGCCCATGACGTCCATGAACTGCACGTCGAGCCCCCATCCGCCAGGGTCAAACGCCTGCGCCGGTATCTCGACAGTTGCCGCTCGGACGGCCTGCGAGAAGGCCATGGCCGCACACGAGCACAGACAGAAACGCAACATTGTATTCATGCGCGTATTATAGCAGATGGCAGAATGAACGGTCAACGCCCGCAGGCCAACTTGACCGCCGCGGCCTAAAAGAATATAATTTACGGACAACAACTTGTAAGGAACAGGCAGCAATGGAAGAACTGCAGAGCATACTCGAGAAGATCAACCGGGAAGGCGTCGAGAAGGCCGAGGCCGAGGCGGCGCGCATCGTCGGAGCCGCGAAGAAGGAAGCTGAGACGCTGCTGAGCGACGCACGCGAGGCGGCTTCGAAGGAGAAAGCGGAGGCCGAGCGCGAGTCGGCAGACTCGGCCAGGCGCGCCGAGGAGACCATCCGCCAGGCGGCGCGCGACGTCATGATATCAGTGCGCGACTCCGTTACCGCCATCCTGGAGAAGCTGCTCGCCAAGGACGTCGACCTTGCGCTGGCCGACGACTCGACCGCCGCGGGCCTAGCATCCGAGGCCGTCCGCGAGCTTGTCGGCCCCGGCGAGATATCCGCAGGGCCCAAGCTCGTCGCCGCGCTTCAGGCCAAGCTCGCGTCCAATGGCGACTTCACGGTCGTGATGGACAAGGACGCCGGAACCGGCTTCAGGGTGCGTCTGGACGGCGGGCGCGTCGAGCACGACTTCACCGGGGAGGCAATCGCAAGGGAGCTCTCGAAGCGCCTCCGGCCGGACCTTGCCAAGCTCCTCCGCGACTAGGGCGTCCGGCAGATGTTCACCGACTACATCGTCTCGAGCCTCCCGTCTCTCGCCTTCGGCGCGCCCGCGCCGATGCCGTGGGAGAAGTTCGCCGAGGCCTGCGGCGGGGAGGAGAACGTGCTCGGCTGCATAGCCGAGGGCGGCTGGGCCGACCTCGAGACGCAGATGCGCAACGCCATCGCCGAGGCGCGCGCGCCGGGGCGCGCAGACTTCCGGCGTCCCGCGGCGGGATGCTCGCTCTACTGGCGCAACCGCGTGCTCGCCTGCTTCCAGGAGAAGGACGTGCTGCGCCGCGAGGAGCTTCTGGACAAGACGTGGTGGGACGCCGCCGGCGAGCTCACCCCGCCCGCCTCTCCGCTTGGCCGCGGCGCGCTCGCGACCTACGCCCTCAGGCTCCGAATCGCCTTGAGGCGCGACATGATGTCGGCGGAAAAGGGAAACGCCGCCTTTGAACGGCTCACCGCGGAGACAAGGCGCCCGACAACCACACAACAACCGTAAAACGGCAACTTACCATGACTACTACAGGAAAGATCACAGGCGTAAACGGAAACATGATCACCGTCGCGTTCGAAGGCGCGGTCGCGCAGAACGAAGTCGGCTACGCCATCCTCGGCGACATGCGCCTCATGGCGGAGATCGTGCGCGTGCGCGGGCGGTTCTGCGACATGCAGGTCTTCGACTCCACGACCGACCTGATGGTCGGCACGCCGGTCGAGTTCTCCGGCGACATGCTGTTCGCGGAGCTCGGGCCCGGAATGCTGGCGCAGGTCTACGACGGCATGCAGAACCCACTCCCCGAGCTTGCGAAGGAGGCGGGGCGCATATCGAAAGACGCAAGCTACTTTCTCCAGCGCGGCATGTACCTGCCGGGCCTCCCGCGCGACAGGAAGTGGGACTTCCATCCGACGGCGAAGGTCGGGGACCGCATCGCCGCCGGCGACGTGCTGGGCTGGGTGACCGAGGGCATATTCGACGGCAAGACCATGCCGGGCCACAAGATCATGGCGCCGTTCAAGCTCAAGGGCGTCCACACCCTCGCGTCCATAGCGCCAGCCGGCGACTACACCGTCACGGACGCCATAGCGACGCTCACCGGCGAGAACGGCGAGTCCGAGGAGGTCGCCATGCTGCAGCGCTGGCCGGTGAAGGTGCCGGTGAAGTGCTACGCCGAGCGCCTGGAGCCGACCGAGACGCTCGAGACCACCGTCCGCACCATCGACACGTTCTTCCCCGTGGCCGTCGGCGGCACGTACTGCATCCCCGGCCCCTTCGGCGCCGGCAAGACCGTGCTGCAGCACACGACCGCGCGCTACGCCAAGGTCGACGTCGTGATCTCCGCCGCCTGCGGCGAGCGCGCCGGCGAAGTCGTCGAGACGCTGAAGGAGTTCCCGGAGCTCATCGACCCCAAGACCGGGCAGTCGCTGATGAAGCGGACCATCATCATCTGCAACACCTCTTCGATGCCCGTGGCGTCGCGCGAGGCGTCCGTATACACGGCGGTGACGCTCGCGGAGTACTTCCGCCAGCAGGGGCTCAACGTCCTGGTGCTGGCGGACTCCACGAGCCGCTGGGCGCAGGCGATGCGCGAGCTTTCGGGCCGCCTGGAGGAGATACCCGGAGAAGAGGCCTTCCCGGCGTACCTCGAGTCGCGCATCGCGGCGTTCTACGAGCGCGCCGGGCGCGTGCGCCTCAGGAACGGCGAGACGGGCTCGATTACGATCGGCGGCACGGTGTCGCCCGCAGGCGGCAACTTCGACGAACCGGTGACCCAGGCGACGCTCAAGGTCGTAGGCGGCTTCCACGGCCTCTCGCGCGCAAGGTCCGACGCGCGCCGCTATCCGGCGATCGACCCTCTCGAGAGCTGGAGCCACTACCGCTCGGTCATAGACCAGGACCGCGTCGAGCGCGCCCGCGCCATCCTACGCAAGGGCAACGAAGTCGCGCAGATGATGAAGGTCGTCGGCGAGGAGGGAACGTCCCTGGAGGACTTCACGACCTACCTGAAGGCCGAGTTCCTCGACGCCGTGTACCTGCAGCAGAACGCCTTCTCCGAAACGGACGCCTCGACGCCGGTCGCGAGGCAGAAGACGATGTTCGACGTCGTGGAGAAGGCCCTCCTCGGCAAATACCGCTTCGGCGACAAGGCGGAGACGCGCAAGTTCTTCATGGACCTCCAGCAGACATTCATCGACTGGAACGACAAGCCGGCCGACACGCCGGAGTTCACCCAGTTCAAGGACGAACTGGAGAAGAAGATCGCCACCGCTAGCCAACCGTCCTGACCGCCGTTTGCCGTCATTGACTACGGGTGCTCGGGTCGGAACTTGAAGTCGCAGGACAGGACCTCTGCGGCCGTCACGCCGCCGATGTCGACGCCACACGAGACCTTGATGTCGAAAACGAGAAACGCCGACTCCGCACCTTCGCGAAGAAGATGGATGATGGAAAGCTTCTGCGCCCCCTGCTTGGCCGGATCTGTCGCGGACTCGGCAATCGGGGTCTTCCCGTCAAGCGACAGCCGCATGCAAACCGACGACGCATAGGCGCGATACGCCTTCACGGCGGCATCCACGATGAACCTGCCGGCGCATCCCGGCAGCGATATTTTGCGAACGACGCGCTTCGTCTCGACATGACCCTTCTTCGCACCAAGCTTGGCCTCGTCGCTGAAGAACGAAATCATCCGGCGGTAGTCCGTCCGCCCGTACGACGTGTCCATGTCAAGCCCGACGTCGACGACTTTGTACTCGCCCTCACCCTTGAATTCGAGCGACTTGAGGACGATGGGCCCCGATGCATTCAAGACCAGCTTCTTGTCGTCAAAGGCCGTTGCCTCTATCGTCGTCACGCCATCCGCCGAAAGCGGCACGCCGCCAAACGTACCTTTCGCGCCAGGCGAGTGGCGTAACGTGTAGCGCCCCTTGCGGATGCTGCCGGACGAGAACATCCACCAGGCTAGCCGTTCTTCGGCGCCGACGAGCGAAAGTCCCTGATCCGTCAGCCTCCACGCGCACACGTCCTCAAACATCGTCTCCCTCACGAGGCCGAACGAGCAGAGATCTACCATCCCCTCCGCACGTCCATCCTCGCGCACCGCCACCAGCCACTTCTTGAGGATCCGCTTCGGCTGCGGACGACTCGCCGTCGGCACGGCGGCGAGATACCCCTTCAACGCATCGCGGTACGACTTCTCGTCCGCGTCCTCGGGATCCTTGAACCAAAGGCCCGCGCTTCCCATCTTCCCCGCGACGCAGAACATCACGAGCGGCAGGTCGAACGAACGGCAGATGTCCATGCGCTCGACCGTAAAGCGCGTCAGCTCCTCCCATGTCTTCGCCTTGTGGTAGTTGCAGAACCTGCCGCTCCCCCAGAGGCACGGCACGACCGGGACGCCAGTCAGGAGGAAACCCTCAAGATGCGAACGAAAGGCTACAGGATCCGTCACGCAGTATGCGTCAAACACCCATCCGTCGGCCTGCATGGCCAATGTCGGCATCAACGGCTCGGAAAGCCACTGGTACGTCTTCACACCGTACTTCGCCTTCAGGTGCTTCGCAATGGCGTCCTGCACGGCGAGCTGCCCGTCCCAGGTCACATTCTCCTCGCACGGCGTGACGGCGAACAGCCTGTCGGGGCACGGCTCCACGCCATCGCCCGGCGCGAAGAACGCGTCGATTGCCTTGATCGCCGCCTCCGGCGTCTCCGGCAGTTTCTGCTTCCAGCCCTTCTTCTTCGGGAACGTCAGCTGGTAGATGACGGGCATTTTGTCGGACGAGACCTTTGCCCAGAACTTCGCCCTTGACGCCGCGTTCGTGGTCAGGGCAGCAGTCTGCATCGCAAACGTCTCGCCCCTGCCCGTGCAGCGGTAGTAGCAGAAGTCGTGGGCTGTAAGCGCCGACAGAGCGGCTAGCAGCGCAATGCCACTAAACATTTTCATCTCCTTGTCTTGCTAGACATTCTAGACGTTCTAGATGTTATAGAGAATCCAGACCTATTGCACGATTAGCATTAAGCCGAACTTGCCTACCGCGAGCGAACCCGCGCCGGCGAAATGGCCAGAGTACGTCTTGTTGGCGGAACTCTCCGACGAACCGTAGACGCCTGCCGGAACTGGCTCGCCGTCGACGGTCAGGCTCGCGACGCGCAGCATCGTCCCGGCCGGGATCTCTACGACGCCGCTGTCCGCGATTGCCATCGACGCATCGGACGAGAACGTCTTCGCCTTCGCGACGACAAGCCGGCCTGTTCCGCTCACCGTCACGTTCGTAGCATTGCGCCAGCTGCCGTTCTCAGTAAAGCCAAGCCGCCCCTTCGAGACGGCAAGCGAAGCCGTGGACTCCATCGCCGCGTTGAAGAAGACCGCCCCGGTGCCGGCCATTCCGAATCCCGCCGCGCCCGTGAACTTGACGGCAGTATTTGTGACGACGGCGTTCTGCGCCGCCAGATTCAGCATTCCGGACGTTTCGCTCGTCACCGTGCCGCCGGAAAGGGAGACCAAGTCGTAGACCGAAACCTCATGCCCGTGCAGGTCAACTGTCGAGCGTCCGCTGTTGAAGAACAAGGAGATCTGTCCGCTGAACGGATTGTCCACTCCGAAATGCACCTTGCATCCGCTAGCGAGCTTAAACCGTCTGATAACATTTCCAGCCACCTCGAAACGCATAGTCTCGTCGCCCGTCAATTCCAATGCGCTAACTGAGGACGACAGTTCAGTATGTTTCCACGGTTTGCCGCGCACGATTATCTCGCCGCTACCTGCAACAATCACGTCGCAGTGGACGGTTACACCGTCTTCTGCCACAAAGCGCGAGCCGCTGTTGAACATTGGCCTCCAGTACGCGCCTGACGTATGCACAAAGGGCTTTGTTAGGACGTTGGTGCCGTGTACGCTGAACCAGTAGTACTTGTTGTTCTGCCCACTGAGCGTGACTGGTCTTTCAATTACGCCTCCAAGCAGAATAAGCTGTGAATTCGCCAATGTGACGACACCGTCGCCAGCCGGACCGAACGCGTTCGTCGTTGAATAGACGTTAACTCTTGCACCACTGACCGAGAAGTTGCCGATAAAGCCGTTCTCCTCATCAAGCTGCAAGACACTCGTCAGCCGCTCCGATGCGTCAGATCCAGATGTCGCTCCAGAGCCGGCAACCGTCACGGCATATGCGGCCGTCATGTCTGCATGGGACTTCAGCCGCAGCGTCGAACCTGCGCCAATCGTCCATGTCTGGTCGCTCTTCACCTTCACCGGCACGTCGACAGTCGCCGTGTGCGACGCATCGACCACGATGCCAGATTGGCGCAGAGCCAGCGACGCCGACGGCGAATTGGAGACGAGAGAGAACGACGCGGCTTCGCCGCCGAAGTGCAGTCCCTTGAAGTCGAGGGCGCGGTCGACGAGGGCCTGCGAGCCGCCGGACGCGAAGAGCGGCAGAAGCGAACCGGTCTTCAGCGCCGGGGTCGCGCCGCCCGCCCAGTTCCCTTCCGTCGCTATGCCGTCGTCCGCGCCATTGCCATTCCAGGTCGCCTCCACGGTCGGCCTCTCCACGTCCGGCACGGTGATCTCGCCCGTCCCGGAAAAAGGCGCTACGCCGCCCGTGTACGTGTCGCCGTCGAGCGGAACGCCGTCCACGACAACGGACGCAAACAGGTAGTTCGCATCCTCCGGCAGGTCGAACGTCGCCGTCGAATCCGCCTCGAGCGTGACGGCGGACGCCGTGAACGGCGTAGCGGCGGACGCGGCGATTGCGAAGTGCGCACCTGCGCCAAGGAGTATGTTCGTGACGCCGGCGAGCGCATTCGCAGCCTCGGTCGCAAGCTCGAACGTCGCCCCGTCCGCCACGACGATGCGCTTCACGTTCGCGAACGACGACGTCCCGGCAACGCGGAACGTGCCGTTCGAGACGATGATGTCGCCCGAAGTCTGGTGTGCCCTGTTCATGAACGTCTGCTTGCAGTCGCCCGCCGGAGCGTATACGAGGGATATCGCGTCCTGTATGCGCGCGTATGTCGTCGCATCCGCTGTCGCCTTCAGCGTAAGACGGGTCGGCTCGGCTGTGGAGGAATTTATGGAACGCACGTAATAGTAGTCTTTGTTGGCCGGCAGCACCGGTCCCGCAATGCGGTCTATTATCTGGTTCTTGTTGTACAGGTTCAAGATACGGTTGCCGCTGCCTGTTCCGGCCTGGATCGTGGTGTTGAAACCAAGAACCGTCGTCTCGGGCAATACACCTTCTTCGAGGCAATAGAACTGGGGCCAGCCGATTTCGAGCACCGTCCATTCGTTCTCGGAGGATCCGAAATAGTAAGGGAGGGACATGGTTCCATTGTTCAAGGCCTTCACCGCCGCCACCTTGAGCGGTCCGTAGAAGTACACGGCGCCGCCCTGCGCCCATGTCTGCGCACCATCGACAATCGTGGCGTTAGCACCGGAAATGGTGCCGTAGAACTTTGAAGTGGCTCGTCCGCCAAGCTTTATCGTTTTCTGCGATTCGATGGTGATGTCGCCGTAGAACGAACATTGCCCGGACGTTGACGATGAGCCGGTCGCCGCCGGACCAAAGTTCCATGATGCCTCCGAAGTTCCCGTCACAATGATGTCATTGTAGATTATGCTCTGCGACGAGGTAGCCGACACAGCGCCCGACACCTTGAACGTCTCGCCCGTAAGCACACATGTGGCGGAACCTGCGAACTTCAGTGAAGCGATGGCAATGTTTTCATAGTCGTTGAAAATTTCGGCGTTTGCCGTCGAGTTGTTTATTACAACAACGTCGCCATTACCGTCCGTCGGCACAACTTCGCCTTGCCAGTTCTGCGGAGTGGACCACTTGTTGTCGCTTCCGCCGCCGATCCACGTACAGGTGTTTCCGGCCGATGCCGTCGCAGTCGCGCCAAGCGCAGCGGCAAACATGGCCGACTTCATTGCTGTGGTTGCGTTCATTTTGCCTTCTCCTTCTTGGTTAGATTCGGTAGATTCTTGGTTAGATTGGCTAGACAGGCTAGAGCTTGTAGAATAGGTCAGTTGGTAGGGCAGCGAGACCCATCGTCGCTGCGGAGGGCAGAGGTCTGCCCGCCCTACCGAATTCGTGTAGGTTTTGCAACTACCTATAGCCTCCTTGGCAGTTTTCCTAGAAGCGCCATCGCCCGAAACAATCGCCACCGTCGCCGCAGACGCCATGAGAAGCAACGCGGCAATCGCGGCGACTGCGACGGCGCGTTGCTTCAGGTTCGCGCCAAGGCGCTTGCCGAGGAGAACTCGCGCATAGTGTAGGCGCGACTTGACGGTGCCGACCGGCAACGACAGCACCTGTGCGATCTTCAGGACGGGCTGGTCCATGAAATACCTGAGGATCACGGCCTCCTTCATATCCGGCGGCAGATTCTCAATCGCATCGCGCAGGATACTGGCGTCAACAGCCTCTTCAACGCTCTTTGCGTCGTCGCCGACCGCGTCCGGCACCTCGTCTGTGTAGAAAACAGTCGAATTCGACTTTCGGCGGACATCCTTCGCATGGCAGTTAACGAGAATCTTGCACATCCAGCCGAAAAACGCAGACTGTTCGCTGTAGCCGTCGATGCTAGACACAACCTCTGAAAACGTGCGGTATACAAGCGCCTCAGCATCAGACTCGTCGGCGCAGAAACGATGCGCAAAGGCCAAAAGGCTGGTTTTATACTCCGATTCCAGCCTTTTCACCCCGTTTTCAGGGTCTTTTCTAATAACTTCTGCTACTGACACACTATTAATAAATACCCAAACGGAAACTTTTGGTTCAGCAGAAAAATCACATAGGAGCCAGTTGCAAAACCTCTCGCATAAATACTCTATTAACCACGGGGAGTTTTCTATGTGTGCATTTGCCGCGACTGTTCCGCAGACCGCCATGAAACAGCCGCTTCGCGGGGCCTTCTTTGCTACATCTTCTGTAAACCTTGTTGGCCCGATACAAAATTCTTGCGGATTTCTTTCAGAATTCGACTTGCACCGCCAATGGAGTAGCGGTCGGCAACGGCAAGCAGGTCTTCGTCCGTGATGTTGGACTGCTTGCCGTTGATGCTCATGGCGTGACAGTTGGTCCAGTCCCGCCTTGCGTCTCCCTCTGGCGCTTCGGGCGGCACACCGCCGGTGAGGTCGTATGCTGGGGCGAGCTGCCATGTTCCTCCTGCCTTCAGCATGAAAGAGAAGTTCTTTGAGTGGTCGTCCGTCTCGTCGGAGTAGACGTTGAATGCCATTCTGCGGAACATTTCCTCGAGAGTTTCGTATCCGATTCCCAAGGCGACTATCGTCTCAAACAACTGTCCGTAGGAGTTCATTTCGAGCGATACGTCCGGAGGCAGCATGCGCATTGCCCTGAACGTCAGTATGTGATGCCGTTTTGATCCGTCTCTGTCGAAACGCCGCGTCATGAAGTGCTTGACGCCGTCCAATTCGTAGAGTCGTGATTCGCTAATGTTTATCCCGCAGGCGCTGGCGAGTTCGTAGGTGCGGAATTCCGCAATGCCAAGATAAGGTCTCTCTTCGGGGGAGATCTTGACAATCCAATGCTCGAAGCCGTCTGGCATTGTATCGCTTGGGATGCAGAACTTGTCTGTCTTCGGGTTCCAGCCGACGACCGCCTTCGCCTGTGCACCGCCTGCGGAGGTTCCTACGCGGAATATCTCCCTTAGCGCAGGAGCACCCGACATTTTCTCGAGTCTGTGGTTCAGCACAAGGCGGGACTGCTCCACAATCCTCCTCTTCTGCATGGAAAGATTCTGCTCTCTTCTCGGGCCTCGCTGAGGAGCATACTCGAGCGCGCCCATGGCGCGCGAGCCTACGTATGCAAGCCTGTCGAGTGCGGTTACGGAGTTGCTTGATACGTTCTGCTGCTCCATCCATGCGTCAATGACGCTGTTGCCGAAGGAGTCGGGAAGGGAGTCTGCGAAGACGGCGGGAAGTCCGTAGAACGCAGACGCAGGGCGGTTTGTAAACGAGAACTCCCCAGCTCCAAGAGGCATTTCCAGAGGGGCGATTTGGATTCCGGAATGCAGAAACGCGTCGTCATACTCGAATCGGTAGTGGGTTGCCGTCTTTGGCACAATCGTCCCGACGTGCTGCCCCCAGATGGAAACCTCAATAGCGCTTACATGGGAGTACATCGTCACTTCTCCTTTTGCCGTCTGCTCGCGCGCAGCCGCGGCATGCCGTGGCGCTTCGCGTAGTCCTTGATTGACACTGCGTCTGCCGGTCCAAGGGTCAGAATCCATTCGTCTTTCCCCAGCGTTCGGCAAACCTGTACAAAAGTCCGCAGAGTTGCTCCATTGCCACACTCAAGGTTCTTGAGTGCGCTTTGTGAAATGCCGCTGCGCTCCGCAACGACTTTCTGCGAAAGGTTGCGATATAGCCGTGCGCGCTTTAGCATTGAACCAATGTCTTTTAGAAGTTCGTCTATCGTTCCTAATACCATAACAGCCTTTTTTCAATCCCGTGTGGCGAATATTATATCATAATAGTTGCATATGCGTCTATAGTGAGACCTTTCGTACCTCGCGAAATATCCGCCACTTGCGGCGAGATTCGTCGGCTACCGGTCGTAGGGCGGCGGCGAGACGCGGGCGTCGAAGTCGTCCTGCGTCCAGCGGCGGAAGTCATCCTCCGCGAGCGCCATCTGGTACTCGCGCCAGCCTTCCCGCCATATCATCCAGGCGATGAGGATCGAGATGAAACCCCAGCCGCCGTTCGTGAAGATCGAGCGCAGGCCTCGAAGGCCTAGCAGGATCGCGAAGGCCCGCCCCACCCACATTGCCACGAGAGTCGCCTTCGCGCGCGTGAGGAACGCGCACATGAATGAGCGGAATATCCTTCCGCCGTCCATCGGGAAGCCAGGCAGCAGGTTGAATGCTCCGAGCATTATGTTCATCCAGAACGTGTACGCAAGGACGTTGCGCAGCCACGCATTCGGCACCGTCACGCCGAAGACGTCAAGGAGCAGGATGGCCCCGGAGATCGAGAACGAGACCAGGGGGCCGGCCAGCGCGGTCACGAACTCCTGCCAGGCCTTGCGCGGCAGCGCTATGAGCGACGCGCATCCGCCGAGGAGCGAAAGCGTAATGTCGCGCGTGCGGTAGCCGAACGCACGCGCCGTCAGCGCGTGCCCGAGCTCGTGCAGCGTCACCGAAATCGCCAGCGCGAGCGCCGCGGCGACTCCGAACGTGAAGGAGCCGAAGTCCATCACGAAGAGCAGCAGCAGAAATATGAACGACAGCTCTATGTAGATCGGAATCCCGAACGCGTCGCATACATGGTACTTGCCTCTTAGCATTTCCATCCTCCCCTTCATTGGCGGCGTGCCTGCCGCGCCTCCGACTTAAGCACCGCGTAGCCGCGGCGTTTTGTTGTTCCAACATCTGGAAAATACCTGCGCTGCACCGGCTCGAGGCCCGCTGCGTTCTTGCAGACCGTGTAGCAGACTCCGCCGGGCTTCAGCGCACGCTTCGCGGTCTCGAGGAACACGTCCGCAATCCTGTAGTCGCTGTAGTACGGCGGATTCCCGACGAAGACGTCGAACGTGTCGTCCATGCGCGCGGGCGTCCCGTTGTCGGACAGGATCACCTCCGCCGGGACGCCCAGGTTCGCCGCGTTGATGTTCGCGGCCTCCACGGCGCGCGAGTGCGAATCGACCATGACGAGAGAGACCCCCGGCACCGCCTTGGCGACGAGGAAGCCGACGAGGCCGCAGCCGCAGCCCATGTCGAGGAGCCGCAGGCCGGCGCCGCCCTTCTCCTTCAGCTCGCGCGAGACGACCTCCGCAAGGGCAAGGCCGCCCTCGTCCAGACGGCGGTGGCAGAAGCATCCCGGAACGCTCGTGAACTCCACGGGCTCCACGCCCGGCACGGATGCCTTCCACCTCGCCGAGAAGTCGCGGACGCGGCCGGGGTCGTCCCTTATCTTGGCGAGGAAGTCGTTTTTGTCGCGCTCGCGCCCCACGAAGTCGAGTTCGAATCGCGCGGGCCCGAGCTGGTGGATCTCCTGAAGAAGGCTGAGGGCAAGCTCGCCCGACATCAGCTTGGGGCCGGTCCTGAACTTCACGAGGTCCCACGGCCCCTCGGGAAGATGCGCGGAGCATATCGCCCTGGCGTGGTGCGTCTTCTCTATCGCGTGGCGGTCGTAGATGTCGAGGGTGTGGCAGACCACGTCGCCGTCGAGCCAGCTCGCCGTCGACCGTTTTCCGTGCCTTCCCCTCTCAAAGAGGTCCGCCGCCCTGTATCCCACCAGCAGGGTCTTCATTGCTTTTCCTTGGCATTTCCGACTTAGGATCTTATGACTTGCGGGACGGGCGGGGCTGGCGAGACAGGCACCAGTTGCGCAAACCCCGCCAGTCGCGCCAGTCCAAGCGCCAGTCGCGCCGGTCTCGCAAGTCTCGCCTGTCATCATCTAGAAGCGAATCCATCACTCCGACGCCAATGTCTCTGCCGCATGACGCAGACGCGCGAGCGTTCTCTCCCTGCCGAGCAGCTGGAGCATCTCGAAGAGGCCGATGCCCTCGCCGCGGCCCGAGACGGCGACGCGGATCGGATGCACCCACGGCCCCATGCCGTTGCCCTGCGAAAGCTCCTTCACCACCTCCTCGAGCGCCGGCGCGGTCCAGTCGGCAACTTTCGAGAACCTCTCGGCTAGGTCGAGCAGCAGCGCCTTCACGCCCGGCTTCCTAAGCCGCTTCTCGACGGCCTTCTCGTCAAACGGGAAGTCGTCCGAGACGAAGCACTTCGCCATCGCCGGTATGTCGTTGAGGAACTTCGTGCGCGGCTGCAGCTGGGAGCAAAGGTATCTCCACCAGTTGGCGTCATGGCCGGGGACGAGAGACGAGAGACATGAGACGCGGCTCTTGACCTCTTCGACAAACTCGTCGGCCGGTATCTTCTTGATGTACTCGCCGTTCATCCACAGAAGCTTCTTGGGGTCGAACTTCGCGGCTGTGACATGCACCTTCTCCAGGTCGAAGAGCTCGACCATCTCCTCGCGCGTGAGCACCTCGCGGTCGTCGCCAGGATTCCAGCCGAGGAGCAGCAGGTAGTTGAAGAGCGCCTCGGGCAGGTAGCCCTGCTCCCTGTACTCCCCAACGAACGCCGCGCCGTCGCGCTTCGAGTACGGCTTGCCCTGCGCGTTGACGATCATGGAGAGGTGGCCGTACTTCGGCACCTCCGCGCCGAGCGCCCTGAAGATGCAGATGTGCTTGAACGTGTTCTCCACGTGGTCGTCGCCGCGGATGATGTGCGTGACGCGCTGGTCGATGTCGTCCACCACGTTCGCGATGTGGAAGATCGGGGAGCCGTCGGACCGGACGATCGCGAAGTCCTGGATGTCCTCCGCCTTCTTCGCCATGTGGCCCTTGACGATGTCGTCGAACTCGATGACGCCCTCCTTGGGCATCCTGAACATGGTGACGACGCCCGTCTTGCCGTCCCGCGACGTCTTCTCCACCTTGTAGGCGTGGCCGCCGGCGAGCAGCTGGTCCACGACCTCGAGGTGGCGCCTGACGTTCTTCGTCTGGTAGAAGACCTCTTCGTCCCAGTCGAGGCCGAGCCATTTCATGCAGTCGAAGAGCACCGCTATGGCCTCGGGCGTGGAACGCTCGAGGTCGGAGTCCTCGACGCGGAGGAGGAACTTTCCGCCTGTGTGGCGGGCATACAGCCAGTTGTAGATGACTGCGCGTATGTTGCCGATGTGCACCTTCCCGGTGGGGGAAGGAGCGAAGCGAACTCTTATCTCAGACATGGTGGACGATATTATACCAAATTTAAAGGCTGGCGCCCGTTGATGGCGCGCTTGAGCGTGAGCGGGTCGGAGTAGGCGACGCCCGAGTCTGTCGGAAGCCCGAACGCCAGCCGCGTCACCTTGGCGCCGGTCCCCTTAAGCATCTCGGCTATGTAGCCTGCAGTCGCGTCGCCGTCCATGTCGGTCGAGAGCGCCAGAAGCACCTCGGAGAAGCCTTCGCGCACCACGCGGTCCTGCAGCTCGGCGAGGCGCAGGCGCCCCGGGCCGACGTGGCGAGCGGGCGCGAGTTTCCCTCCAAGCGCGTGATAGCGGCCGCGGAACGCCCCAGAAGCCTCTATCGAGATTATGTCGGCGGGGTCCTCCACCACGCAAACCCGCCCGCCGTCCCGCGTGGCGTCGGAGCAGAGGTCGCAGGGGTCGCGGTCCGTCGTCGTGAAGGCACCGCATCTGGAGCAGCAGCGGACCTCCGCGGCGGCGACGCGCAGCGCCTCGGCCAGGGGCTGCAGCAG
>JAFRBA010000272.1 GCA_017405115.1 Kiritimatiellia bacterium
GGCGCGGCCGGGGCTTCCGGCCATGCCGCCCTGTCCGCCGGGGCAGTCCGCTCCGGCGGAGCGGGTTCCGGCACAGCCTCGCGCGGCAACGCGGCAGGCGCATCAGGCGCGGATGCCGACGCGGCGTCGTCCTCCTGTTCGGCGAAGCTAAGCTCGACCCGCGACAGGTCCAACGAGACCGCGACATCCGGCAAATGGCCGGGCGAAAGCCCAAGCGCCACCGTCGCCGCCAGGAGCGCGTGGAATGCGACCGAGACAATCACCGCGATGACGACGTTCTTCACTCGCGCCTCCCCGAGACCTGTACGCTGGCGGCGTCGACGCCCGCCTCCTTGAGCGCCGCCAGCAGCTCCACCCCGGCGCCGAACGACGCGCGGCGGTCGGCCGAGACGAGCACCGGCATCTGCACGCCGACGGCGGAGAGTGCCTTCACGCGCGCAACGGCCTCGTCGCGGGACATGCGAATGCCGTTCAACTCGACCGAGTCGTCTGGCCCTACAGTCACCACGATGCGCTCGCCGCGCTCCGCCGACCCCTTGGCCTCCGGCAGGCTCACCTTCATGCCGCGGTGGACGGCCATGTCGAATATGCAGTAGATGAAGAACACGAGGACGAGGAACATGACGTCGAGAAGCGGCGTCAGTTCGAGCCTCGCCCTGCGCCTGCGCCTCATTCCTCCACCTTGTCCGCCAGGATGTTGTACGGGAAGAGCAGCAGGAGCGAGGCCACGAGCCCGCCCGCCGTAGTGATCAGCGCCTCGCCGATGCCTGCCGTTGCCGAGAGCGGATTCGCCGCGCCGCCGGCGGCGTCGAACGCGGAGAAGGTGCGGATGATTCCGGTCACGGTTCCGAGGATGCCCAGCATCGGCTCAGCGGTGATGATAGTCGAGACGATGGAAAGCCCTCTTCCGTCCCGCCGGCCGGCGCGGAACTCTAGCGCCTTCCAGACGAGTATCGCCAGGCCCACTATCGACAGCGCGAGGATGGGCCACATCATCGGCCCGCCCTTCTGAAAGAGATCGATCAGCTTCACAATTCCTTCAACGCCGCAGGCATCACTACAGTTCAGCGACCGACGGCGGCGCGATAGCGGGCTATGAGCTGCGCCGTCGAGCCGTCGTGGACGCCTGCGGGCTTGTTCGCCGTGAGATCCGCCAGTACTCCCTTGGCCAGCACCTTGCCCAGCTGCACGCCCCACTGGTCGAACGAGTAGATGTTCAGTATCACGCCCTGCGTGAACACCTTGTGCTCGTACAGGGCGATGAGCGCCCCGAGCGTCTCGGGCGTCAGCTCCTTGCAGAGCAGCGTGTTCGTCGGACGGTTCCCCGTGAAGGTCTTGAACGGCACGAGCTCCTCCGGCACACCCTCGGCGCGGCACTGCTCGGCCGTCTTGCCGAACGCGAGCGCCTCCGTCTGCGCGAAGAGGTTGGCCATCAGCTTGTCGTGCAGGTCGCCGATCGGATTGTGCGTCCTGCAGCATCCGATGAAGTCGCACGGGATGAGGTGCGTGCCCTGGTGGATGAGCTGGTAGAACGAATGCTGCCCGTTGGTGCCGGGCTCGCCCCACGCAATAGGCCCGGTTGCGCGGGACACGGGCTTGCCGTCGCGGCCGACGCCCTTGCCATTCGACTCCATGTCCATCTGCTGCAGGTATGCGGGGAAACGCGCAAGATACTGGTCGTATGGCAGGCAGCAGTACGTCTCCGCGCCATAGCCGTCCGAATACAAGATGCCGAGGAGCGCCATCAACACGGGCATGTTCTTCTCGAACTTGGCCGTGCGGAAGTGGACGTCCATCTTCCAGTAGCCTTTCAGGAACTTCGCGTAGTTGGCGCGGCCGATGGCGATCATCAGCGAAAGGCCGATCGCCGACGGCAGCGAATAGCGGCCGCCCACCCAGTCCCAGAAGCCGAACATGTTCGCAGTGTCGATGCCGAACTTCGAGACCTCCTCGGCGTTCGTGGACACCGCCACGAAATGCCTGGACACGACGTCATTCGGGTTGACGCCCGGCATCCGTCCAACGAGCCACTCGCGCGCGGCGAGGGCGTTGGACATCGTCTCCTGCGTGGTGAACGTCTTCGATGCGACGATGAAGAGCGTCTCGGCCGGCTTGACCGCCCGCAGCGTCTCGGCGAGATGGGTCGAGTCGACGTTGGAGACGAAGAAGAAGCGAAGGCTGCGCTTCGCGTATGGAGTAAGCGCGAGGTTCGCCATGACGGGACCGAGGTCGCTGCCGCCGATTCCGATGTTGACCACGTAGCGGATGCGCTTGCCTGTGTAGCCTCGCCACTTGCCCGTCCTCACGAGGTCCGCGAAATCGCCCATGCGGGCGAGCGTGGCGCGAACGTCCGGCATGACGTCCTTGCCGTCCACGAACACCTTCGCCGCGGGGTCGCAGTTCCTGAGGGCGGTGTGCAGCACGGCGCGGTTCTCGGTGCGGTTGATCTTCTCGCCCGTGAACATGCGCTCTATCTCGTCCTTCAACCCCGATTCCTCGGCGAGCTTGACGAGCGACTTCATCGCCTCCCGGTCCACGCGGTTCTTCGAGTAGTCGAGGAACCAGCCCGCCGCCTCCACCGAAAAGCGCTTAGCCCGGTCAGGGTCCTCGTCGAACAGCTGGCGTATCGTCTTCTTCTCCGACGCCTCCTTCGCGGCGTCGAGATGCCTCCATTTGTCGTTCATCGTCGATATCTCCTCTCGTGTGGTCGATGACGACATTATACGCTTTTCAGTCGTCGTCCGCAACGGGCGCCCGCGCGCACTTCCGCGCGCGCTCCTCCATGATGCGGTCGAACTCGTCGTCGTCCTCGAAGTCGGACAGCTCGTCGGGACGGTCCGGGTGGATCATCAGATAGCGGAGCGCGCCTGTCGCGATGCGGCGGAACACGGGCCCGGCCGAGTTGCCGCCCTGGTGGAACTTCGTCCGCGCGTCGAAGTCGAGCGTGACGAGGACCACGAGCCGCGGGTCGGAGGCCGGCACGATCCCGCAGAAGGACGCGCGGTAGAGCCCCGGGGCATAGCCCTTGATGCCCGGCAGGTGCTTCTGCGCCGTCCCAGTCTTGCCGGCGACGGAGTAGCCGCGGATCGCGGCGCGGCGGGCCGTTCCCTTCGGCGAGGCGACGTCGAGCATGATGTCGCGCATCGTGTGCGCGGTCCGCGCGGATATGGCGCGGCCGGCCGAAGCCGGGGCGTGGCGGTATATCTCCTTGCCGTCGGAGGCGACCACCTTGTCCACGATGTACGGCTTCATGCGCATCCCGTCGTTCGCTATCGCCTGGTAGGCGCTTATCAGCTGGATGCCCGTGACGGCCACGAACTGGCCGATCGCGGCGCGAGACCACGACGCCTTGTCCCACATCTTCTTGCCGGGGTCGGGCAGGATGCCGTACTCCTCGCCGGGCAGCTCTATGCCGGTCTTCTCTCCGAGGCCGAACTTGCGGAAGTAGGCGTAGAGCCGCTTCGGCTTCATGTCGTAGCCGAGCTTGCCGACGACGATGTTGGACGAGTGGACGATGGCGTCGCGGATCGTCATCGTGGGCTCCCAGACGTGCGAACCGTCGCCCGGCAGGCGGTAGTAGTTCTGGTCGTCGCGGTTGGTGCGGTAGGGCGTGCCGGGGCTGACGAGGCCGCAGTCGATCGCGGCGGCGACGGTGAGCGTCTTCATCACGGAGCCGGGCTCGTAGTTGAAGCCTATGGCTCGGTTTATCTTGTCGTTGTCGGGGGTGCGCCCGTACCTGAGCGGCTCGAAGTCGGGCAGCGACGCCATCGCAAGCACTGCGCCAGTGCGCGAATCCATCACGATGCACCAGCCAGAGCCTGCGCCGAACTCGCGCACGCCCCACTTGAGCGCGTCCTCCACCTCGAACTGTATGTTGTGGTCAATCGTCAGGTAGACGTCGGCCCCCGGTATCGGGTCGATGGACACCTTGCGCCTGTCGTAGAGCTCGCGCCGCCGCGCGTCGCGCATGCCCTGTATCGTGCCGGGGGTGCCCGTCAGCTCCTTGTCGAAGCGCAGCTCTATGCCGGCGGAGCCGACGTACTCGGCATTTACGCTGCCCAGGACGTGCGAAAGCCGCCGCCCGTGGATGTACTGGCGCACCTGCCTGTCCTGGATGGCGACTCCGGCGACAAGCGTGGAGTCGGCCAGCGTGCGGTACACCTTGGGGTCGGAGGAAAGCCCGAGCGGCTGGCTTCGGTATCCGCTCTTGGGCTTGGCGTCCGCCATTGCAAGCACGCGGCGGTAGTCGAGGCCGAGCGCGTCGGCTATGGTCTTCACGATCGCATTCCGCGGGCGCTGGGGCTCGCCCTTGCGCTGGACCACGCAGTTCGTGAGCGACACCGGGTCGAGGCTGTACTCCCAGAACGGAACCGACTTCACGAACGGATAGCTCTTCCCGTAGCACGAGTATATCGACCCCCTGCGCGCCGGAATCGTCTTCTTGAACAGGTAGTCGGGGGCGTCGACCTTAGGGTCTATGTGGCAGCGAACGAGCTTCTGGGTCGAATATACGGCGAACCCCGCCAGCAACGCGACTGGAACCCAAAAGCGCCAATTCTCGCCGCGCATTGGCATGGAAGCACTCAGCGGATGCTGCGGCGGCGCACCCTTTGCGCGGGCTGCCTCGAGACCGTCGTCGCGGCCATGTCCATGCGGCGCTTCACCTTGGACAGGGCGAGCTGGCCGGGATACGGCGTTCCGTCGGAGCGCATGCGGACAGTCTGGTCAGGACGCGGCAGCTTCATGGCAAGCCCGTGGCAGATCAGGGCCTGCTCCACGCGATCGGGCGTTGTCATCTGCTCCCAGCTCGTCGCCTCGCGCCGCTGGTCGTTGTCAAGGCTCGCGATCTCGCGCTCCATCTCGCCCTTGCGCTTCAGCAGATGGCTGCAGCTGGACGACGCAAGGAGGTTGAGGATGACCATCACGAACGCCAGCAGGAGTATCGCCCCGACGCGCATGGTGTTCGCGGCCACGACGGTGAGCCTTTTCGGAACCTTCCTGTTCTTCCTCATGTCAGACACGCCCCCTTTCTATTGCCCTCAGCCGCGCGCTGCGCGACCGTGGATTCAAATCCCTTTCCCTGCGGCCGGCCATGACCGCACGCCCCGTGACGGCCCTCGCCCGCGGCAGCTCTCCCACCCACTCCTCGCCGCCCTGCTGCAGCGACCTCATGCGCCCGACGTGCGCGGCGAAGAACCGCTTGACCATCCTGTCGCTCAGGCTCTCGAATGCAATCACCGCGAACCGCCCGCCGGGGCGCAGCAGCTGGAGCCCGCCCTCAAGCGCCCGCCCCAGCTCGCCCAGCTCGTCGTTCACCGCCATGCGCAGCGCCTGGAACACGCGCGTCGCCGGATGGTGCGCGCCGCAGCGCCCCCCGGCCATGCGCTCCACGAAGTCGGCAAGCTCGGTCGTCGTCGAGAACCCGCGCCTGCGCACGATGGCCCGCGCGATCCGCCGCGCGCAAGGCTCCTCGCCGAGGTCGCGGAAGATCGCCTCAAGCTCCGCCTCGCCGGCCCCGTTCACGAGGTCTGCCGCGCTGACTCCGCGCGAGCGGTCCATCCGCATGTCAAGGGGTCCCTCGCGCATAAAGCTGAAGCCCCGTCCGGCATCATCCAGCTGAGGACTTGACACACCAAGGTCCAGTAGTATCCCATCGACTTCCTGCCAGCCGTTTTCATTTGCAATCTCCCTTACGTCCCCGTGCCGCCCGTGGACGACTCGCATCCCGCCCGCAGCGGCAACCGCCTCGTCGTCGCGGTCTATCCCCAGCACCTCGCCACCGCGGCGGACGATCTCGCGCGCGTGCCCGCCGCGGCCGAACGTCCCGTCTACATAGCGACCGCCTGGCTTCACGGCCAGGGCCTCCATCGACTCCTCCAGAAGAACAGGAACATGGCCGTCCATTTTCCGCATCCCCCGTCAGAAGCCAGCAACGGCCAGCGCTTCGCGCAGACCGGTCTGGTCGACCGCGTCCGCCGGCGGAAGCGCCGCCGGATCCCACAGTTGAATGGTGCGGACCGCACCCTGCATCGCGACAGTCGTCGTCAGGTTCGCAAACCGAAGGAGCTTGTCGCTGATGCGGATACGGCCTTGAACGTCAACGGCGGGCATCTCGGAGCTGGCGCCTATCTTCTGAAGCACAGGACGCAGCGCCGGATCAAAGAGCGCCTTCTCCCTGAGTTTCTCGAGACGGGCGTCCATCTCAACCGTCGGGATGATGTTGACACATCTTTCCACCGGGTCGGGCATCACGTAGACGAACTTGGGATTGCCCATGAGGTCTCGCCATTCGCTGGGAATGGTGAAACGCTTCTTGGGATCCAGAGCATGGTCGTAACGGCCTACAAAACCGCCTTTTCCAGCCCCAGTCGACTCCGCGACACTCTGTTTGCCCTCCTTTGACATTTTGTGACACTATTATACACTTTCCCCCACCAAGGCGCAAGGGGGTATTTTTAAAAAATTTAATTTTTTTAATTTGCCGGTGAAACGCTTAAAACAGCGCTCATATACAGTCGCCTAAGCGCTTCGCGGCGGGAGTGAGAGCGGAGGTCGCGGTATGAAAGGCCAAAAGCGCGGTGGAAATCGCCGCGACGATCCGCGCGATGCTCCTGCGCGAGAGCCTGTACGCCCCGCGTATCTTCGCCTATCTATACCTAGTCCGCTTCATCCATCTAGCCCTTCCGCCGTCGGCCCCGAATCATTCTTGGCCATCCGCCAGGCAATCCAGCCAGACCAGATGGCGAACGACACAATCAGCAGCTTCTGCATGCTTGGAACCCAGGGGCTGAATGGAATCGCCTTGAGGCCTATGCAAAGCGCAAAGATGGTGATAATCACGACGAACCAGATAGTCCAGACCAAATCTATGCCTTTCCGAAACAGGGCGACGAGAATCGCCGCGCCGCCGAAATTGGCGAGGTAGCACCCTATGTCGCGTACCGTCAGCCGTCCGATTCTCGTCTCAGGGTAGATTGCGATCGTCGGTTCCACGGCGCTTTGCGTCTCTTCGCGCGTGAGGTTGGAGACGATGAGCGAGCCGATGTTCAGCTTCCAGTCCACGAACACCACCGGCATGCGCGGCATGTCGTAGCCGATGTCCTCGGGATGAGCAACCTTCGCCACATGACAGTCAGCTATCGAGATTGTGTCAAACGAGCCGCGACGGTCCGTGTTGAAGAAATGGGTGATGCCCACGGCGTAGCGGTAGAAGGTGCCGTGGATGTTGCGGATGCTGATGCGTCGAACTGGGCCGCCAGTGGAGAGGAGACGTACTGCGGAGTGGCAGTTCTCCGAGTAGATGCCGTCGATGTCAATATCGGAAATCGGCTCGCCCTCTTCTCTTGCTCACCGGCTACAAGTGCCCAGGGTGCGGGACTCTCCGCGCCGCCCACGCGCTGCTGCACATGAGGTTTGCAGAGGCCTGGAGCATTTCTCCGGCCTTCATAATCGGAATGCCGCTGCTGGCCGTGCTGTTTGCCTTCCCGCGCATACAGTTGGCCGTGCCCGGCCTAGGCTGGATCGTGTTCTTCGCCGCCATCGCCTGGGGCGTGGCACGCAACATCCTAGGTCTCTGATATTGCAACAAGACCGGGCGGAGGCGATTCCGATCGTCCTCGGAAAGCACTTGCCGAGGCCATAGCCTGTTCATTCATTCAAAATCACTTTCGCCAATGGCACCGGCAGCTCGGCCCAGCAGAGCGACGGCGCCCTTCACGAGCCTGTCTGCGACAGAGGAGGAGAAAATCGAGGAACGCGCCTCGTATCCGCCCTCCGCGTACGCGGATGGCACGGGGAAGTACCCGCACGACGCGTTGGTGAGGCAGGTGCATATCGTGGTCGCGAACGGCGACGCCTGCCGTATCGCGCGGCCGATGTCGGAAAACGGCTCGCCAGGGATTCCTACGAAGGCGATGTCGCGGCCGATGGCCACCAGCGAGACGGGAAGCCGAAACGTCTTCGGACCGTGCTCGAGAAGAAGCATCCGCTCAGCCTCTGCGACGGCAGTCGTAAGCTCCATGTCCCTGAACGGGATCTCGTCGTCCCGTCCGGCACGGTGAAGCCTCGCCAGCCTGCGCGCGCCGGGAAGGCTCCGCACGTCCGGCATCTGCGACGGCACGCCCACAACGCCGATGCCGAAGCGAATCTGGCCGCCCTCGACCGGCGCGCACTTGCCCCATGCGGAAAGCGCAGCCGCCGCGACGACGCGGCCCATGTGGCGGGCGTGTTCGCACCCGCGGCCCACGCCGTCGAAATCTGGGTGAAGCCCTTCGAGCTCGCCCGGCCCGGGGTCGATGCAGACGTGGTTGACGTCGCCCTGCGCGCCGTTGAAGAAGACGCAGCGCGCGCCCGGCTCGGCGCGCTCGAACGTCCGGCGCGCCATCGCGGGCCAGTCGCCGGAAACCAGCTCTCCGCCCACGACGTCGGGATGCGTCGCGAAATTCACCACCGCGATGTCACATTTCCCCCGACGCCCGATCCGGAGCACCCTCACCGTCTCGTCAAGGCTGCCAAGAGGCTCCGCTATGCCGGGGTTGCCGACGCCGGGATTCGTCCGGATGGAGCCGTCCTTCATCCTGTAGCGGCGCAGAAACGATATTCTCTTCGCCTCGCCGCGCCCGACGGCAAGCGCCGCAGGCGCGAGGTCCTCGACCGCGAGCCGCGCGGCGTCCGCAAGGCGCGACGCAAGGAGCTCGTTGTAGAAGTCGGTGCCGTCGAATATTTTCGTGCGGCCCCGGTCCGCCTTGCCGGCGCCAGGGCCGGTGTGGGTATGCGTGCAGTGGACGTACACCGCGTCGGCGTCGACGCCCGCAGATGCCGCGATGCGCTTCCTCAGGGACGCGCCAAAGGCGACGCCCTCGATTCCAAGAAGGTCCGCGGCGACGAGCACAGCGGCGTTCCCTCCGTCCGAAATCGCGACGGCGTTCGCCTCCAGGCCGTCCAGCACGCCCTTCGCGCGGCGTTCCTCGAAGTACCCGACGATCGGCGTGCCGAGCGGCGGCGTGATGTCCACGCGCGCAAATCCGGCCTTGAAAGCGTCCGCGCCCATGGCAAAGCTACTTTCTGGCGTCGTTGCGCTTCACGAAGCCGAGCGCGTCGAGGCGCGCGAAGAGGTCCTTGAGCTCGGCCCTGGAGAGCGGACGCCCGTTCGGGGCTCGGCCCTCGCCGCAGTCTAGCCCGATGTACTTCATCATGCTCTTGTGCCATGAGCCGTTGGGCTTAGCGATCAGAAGTTCCACGAACTTCACCACTTCGTCCTGCAGCTTCGCCGCGGCCGCGAAGTCGTTCTCCGCCGCAAGGCGGCATATCTCCGCGAAATGCGCGGGGATCACGTTCTGCGAAGAGCCGATGCATCCGGAGAAGACTCCCGTCGCAAGGGCCGGGAGCACCTGCTCGTCCGCCCCGGCGAAGAAGATCACCTCCTTGGAGAGCCTGTTCTTGAGCCCCTGCACCGTCCAGTACTTGTAGTTCGTGTACTTCATGCCCTTCACGTTCTTCAGGTCGAAGAACTTCGCGTCGCGGTCGGGCACGATGTCGGCGCCGAGCGAATAGATCATGAACGGCAGGTCTGTCGCGGACGATATCTTCTTGTAGTGGTCGAACGCAGCGTCGAAGTTCTGCCCGAAGTAAACAGGAGCGACGGAGCTCACCCAGTCGACGCCGGCCTTTGCCGCGCCCCTGGCGAGCTCCACCGCGTCGTCCGTCGAAAGGCACCCGACGTGCGCGATCAGCTTGGCGCGCCCCCCCGAGGCCTTGGCCGCGCGCGCATACACGCGCTTGCGCTCGTCGCTGGAGAGCAGGAACCCCTCGCCGGTGGAGCCCGTGATGTAGAAGCCCCTGAGTCCATGCGAGATTCCGTAGTCGACGACCTTTTCGATCATCTCCTCGTTGAGCGATCCGTCCTTCTTGAAAGGCGTGTACAAGGCGCAGTACGCCCCCGACATGCCCTTGAAGCACGCGCCATTCGGCACCGCCAGTTCATTGTTCATCTCTGTCGTTCTCCCTGCGATTAACATTGAGATTCACTTCAGCGCCTCTGCGATGGCGGCGCACACGTCGGGCGTGTAGTTGCCGTAGTCCACGCACTCAAGCACCACTCCGCGTGCCCCGGCGTCCATCGCGATCTTCACGAGGCGCTTCGCCGCGTCGGCCCGCGAGATGCCGGCGAGCTTGGCATATTCCCCGTAGCTGCACTTCTCGAAGTTGTAGGAGGCGAGGGGGAAGTAGACCTTAGTCTTTCCGCAGGTCGCCATGACGCTGCTGTAGATGCGCTCCGTCGACCCGAACGGATCCTTCGGGTCGTATGCGACGCTCATGACGTACACGGCGTCAAAGACCCCCTCTCTGGCGAGATGCCGCCAGCCCAACCCGCAGTACCTCGACCGAAGCGACGCGTCGTCCTTGTCGTCGACGCCCACGAAACCGCCTACAAACTCGACGCCGGCCGCGCGGCACTTCGCGGAGAACTTCCTCAGGTAGTCGTCGAAATGTGCGCCGACCATCTTCTGCCAGCGAGGGTCGGACGCCTCCGGGACAGGCTCGTCGCCGTAGAGCTTCTTCCACTCTGCGAGCGCGGGTGCCGAGTACTCCCTCGCATACGACCACGCGCCGTTGCGCCAGAAGTCGAGCATGATCTTCTGCGGCTTCATCGCGAGCCGCTCGTCGAGCATCTTCAGCTTGTGCTCGACGACCTGCGGCCACATGATCGAGCAGCATCCCATCCATGGCTCGCCGTCGCGCGTGCAGCCCCAGTACTCCGGGTGCGCAAGCGTCCAGTTCGACGCAAGCGGCGAATACCAGTGGTTCTCCTCGATGGTCGTGTGGATGCCGAAGCCGAGCCCGCGCCTCCTGCACTCGTCGCGCACGACGGGGAACTCGTTCCCCCGCGGCGACTCGAGGCGAAGGTAGCCGTAGATGTCCTCGCTCGGCAGGCGCTTCTTGTCGAACGGAGCCTCCGAATACTGCCACATTTCGCATTCGCTCGGATAGCGCATGCGGCCGCCGCCCTTGTCGCGCCACCAGATGTCGTTGGAGTGCGTGCGCAGCACGTGCTCGAGAACCTGCACCGTCCCGGTCTTCGTCTCGATGTCGTAGTCCTTGGCGAAGTCGAGCGAGTCCACGAGCGCGACGACGTCGAAAGAGCTGGGAGTGGTGGAGCTGGGAGCGGTGGAGCTTGCGGGCTGCGCTGCAAGACACTGACAACAAGCCAACAGCAGCGAGAGGCGACTCGCCGTCCTCCACTTTCCACTCACAACTCTGCACTTTGCACTTTTCATTTGAACAGGTCCTCCCTCGTCTTGAACTTGGGCACGTCGTCAGGCCAGCCTGTGCCGACTTCGGCCTTCACGACCCTCTCCCCGCTCTTTAGCCCTCGCCCGACGACGAAGCGACGCAGGCGATTCACGGCAAGGACCCTGCCGCGCGGCACGCTGACCTTTGGAACGCATCCGTCGACCGAAAGGAGCAGGCGCGTCGGCGTGCGTATGCCGGTGAACGTGTACTCGCGGCCTTCCTTGTGTTTCGCCTGCTTTACGTCGAGGTAGCGCCCCGCATAGTCACGCGTCGAGAACCACACGGCGTAGCTCGCGAACATCTGGTAGGCGTACTCGTGCTCCTCGCAGTCGCCGATGAGGAGCTGCCGCAAGTCGGTCGTTCCGTCAAGTCTGGCCTTGACGCGCACGAAGAACGTCTTGTCGTCGCCGAAGGCGAACTCCTCCCCGGACGCCTTGACCGACGTCTCCTTCGCCACGTTCTCCATTTTCCACAGAACCTTCTCCGGCTCGCCGTCTTCGCGGGCCTCGGGAAGGACTTCGACCGGAGCGTCCCCGGGGCCGAACGGGCGAACGTACACCGTTCCGCCTCGGTTGTAGGCGATGGACTTTCCGTCCGGCGAGAAGACGGGGTTCTCCCCGGTCGCAAGGCGCTTCACCTTCCCGGTGGCCAGCTCCTCGACCCACACGCCCCAGCCAGGGTCGCCCTTCCTGAAGCCGGTGAAGCAGATGACCTTCCCGTCGGGGTGCCAGCGCGGCGAAAGAGCGGCCAGGCCGGCCGGCGAGACGGGGCAGTGCTCGCTGCGGGCGAACCTTCCGACCCGCGTGCCGTAGATCCTCCAAGAGCCGAAGAAGTTCTCGAGGTGCCCCCACACGAGCGTCGTGCCGTCAGGCGAGACGGCCGGCTGGACGAACCCGGAGTTGTTTCCGTTCGGCGCGTCGACCAGGATGCGAGGCTCCGCGCCTGGCGAGAGTTCGACTTCTGCGATTCGCGACACCGCCGCCTTGCTGTAGACCGCGCTCTCGGACTCGACGCCGCGCGTCGTAACGAAGTATATCTTCTTTCCGTCGGCCGAACAGCACGGCGTGTAGTCGCGGCACCGGCCGGTCGTGAGCTTCCTCTTGCCCTTGCCGTCGAAAAGCCACAGGTTGTAGCCGACCTTCGACTTGCCGCGCCACGCCTCGTAGGCCGTCTCGCTGTCGTGCCCAGCCATGTAGACGAGGGATCCTCCTGGCGTCCACTCAGGATACGCCGCGTTGCCCGGCCCGGCCTCAACCCATTCCACGGAGCCGCCTCCGACGGACACGATGCCGATCTTGAAGATGTCGCCCTCCAGCCGCTGGAAGGCGATGCGCCTTCCATCCGGCGAAAAAGCCGGATTTTCGCCTTTCGTGACCGCGCGTTCCGCCGGCGGCGCCTCCTTGCAGCCGACGAGCGCCGTCAAAAGCGCAGCCAGCAAGGCGCATCCGCGCACGGCCAAGTTCCCAACCGATTCCGGACTGTTGTTCATGCTCAGGATTATAGCAGAATTCCGCAGCGAAAATGTTTGACGCATTATTTTGGCACGAATGAAAACATCTACCGCTTCAGCGTCTTGAGCGTAAGCCCGGTCAGGTCGCGCTCGCGCTCCGGGACGACGAACGACAATATCCACGCCGCGAGGACGCAGAACACGAAGCCTATGCCGCCGACGAGAAACACGTGCGGGCGCCCGAAGGGAAGCGGCGCGTACCTGAGCGCGAAGCACACGATGTAGTTGGCCACAAGGCCGATCACCGCCGAGCGCCCGCCGACGCGGCGCATGAACACGCCCATGAAGAAGAGACCGGCGAGCCCGGCCGTCAGGACGGAGATGAACTCCTTGAACTTGTCGAAGAGCGACCTCGTCTCCGTATGCGCCAGGACAAGCGCCGCGGCGACCCCGAGGATGCCCGTCGCGAAGGTGAAGACGCGGCCCCAGCGCACCTGCGACTCGGGCGACGTCGACGGACGGAACTTCACGACGAAGTCCGCCGTGAGCGCCGTCGCCGCGCTGGACAGGTTCGCGGAGAGAGTCGAGATCGTCGCCGCGAAGAGCGCCGCGGCGACAAGGCCGGCAAGGGCGGGCGGCAGCCCGGACACGATGAAGTACGGCAGTATGCTGTCGGCCTTCGGCAGGGCCGGGTCGAGCATCTCCGGATGGCTGCGGTAGTACGTCCAGAGCGCGGTGCCGATCGCGCTGAACACCAGGCACACAAGAACCGTGAACACGCCGTTGAACCAGATCGAGCGCGCGGCCGCCCTCTCGTCCTTCACTGACATGTACCGCTGTATCACGCACTGGTCGCTCGTGTACGACGAAAGGTTCTCGACAAGCGCAAGCGTCAGGACGACCCAGAGCACCGGCTCCGTGGCGACGAAGCGCAGGTCGAGGAGCGTGGTCTTGCCGTGCGCAGAGGCCTCCGCCCAGGCGCCGGCGATCCCGCCGTCCGTCCCGTGCACGAGGGCGACGAATATGGCGATCGCGCCGGAGACAAGCACGATGCCCTGCACGAAGTCGCTCCAGACGACCGCCTCGAAGCCGCCGAACGCGCAGTACACCATCGTCGCCGCGCCGCACACCAGAATGCATCCGTCGATGGAGACGCCCGTCATCGCGTTAAGGGCAAGCGCGGGCAGGAGAGTGACTATCGCGACGCGGGAGACCATGAAGACGACGTACGCGCCGGATGCGAAGAGCCGCACGGCGGCGTTGAAGCGGCGCTCGAGGTATTCGTATGCGCTAGCGACCCTGAGCCGCCTGAAGAACGGCAGGTAGAAGTAGATTACGACAGGCGCCATGGCGAAGATGCCGAACGTGAGCGGGAAGTACCGCCAGTCGGAGATGTAGTACTGCGCGGGGACCGCGAGGAAAGAGATCGACGAGAGCATCGTCGCGAAGATGCTCATGCCGGCCACGTACCACGGAATCTTCCCGCCGCCAGTGAAGTAGTCGTCGGCGGACTTCTTCTTGCGCATGAAGTACCACGCCATTCCCGCCATCAGCAGGAAATATGCCGAGAGAACGCTCCACGCGACGGCTCCGAACCCCTTCTGGACGTGGATCTTCCCCGCCGGCACCCACCGGTCCGTCACGAGGTGGTAATAGCAAAGCGGCTTGCCCGCGGCGTCCTCGAGAACCAGGTGCTGGTCGCCCACTGCCTTGAGCCGCGCCCCGGCGGGAGGGACGACGGGCCGATGGCCACGTCGGCGAGGCCGTCGGAGTTGAAGTCGCCCGTCGTCGCGGACACGCCCATCTCCGCAGGCAGTTCGAAGGCGCGGGATATCTTCCTCTCTCTGTCGGCCGCGAAGAAAATGTATTTGCGCCCGGTAGAGAGCGTGAAGCACTTGCGCCCGCTCCAGTCAACAGTCTCAAGAAGACGCTGCGGGGGCATCTTGTCCTCGAGCTCCGCCGCAAAGCCCGTTTCCGTGTCGTCGGCAAGCGTCTCCGACTCCGGCACTCCGGGAACCTCGGTCTTGCGGGCAACGTCCAGCCCCTTCGCGCCGCCCCAGAATACCGTCGTAGCGGTTGCGTTCTCCCTGCGGCATGCGAGGTCGTCGAACCCGTCGCCGTCAAAGTCACCGGCTGCAATCAGATCGGCTTCGATCTTCAAGTCCGTGAATCTCGCCCACTCAAAGCCGATTTCGCTCTGGCCGTAGATGCGCACGACGCCGTACTTCGGCATGGCGAAGGCGAGCGAGGGACTCTTTTCGCCGCCGAAGCGCCCGCAGCAGCAGTCAACGGCCTGCGGGGACTGGAGGCGGATGTGGCGGTTCTCTCCGTAGCTTCCGTCGGGCTGCCCGTAGTAGATGTCCGCTGCCGTAAACGGGACGAGAAGGTTCACGAACCCTGCGAGAACGACGTCCTGGATCCCGTCGCCGTCCAGGTCTGCGACAAGTCCGCTGCGCGCGCCCTGACCGGAAAGCGTCGCGTCGCGGCTTCCGTCAATTGAATATACGTAGCTCGGCGCGGACTCGTGGTGGTTCTGGCAGTTGGCGAAGACGAGGTCGAAATAGCCGTTCTTGTCGAGGTCGTACTGGTAGATGCGCTGCAGCACGCCCGCCTTCGAGACGTAGAGGTTCTGTCCGGCATTGCCGAAAGTGCCGCGCCTGAACGCCTCGAAGCCTTCCGTCGTCCAAGCCTTTCGCGGCATGTCCGAGATGACCGGATTCTCGCGCTGCATCACCTGGAACGCGAGGCCGTTGGGATCGCGGAGCGTGACGCCTTTGAGGCCGGGCACCTCGTCCTTGGCAACCTCCGTAGCGCCGGCGGCGACGAGCCGCTTCACGTCCGCATCGACATCGTCGGAAACAAGCCCGAAATGGAGCTGGAGGATCGGCATGTTGCGGTAGTCCGGCGCCCGCCGCCCCTCCGACGGACGGTATAGCTCGAAGGCGACGCGGCCCGCCTCGTCTTCAATGAAGGTCGATCCGCCGGGACGCGACAGCGTCACCCTGAAGCCGAGGTTCTCAGTCCACCACTTCACCATGGAAGCGGGATCTTCGATCTCCAGCGCGATGTGCTCGATTGACGCAGCGGAGGCGGCGAAGCTCGCAAGCACGGCAAAAAGCGGCGCCGTCAACGCCGACCTGACGGAATCTCTTCTGTTCATGCCCCAATTATATCAAAAAAAACACACCGGGGATGTTTGCCAAATAATTTTCGCAAGATCGCAAACGACGTTCATTTCGCCGACCCGGAAAACCACTCCGCCGGCACTTTCACGATCCGGGTGTGGGCGAGGTTTTCGTATGCGCAGTAGCCGAGAAGAACCGTTGCGTCGTCAAGCGGCTGAACCGCGATGTAGCAGAAATGGCCGCTCGGATCGTCCTCGATCGTCCTTGCGTTCTGCCATGTCAGGCCGTCGTCATGCGAAAGGACGGCGGAAAGCGGCGTGCGGCGGCCGTCCATGCCCCTCCCGGCTTTCTTCAGGTCGAAGCGTCCTTCATGGTCGTTCCACACGGCGAGCAGTTCGCCAGTGGGCAGGCGCTTGATGCTCGCCGGCGAACACGGCGCGCGCAACCATGACGGCTGCGGCACGGACCATGTTTCGCCCCGGTCGGACGAACGGCTCATGAACTGGCAGCCCGCGTTGGTGCGGATCCAAAGAAGGACGCTCCCGTCCTTCAGCTCCACCACGCCCGGCTCCTGGGCGGCATACTGCCGCCCGCTCGGAGAAACGACCTTCAGCATGGACTTCCCTCGCCGCCAGGTCGCGCCGTTGTCGTCGCTCGAATAGGTCGTCACCACGCCCTTCCCGTCGAACTTGCCGTTCGGGAAGCTGTGCTGCGACACGGCGAAAAGAAGCCTGCCGTCCTTAAGCTGTATCACGCGGTCGTTGTTCAGGACATAGTAGCCCACTTCGTCGGTGATGCACATGGTCGGCTCCGACCATGTTTTTCCTTCGTCGAAGGAACGGCGCAGGACGGGGCGGCAGTCGGAAGTGCTGTTCTTGAGCAGGTAGAACAGCGCTATCTCGCCGCTCTGGAGGCGCAGGAGGCTCACGCTCATCACGTTCATTCCGCCGTGGTTCTTGACGACGGTCTCGTCCTTGTCGGTCCAGGTCGCGCCCTTGTCGGACGAATAGCGCGCCGCGAGATCGGCGGTGGCATGGTCGGAGCTTGAAGAGCCGTAGTACCTGGAATAGACGAACATTATGCGCCCGTCTTTGAGCGGCATGAACGCTCCTTCGCTGTTACGCGGATTGTCTGGCCCTGGCTTAAGTTCAAGCGCGATCTTGACTCCTGCCGCAGGGTCGGCCGATGCGGCCAGCACGGCTGCAGACAGCAAAAGCATCAGACTTGTTTTCATGGTTATAATTCCTTTCGGTTGTTTGCTATTCGTCCTTGAATCCGGCGTAGTCGGGTCCGCCGGCGGCAAGGTAGCCGCCCGATTTGCCGGAGGCGTCTTTCGAAACCCAGAAGGCGTAGAGCGTGGCGACTTTCATCTTGAAACGGAAGCGCACGGGCTTGCCCGCAAAGCGCAAGAGGTCGCCTCCCTCCCACGACAAGGCCCGTTTCGTGGAATCGACACGTACAAGTCCTGTGCAGTCCTCAACCGAAAAACCGGGGAACGGATTGCCGTCGGCATCGATCACCTCTGCCGCCAGCGCGCCGAACCGCGCATCGGCGTTGACGAAAAGACTGGAACCCGTGAACACAACGGGCCGCGTGACAAGTTCGCCTGCGCCGTCGGCCACCAGTCCCGCGAAACCGTCGCGACGCAACGAGGCGAATCCGATGGATATGTTGGCGTGCAGCCCGTTTGCCAGCTGACACTTTTCCGACTTCATCGTGGCGTCGCCGCGCGCGGCATTGTAGAAGAAAAGAAGCCGCTCGTCCTTTATGACGAAACCGCTTGAGCACGGACTGAGGTAGCCTGAATCCCAGCATCCGGAATTCCAGTCGGCGTCCGGTATCGCAGGCGTACGGTCTGGACGCGTGAAACTGAAGCCGTCGCGCGAGTAGGCGAAATGGATGGTTGTCGTTTTGGGCATGCCGTGTTGCGCGGCTTCGTCATTATCGCGCCCCGAGATGATCTTGAAGAGCCCGACCATGACGGATTCGTAAGGGGTCGCATCTACGTTGTACAGTTCGCATCTGCGGCGAGTCCCGTCGATCTCGCGCGGCACGTCGTCGTAGTCGCAGGCCAGCCACAGGTAGCAGTCCTTCGTGTTGGACCAGCGGTTGGCGCGGTAGAAGAGCGGATCGGCTCCCGTCTTCTGCTCGGAGGTGAAGCTGCCGAAGTCCCATGCGGCGCCGGCGAAGAAGTCGTCGTGCTCGCGGTACATGCGCGAACGCAGCCGCCAGGCCGCGCGGATGCTCCACACCCATTTGCGCCGGAAGGGATTGAAGAACACCGTCGAACTGTCGCCGCCAAGCCCCGTGCGCGCCTTCATCTCCCACTTGACGCCGTCCGCAGAAGCATACTCGTAGGCGCGACACGGATTCTCGCCGGGAGAGACGAACATCCGCCAGTTGTCGTATGGAGCGTCGGTGGTGAAATCCGGCCAAACGCTGAACGTATCGAAATAATGATCGGGATAGATCAGCACGTTCGTGCCGCGAGGCCCCACGTTCGGCCTCGTCCAGTGAACCGCGTCGTCGGACTCCGCTATCGCCAGCAGTCCAGACCAGCTCGCCAGATACCACATTCGGAACTTGGAGCGCTTCGGATCCCACCAGACGCCACCACCCGAAAGGCAGCATGCGGGCACGCTTTTGTACATAGGGTTCCACTTCTGCGCAGTCGTTGCGCCCGGAGGGTAGGGACGATCGCCAAGCTCCGTCCACCGGGCCAGCTCTTCGTCGGTCTCCGGCCAGAGCACGGGGTTGCCCTCGAATTTGACAGGCTTGTAGAACTTGCGCACGACTCCTTCGGAAGACGCCACGAGGAAATCGTCCACGAACAGCTGGCGGCCGACATCGATCCGTATCGCCGCCGGGGGGCTTTTGAGGTAGTGGGGCGTCTGCGGACCCGGAAACATCGCGTCGATGCGCGGCGGCCATTTGTCCGGCAGCACGATGCCGTTGTACAGCGTCTCTCCAGCGGAGACGACAAAGCATACGAGCATTGCAAGGACAGCAATCGAGCGCTTCATCTGTTTTGCCATTTCATCGCGACCGATAGTCGAATGTCGCCTTGATGCGCATTGATTCATCTGCGGCCGTCAGGCACGTGATTCGGTAAGTCTCTCCGCCGGGCGGAACGGAAAGGACGATGTGCGAGCCTTCGTACACGGCTTCGGGCACATTGCGCATCCAAGGCCTGTCGCCTTCCGCCGCGCGTCTTTCCGCCGTAATGACGCCAGGGAAGATCGTGCGTTCGCCGGGATAGAGCGACGTGTCCGACAAATGGGTCATCGTGTCGTCGGTGACGTGAAGCTGATCCCATATACAGGCTACATACACCCGCGCCTGAAGGTTGCGCACCAGTTCCGGAACCATGGAATGGTGGCCGTGATGGTTGATCTTGGCAACATCGACCTTGCCTGCTGCCTTGCCGATCTCGCCTTCGGGATAGAAGCGCTTCGAACCGCGTCCAAGGTCTCCGGGGCCTGAGAAGTCCCCTGCCGTGAAGAACCTGAACTTTCCGTAGCTGAACACGTTCCCAAGGCTGAGCAGGTTCTCGTTGTAGCGCTTGACCGGACTGCCGTCGGCATGCTTCATGACGTTCTTTACGGTTCCGTCCGGCAATGCGATCCGACCGTTTGCGGAGATGTTGCGTACGGAAAAGGCCTGTACAGAAGAAGGTGAACGCAGCGGCACGATCTGATCCGTCGCGCCAAGCCGGAACTTCTCCACGGCAAGCCCGTCGCGCTTTGCAAGAAACGCATATACCTGCTTCATGTGCTCCAGCGAAAGGCGTTCGTCGTTCGGATACTCCGCCACAGGATCGTCGTAATCCGGCCAGCCGCGGTCTATCGCCTTCTTGAAATGCAACGTCTCCGCCGCAAGCCCGAATCCGCTGCGAGCAAGGCCGGTAGGCCTCTCGCCCCTCTTGAGCACGCGAGAACTCTGCCAGATCGACGAACCAGTGTGGTCGTCGTGCCAGTGGGTGGCCATCATATAGTCAACTTCCGTACCGTTCGGGTTGACGCGCGTCACGTAGCGAGCGATCCAGTCGCCCGCCAGTTTCCCCGGGCTGGGCAAGACCGGCACGGCGAGCTCCTCGCGAGTGACGGCGGGATGGTCGCCGCAGTCGAGCAGCATCGTCGTCGAGTCCGGGAAAATCAGGAACATCGACTCCGCGACGCCAGTGTAGATGAAATGCACCTGGAACTCGCCTGGCTTCCACCCTCCCCACACGCCGCCCGGCGTAGATTGGCTTGACGAAGCGGATCCCCTTGCGGCAGGAAGCAGTCCTGCCGCAAAAGTGCTCCCTATGAATCCACGTCTTGTATCCATCATGATGTTCACCTCAAAAACTCTCCTATGGCCGCACAAACTTCGGGCGTGTAGTTGCGGTAATCGACGCATTCCATAACCACGCCGCAGCCTCCGACGTCCTTGGCCAGCTTCAGCAGGCGCTTCGTCGCCTCGCCGACGGACACCTTTGCAAATTTTGCGTAAGAGTACAGGCTCGTCTGTGCATAGTCGTATGCCGGCAACGGGAAATATACCTTCGCCTTGCCTCGTACCGCCATGATGTCACGGTAGATGCGCTCCGTCGATTCGAACGGACGAACTTTGTCCATCGGCACGGACATCACCCAGATGGCGTCAAATACGCCTTCGGCGGCAAGTGGCTTCCAGTCAAAGCCGCCCAGCAGTCTCTTGAATTTGGCGTCCTCGCGCCCATCAATGTCCGTCATGCCGACAACGAACTCCACTCCCGACGCATGGCACCGTGCCGAAAACTTGCGCAGGTAATCGCAGAAATGCCGATCGACATGCTTCACCCATCTGGGATCAGTCGGTTCCGGAACCGGCTCGTTGCCATTGAGACGCTTCCAGTCCGCTACCATCTGCGCAGAAAACTCCCGAGCATACGACCATGAGCCGTTGCGCGCTAGGTCGAGCAGTATGCGGCGCGGTTTGAGGGCAAGCCGTTCCTCAAGCATCTCCATCTTGTGGGCGACAACTTCGGGATAGGCTATCGAGCAGCACCCCATCCATGGTTCGCCGCCCTTGACACATCCCCAAAACTGCGGATGGTCAAGCGTCCAGCTGGAGGTGAGCGAGGAGATCCCGTGATTTTCCTCCAGCGTGGTGTGGATGCCAAAGCAAAGACCGCGCCTTTCACACTCTTCGCGCACTAAGGGAAATACATGCGCCCATGGCGCGTCAAGGCGTAAGTGTCCATAGATGTCCTCGCTCGGCAGGCGCCGCTTGTCGAACGGCGCCTCCGATATCGGCCATGCTTCGCACGGGCTTGGATACCGCATCTTGCCGCCGCCCTTGTCGCGCCACCAGATGTCGTTCGCGTGCGTGAGCAACACATGTTCCAGAATCTGCACCGTGCCTGTGGTCGTCTCGACGTCGTACTGTTTCGCAAAATCAAGCGAATCCACGAGCGCGACAACATTGAAGGTTTTAGAGGCTTGAGGGGTTTGAGGGGTGGCGGCGAGATTGTTGTAAGCAGCAAACGCCAGCATCGACAGAGATGCGGCACGTGCCACATTTTTCATTTTAAATTCTACATTCTTCATTTGAAGAGGTCTTCCCTTCTCCTGAACTTCGGCACGTTGTTCGGCCATCCGGTTCCGACCTCCGCCTTGATTACGGCTTCGCCCGCCTTCAATCCGCGCCCGACGACAAACCGCCTTAAATTGTTCAGCGAAATCATATCTGCGGGCAAAGACGTCGGAACGTTGCCGTTCACCGAGACGAGCAGGCGTCTCGCCGTTCGGATTCCGGTTATCGTGTACTCGCCGCCGCCCTTGTACGCCTTTGAGTTGACGCCGGCGAAATTCCCGTTCAGAAAACGGGACGAAAACCAGATTGTCCTGTCTGCAATCGCCTGGAAGCCGAGTTCGTGTTCCTTGTATTCGCCGATGAGAAGCTGCCGCAGTCCGATAGTCCCGTCAAGCTTTGCCTTTACCCGCAGGAAGAACGTCCGGTCCGATCCGAACGCAAACTTCGATGCGCCCTCCATCGTCAGAGACAGTTCCTTCGGGACATTTTCAATGCTCCAGAGAATCTTTTCATGTTCCAGATCGTCCCGCGACGCTTCCGGCGTCTCCTCGTCCGGCTCGTCTTCCTGTCCGAACGGTCGCACATAGACCTTGCGGTCGCGATCATAGGCAAGCCACTTGCCGTCAGGCGAAAAGACAGGGTTCTCGCCTGTCGTAATCCGGCGCACTTTTCCGTTCGTGACATCCTCCACCCACACGCCCCAGCCGGGATCGCCTTTGCGGAAGCCGGTGAAGCAGACGAGGCGGCCATTCGGATGCCAGCGCGGCGCAAGCGCGTTGATGCCGGGCGGGCTCACCATGCACCATTCCGTCCGGTCTAGTTTTCCAATCTTCGTCCCGTAGATGCGCCAGTTGCCAAAGAAGTTTTCGAGATGCCCCCACACAAGCTTCTGCCCGTCAGGCGAAATCGCAGGCTGGATAAAACCAGTGTTGTTCCCGCCTGGCGAACATACGACACGTTCCGGCTCACCACCAGACAACGCCACCTTCCCGATGTCTGTTGAGGTGGCGATGCTGTAGTTCTTGCTTTCTTCAACAACCCACCGTGTGCTGGCGAAGTAGGCGGTCTTGCCGTCCGGCGAAACGCACGGCGTGAAGTCGCGGCACCTGCCACGGGTAATGTCGCGCTTCTTGCCGTTCTCCCAAAGTCTTAGGCCATAACCATTCTGCGACTTCGTGATCCACGCCTGACGCGCAGTCTCGCTATCGTGTCCGTAGGTGTAGAGAAGTCCGCCGGACGGCGTCCAGACTGGATAGGCCGCCATGCCAGGCCCCTTCTCAATCCATTCGACTTGGCCGCCGCCAACCGAGGCAACGCCCAAATGGAACTCGCCATCCTCTAGTCGCTGGAATGCGATGCTCCGGCCATCTGGCGAGAAAGCCGGATTGACACCTTTCGTAACAAACCGTTCTTTCTGCGGCGCTGCGCAACATGCCAAAGCGCCGCAGATGGCGAACAGTCCAAAGAGCGTGTTGCTCAATCTGTCAGCGAATGATGACAGCATTGCCTGGACCGTTGCCTTCAAGTATGCGCAGCATCCCGGCACCATCCAGCAGACGCTGCACCGACGGCGCGCCCTGCGTCGCGGAATACACGCCCGCGCCGCGCTCCTGTCCGCCAACAGTCAGTGTCTTGAACGTCGCTTCTCCGTCATAGTCGAGGTTGAGCTTTGTATCCTTCGCCAGCGACAGATCCGCCGCGCCGTCCAGCGCAGGCAGGATTGTATCAGTCAACGTCACCGCGCCGTTCCGCACGTCAAGGCCGTCAGGCTTTACCACGCCATCGAGCGAAAGAGTACCGGCCCCGGTCTTGACGATCGAGGATGTTCCAACCGTGTCGTCCACAATGGCGAACGTCTTGCCGGAAGCGACCTCGAACGTATTCGTGCCGCTCATCGTGAGCTTCACGCTCTCGCGTCGGATGATGTCGGATGCGTTGGCTACGTATGTTCCCCCGTTCAGGTTTATGATGTTGAGTGAAGGATCATTGACGCCGCCCAGATAGCCGCTGAACTCCAACCTGCCGCCATTGAGCGTGTATGTGCACTTGACGTAATCCAGCCTCCGCGAAAACATGAAGTTCTTAGGAACGATGAGAGTGCCGCCGTTCTGCACAAACTCGAACTCTCCATACACGCTCGCATTGGGCAGGAACGAGAGATGGAAGCTGTTGTGTCCGCGAAGCTCGCCGGAATCAAGCACATAGCGCCCAAAACCGCCGTAGCGCGGCAGCGTCAACGCCCAGCTGCTCCTGTTGTCGATGAGACTGTCGAATATCTTGGTTGAATAATCCACCGTCGCGCCCTGTTGGTGCGTTTCGCCGCAACATGCGACATTCGCCTCGTTCCACGCGGTGAGAACCATCGCGTAGTTGGAGACCGTGCAGTTCGCCCTAAGCGTGATGACGGGCGGCTCGACGGCGCTGACACTGCCGCACGTGACGAGCCTCACGCCCTGAACCGCGCCGTCGAACGTCGCGTAGCCCTCTATGACGGTGAGCCAGCGCGGATCGGTACCGTCAGATTCGGCAGTCGGCTCGGCGACGCCGGACACCGCGCCGTTGAACACGACTTCGCCCCAGCCCGTTTTCGTCACCTTGCCGCCAAGAACGACATCATTGTTGATGACGAGCGTATCGCCTTTCTCAACATGTATGTTCGCGCCGTCGGTAAACGTCAGCGCCGCACCATCAAGGGTATTCGTCTCGCCAGCCGTCGCGGGATCGTAAGTGAGGGAGGAAAGTGTCGTCGCTGCATCGACCGTCGTCGTGTCGCCCGCCTCCCACGAAAGGTCGCCCACCGTGCCGTCCAGCCACGACGACGGCGCGGAACCCGTTACAACTACAGTGCCATTACCAAACCAATCGGAGCCGGTATAGCTGCCAGCTGGAATATCCTCACCGCCCACGACAAGCCGCTTGACCGTAACCGTCTGCGCACCCCCGACAGACATGCAGGACCTGGCCGCAAGACTGATTACGTCAAACGGCCTGGAGATGGTACAGGGGTTTGAAGACTGTCCGACGGGCGACCAGAACCAAACTTTCGCGCTCGCACTTTCGACAACGACCTTCGACGGACCATTAAGGGTGCAATCATAGAACCTGACCTGCGCACTGCCACGAACGACAACGGAGCCGGTGTTGGTGTATGTACCGCAGGCAAAGAACGTCTTGGAGGCATCGCTGCCAGTCACGACAAAGCCTCCCGGACCCGCTATCGAGTTACCCTTGGCTATGGTCATCTGCTGCTCCGAAATATCGAATGTGACATCTCCATTCTTGCCGGTCAACCACACATTGCCGTTGCTGATCTGACGGTCTGCGTCTTTTGGATAAATGGTGGCACCGCCAAGGTAAAACGTGTAGTCGTTCCTGTTCGTCCCATGAATGGAGCTTGGATAGGTAAACTCGGCACTACTGTTGCCATAGAGATAGACGTCGCCGCCGTAAAGGCGCACGAAGTTCTGGTTGTAGCAGCCCTTGAAACCTTGGCAGGAAAGCGTACCGCCGGACATTTCGAAGCTGCCGCCTGGATAACGCTTCCGCCCGTCCCATGCAGCGCCGGCGGACGCCTCGCCGCTCTCTCCGCTCAAAGGCCGGTTCAGATTGATCAGCTGATAGCCATTCGAATCCTGGACAGTCAACGAGCCACCGTCAAGATAATAGAAGGGACGTCCATCGCCGGCAGCGCCGCCGCAGTTCATGTAAAATGTCTCGAGCGTAACATTGCCGCCAGCCTGCCGGAATTCGTACGGCAGTGCATAGCCGGCGGTACCCGACCACAGTCGTGCAGCGCGGAAAGTCGTACCGTCTTCGAAAAGAACACGATTCTTGTCCCCGCTGTTTGACATGAACGAGAGAAACAGATATGAGCCGTCATTGACGGAAGCGTTGGCGCCGACAATCGCCATTGTGCCGTCGATGGCAAGATAGGGCCACATTCCGTTGCCGCCGTTGCAACCTGGGAAGCCCTTCTTGAACGACAGACGGCCACCACCGCACATGCAGTACAGCTTATAGTTGGAATCGCGCTTGAGGTCGACATCCAAGACCAGTTCGCCGCCCTTGGCGACAAAAAGGTTGCATTGATAGTTCTCTGTCGAATAAAGCTTGATGTACGTGCCGTTTCCAGAGATCGTCGTCTTGCGCCCGACTCCGTTCGGGATTGCTATAAGCGCATTGAGAATGACGTCCTGGTCAAGCGTGATGGTTGTGGCACCGGACACGTCTGCAATGGCCGTATTGCCGTTGGGGACGGTGTTGTCGTCCCAGTTCGCGGGATTGCTCCAAAGATTGTCGCCGCCAAGGCCTGTCCAGACGGAAGGGACGAGAATTGACGATCCCGCCGTTCCGTCCACGAAAGTTTCGGCTGTCTTATAGCGCCCCTTTGCCATTTCGACGCCATCCACCGTCAGACGATGGGCGACGACCGCCCCGCGATACCCGGGGAAATTAATCTTGCCAGTGCCCGTGACCGTAAGATCCAGAGGCGCCACGACCCGCGACGTATCGACCAGATTCAGAATGGAACCGTTGTTGAGCGCAACCTTCCAGTCGTTTGTAGAACCGAGCGGAGAGGAAACCGTCGCGCCAGCGGCAGGTGCGACCGTCTTTCCCGCGCCGATCTCAAGACCGATGTCGTACGTCGTACAATCCCTCGGAATGGCGAGCGACGACGTGCCGACAATCGCGACCGACGATGCACCGGGCGTAATCTTAAACTTGGTCGACGACCAATCCCACTCCGAAAGCGCGCCGCTTGAAAGCGCAAGCACTCCACCTTCGAGATTAAGCTTGCATCCGCCCTCGGTGGTGATGGCGGCAATGTCTGGAATGTTCATCACGCCGCCGCGAAGAGCCGCCGAGCCCTTGGTTAGCGTGACCGTGGAGAACGTTGAGGTGCCACCCTCCTGAATATAGTGGAGGTGTTCAGGTGCATAATTGGCGGCTGCATTGCTGTTGGGCGAAATCTGAAGTTCGCCAGCCGAAAGCGTTCCGTTCTTCAGCGTATAGCAATGGCCATCGTTGCCGGAGTTGTTCCTGAGGTCGAGCGACACCGACAGCGAGACCACGGTATCTGCACCGTCTTGCACAACCTTGGTGTTTGGCACCGGATTGCCGCCAGCCGATGTGGAAAACTTCTTGGCAGTGATCTTCGCACTATCCTTGATAAAGACAAACGACTTGTCATGCGGCGTCCCCAAGCCGACCGTGAAGTCGGCGTTGGGCTGGTTCACGAAAGCCGTGCCCACAAACTCGTTAGTGCCGTTAAACACGTACCAGCTCGCGGTGTCCTGCTTGGATACCGTGATGTCGCGGATCGTCAGCTTGCCCGTCCCAAGCCTGTCGAAGCGTCCGCTGAATTCCGCGAGAGGCACGGCGATGTCAAGCGAAGCTCCTTCTTCAACCATGATGCTGCGATCGCCCGTCTTGCCGCTCGGGTTGTTGTAGCCCGGCCAGTTGATCTTTAGCGACGAACCTTCCGTCGCCGTGAGGACGACATCACCCGCCTTCACGTTGATGTAGGCGATGTCGGTTTGCGCACGCGTATTGAGCGAAACGGTGGCATTGCCGTTGAAGATGACAGGATCGTCTGCAGCCTGCGGATAGCCTGAGGTTACGCCCCAGTTCTGCGGGGTGGTCCAGAGGCCGCCGTCATTCGCGCCTCCCGTCCAGGTGTAAGCGAACGCCGTGAAGGACATTCCGACGGCAATCAAGAGCATCACTTTCTTCATGTTACCTCCAGTTTTCCCTTTCTACCATGCACAGCAAGAGACACCCCCCTCGCTGCACGTTACGTATTATAGCCAAAAAATGAGCAAAAAAAGTTTCTCAAATTATTTTCGCAAAAAAGGAAACATAAAGCCGCATCGCAAAATAGCGCGAAAGAGGCCTTCGGGCATGGAGACGCATCCCAACGCACCGTCATCGCCGATGTCGCACGGGAAACGAGCAAATGGAGGCGTACTACCTGAAGATGAAGGAATAGAGATCGGCGTCGGATAAGTTCACTATGAATCGTTCCGCCATGCGCGGGGCGTCTTGCCGGTAGCGAGGCGGAACTGCGTCGCGAAGTTCTGCGCCGAGGAGTATCCAAGTGAAAGAGCGATCGAAAGCACGGACCTCTTGCCCTTTTCCAGCTCGTGCTTGGCGCGAGCTATGCGGCAGGCGTTGCGGAACGCCTGCGGCGGCAGCCCCGTAAGCTGCTTGAATCGGGCTATGAGGTTGCTCGGCGAATGAGACGTCCGCGAGGCCAGGCCGTCGATTGTGAACGTCTTCACCGGATCGGCCCTGATCTCCTCGATGACACGCGCCACGCGGTCGTCCCCAGGAGCCGGCTCGCAGTCCATCGAAGCATCGAGAACCGCAAGAAGGAGATCAGTCACCCCGGCGCGGAGACGAAGCGTCCGCTGCGGGGACCCCGCAGGCATGGAGTCGTACGCCTCGAAGACGCGCTGAAACGACTTCCGCACCATGTCGCCGCCTGTGAACAGCCTGTGCGGCATGTCGCGCAGCGCCGCCCGGAGCCACTTCGACTCGCGCATGGACATCGAGAGAAGAGGGAAGTCCCTCTTCGGCATCCGGACGAACATCCAGTACATCAGCATGCCCTTTGGCTGGATGTTGAGGCGGTGCGGCTCGTTCGGCCGCGACACGAACACGCAGCCAGGCCGGAACTTGTACTCCCTGCCGCAGCTCTCGAACGCAAGCTCGCCGCGCAGACAGTACGATATTTCTATGCACTCTTCGTGGACATGCTCTTCGCTCGTGGTCGCCACCCCGCCCTTTGCACGGCGCGTGAGCCCAAGAACGGGAATGCACGGAAGCCCTTCCGCCGTCAGGTCAAGAACACGCAGTTCAGGCGTGTCGCAGTAGCCGAACGGCAACTTAAGCCGAGGCAGTTCGCGTTTCACATCTTCGGCCCCTCTTGCTCACCGTTCCGCGGAGAAGCGGAACTCGGTCGCGGAGCGGTAGGTCTCGCCGGCGCGGACGATCGTCGTGGGCCAGGCGGGCTTGTTCGGCGAATCCGGGGCGTGCTGGGTCTCCAGCGCGACGCCGCAGCGGAACGAAAGGTGCTCGCCGCCCTTCGCCTTCTGGTCGTAGCTCGCCCAGTTCGCGGTGTAGACCTGCACGCAGGGCTCGGACGTCCAGACCTCGACTGCGCGGCCGTTGAGCGGGCAGGCGAGCTTGACGGCCCGGAAGAGGTCGGAGTAGACAGAACCCGCCCCGAAGCGCTCCCTGCGGTTCAGCACCCAGCAGTGGTCGTAGCCCTTGCCTATCTCCAGGTCCGGATCCGGCGCGTTGATCTTCTCGCCGATGCGCATCCCCGCGCGGAAGTCGAACGGCGTGCCGGCGACGTCGCGGAGCTCGCCGGTCGGTATCTGCCCGGGGTCGGTCGGCAGGTAGCGGTCGGCGTCGATGGTCATGACGTGGTCCTCGATCGTGCCGCCGGCCTCGCCCTTGAAGTTGAAGTAGACGTGCTGCGTCATGTTTATGGGCGTGTCGCGGTCTGGAACGGCCTGGTAGTCGACGCGCCAGACGTTGTCCCTGGTGAGCGTGTACCTGACCTGCACCTCGACCTTGCCGGGAAAGCCCTCGTCGCCGTCAGGCGAGACATGGCGGAAGACGACGCCAACGTCGTCGTCGGTCGCGAACGGCTCGGCGTCCCATACGTATGCGTTCCAGCCGCGCGCGCCTCCGTGCAGGTTGCAGCCGATTCCGGCGGGCGCGTTGTTCAGGGCGGGCAGGCGGTATTCCACGCCGCCGAGCGAGAATCGGCCTGCGGCGATCCTGTTTCCGTAGCGGCCGATTATGCAGCCCCAGTACGGGTCGCCGTCATCCCAGCCCGCAGGGGAGTCGAAGCCCACGACGACGTCCTTCGCCTCGCCGTTGCGGTCCGGCGTGAAAAGTCGCACGATCTTCCCGCCGTAGTCGCTCACCTCCATTACGACGCCGCCCGCGCCCTTCAAGGCGAAGAGCCTGGCCCTCTCCCCGTATTTTGTCGTTCCGAACTCGCGAACCTCCACCGACGGTTTCATTTTCTCTCCTCCTTTTTCCCTTCACTTTCGGCAGGCAGCGCGCCTGCTGCGACTGTCCAGTCGGCGAAACCCTGTGCGATGGCAGACGCCACCTTCTTTCGGCGCGCGTCGTCCCAGCAGTCGATCTCGCCTTCCGGCGTTGTTATGAAGTCTGTCTCCACGAGGCAGCTCGGAATCTCCGGGTTGCGCGTGACGGCGAAGTTGGCGTGCATGACGCCGTTGCTCTTGAGCTTGGGGCCGAAGGCGTCGGCCATGCGGCGGTTTATCGCCGCGGCGAGCTTGGAGCCGATGTCGTTCCACGCATAGACGGTGTGGTAGCGCAGCTTGCGCGGGTCGCGGTCCAGCGGGGGCGCGTTGTGGTGGATTGAGATGAACGCGTCGGCCTTGTTCGCGTGCGCTACCTTGGGCCTGTCGTAGAGCGCGGGGAACGAGTCGTCCTCGCGCGTCATCACCACTGCGAAGCCGCGCCGCCTCAGCTCGTCCCTCACCGCCATCGCAAGGCGCAGGTTCGCGTCCTTCTCCGTGAATCCGCGCGGCGTGAGAGCGCCGGTGTCGCTGCCGCCGTGGCCCGGGTCGACGACGACCGTTATCTCTGCGGGACGCTTCCCCTTCGGCGGCGCCTTGGGCTTGTCCGCAGCATACGGAAGCTTCGCGTACTTTCGCTCGGAGCTCTTCGCCGGCGGCGCGTTTGTCGCCGCCGGGGCGGGGCTCGCGGCCCGCGCGACGGTCACGGTGATGCAGGAGTCGCCGGCGACGATCGCGTTGGCGCCGGCCTTCAGGTCGACCATCGTCACCCAGCCGCCGGAAGGATGCACCGGCACGTTCACGCCCTGCACGACCACGTTCGTGACGCCCGGCGCCGTATGGCCCAGCACGTAGCAGCGCTCTATCGCCGGCAGCTTCTGCCCGTCGCGCGGAAACGATATCGCGACAGACGCGTTCGTCGTGGAGCCGGCAAGCGCCCCGCAGTACAGCATCGCGGCAACCGCGACGGACAACATTTCTCTCTTCATCCCCATTTGCCTCCTATCGATCGACATCCCCGTCCGCACGCTCCGGCGCGCCGACGTCAAGGACTGTGTTGCCGGATACGACCATCTCGGAACAGGACGGACTGCAGCGCATGCCGATTCCCCCGAAGCCGGAGAGCGTGTTGCCGGTTATCCTCATGTCGCGCGATGCGTTCACGGTCACGCCGTGCCTGCCGAAGTTCCGAACGGTGTTCTTGGTGAACACGATGTTCCGGCACCTTGCAAGAGTCACGGCGTCCCAGCGGCCGTACTCGAAAGTCAATCCCCCGAACCGCACGTCGTGGAGCTTCGTCGCCTCCAGAAAGGTGTCGGCGAAATCCGAAAGCACCAGTTCGCGGCACCCCTCGGGCGGCCACACGTACAGCACTCCCGACGCGAAGTCAAGATGCCATTCGCCGGGCTTTTCTACGGGATACTGGAAGCCCCCGTCGGCATTGCGCGCCATGGGCAGCCTCACCCCGTCGCCATACAGGTCTATAGGCATTCGCCTGGCCGCGGCGCCTCTGCGCCCGCCGAGCGGGGGCGCGGCGTCGATTGTATACCCGGCCGCCTTCACGTCGCAACAGCGCACATGGCCGCGCGAGGCGGGCGGGATGCGTTCCAGCGCCGCCGAATCGGACACCGGCTTCAGCTCCGGGACGCGCCATCCGCCGTCGAACACCGGCTTCTCCCCGCGGCAGGAGCGCCAAGTGACGGGCGACCCCGGCTCGCCCGAGTCGTATTCGTCGAATGCCAGGCCAGGCGCCATGGGATACCGTCCGCCGCGGATGAAGACGGTCACGCCTCCGATGGGGAATCTGCCGTTCGTCTTCAGCTGGCGGATCGTCCGCTGCACGCGCTCGATGGTCGCGAACGGATGCTCCTTCGAGCCGTCGGCGTCGTCCTCGCCGTCCGGCGCAATGAAGTACACGAGGCCCTGCCGCGCAGCGCCTGGCTCCTCCGCGGAAGAGGCAAACGCGCCGCAAGGCAGCAAAGCCGCAGTCGACAAGACCGCGGACAACAGTCGGGAAATCGCTCGTCCTCGCATCAGGCGCATTATACCAAAAATCCGCCGCGATGTTCCGATGCTGGCGGAATTTTCCAGGATCGGATTTCAGCCAAATCAAGACGGTTTGTTCTTTCAGCGCAGAAGCGGAACGTCACTCCTTGAAAAGGTCGTCGAGGATTACTTCACTCTGGACGTCGTACCAGTATGCGTTGTGAACAATGACTACTCCGCAAACAAGTCGTCCATGACGACTTGCGACTGCATCACCGCGCTGTGCCGGCCCTTCTGCACGCCGTATGTGGTCACATAGGTGACATGGCATGCGTTTCGCGTGCCCGTCGCCGCCTTGAACGCCGCAACCTTCCTGCGAACGCCATCCGCTTCGTCCTTGTCTATGGTATAAGGTTCCGATGAGAACTTCATCTCACAAAGATTCGTCACACGGTCTGCTCGTTCGATTACAAGGTCTATCTGCGCGCCGCCCGCCACATCAGGAGACGGGCGACATCGCCATGCCGACTCTTCCGACGCCACGCCTGATATTCCAAGAGCCTTTTTGATCTGCTGGCTGTGCAGGAGGCAGACGCGCTCAAAGGCCACGCCCTCCCATGAAACACGCCGCTGATCTGTTACGAGATGCAGCCAGTGCATCGGGTCGTGTCCATTGTAGTCCCGCACGAAGCGAAAATAGAAAATCGTCAAGTTGTCGATGAGCTGATAGACGCTTCCCCTGCATGTCTTCCCATATTCAGAATACTTGCGCACGAATCCGCTTCGCTCAAGGTTGTCGAGGCATTGCGTCAACGTCCCAGAACTTTCCGCGCCGGGAATCGCCTCGATGAGCTCCGACCTTGTGAGGCCGGCATTTTTCGTGCCTAACGCAGTCACGATCTCCACATACGGCTCTGGGTTCTCGAACACCGACCTGTAGAGCTTTGCGAACTCGTCCCTCAGCTCCGCGTTCTCCGCAAAGAAAAGACGATCGACGTTCTGCGACAGGCTCTCGCCTTTGTCAAGCAGACTCCAATAATAAGGCGACCCGCCGAAAATCATATATGCCGCCACTATGTCCTTGCGATCCATGACCGAGCCTTCAGATTCAAGATAGCGCTCGCACTCGCCCAACGTAAACGGATTCAGGCAGATCGTACGGTTGGCGCGATTGAAAAGTCCGCCTCTATTGTGCAGCACCTTCTTGACCATCCATGCGGCAGCACTGCCGCAGACAACCATCACAACATCCTTACGTGCACTCGCCCATCCGTTCCAAAAGTCAGAAAGCGCCATGACGAATCCCGAATTTCGCGTATCCATCCACGGCAATTCGTCTATGAACACTGTCTTTCGCCTGTCGTGGCTCGACGATACGATTTCCTTCAGCAGACTGAACGCCTCAACCCAATTCTGCGGTCGTTGGCTCTCGGCGCCACCCTGACTCTTCACCGAACGCCAGAATGCCGAAAGCTGGTCGTGGAAATTTCCATCCTCCAGTCCAGTATGAGTGAATGTGAATTTGTAGTCAAACGCCTCGCGAACAAGAAATGTCTTACCAACGCGACGACGCCCGTAGACCACTATAAGGCGGGAGCGGTCTGCTTCCATGCATTCTCTGATGATGTCCAATTCTTTCTTACGCCCAACCATTTCCACCCTCCTGTTTCAATTCCCCCATATTATACCATAGACGCCGCATTGTGGTCAAATCGACCGTTCAATATCCCCACAACTCAACCAATAACGACACTTATGGCGACAATGAACGGCAGCTGACATACTTTTCTGAAAAACAAACTCGGGTTATACCATAAATTTGCAATTTAGCGGGGAACACCCCCCATTGCCACTAAATCCATTCAAAAACCACGTATTTAGTGGCGAAGAAGATCAGCACGCCACGTCACCCGTCCCAGAGCACAGATTGTTATTATACGATTTGTCCGCGTGGCAGATGCGCCGCGGCGAATGCGAACCGGAGCGCCGACGCCGCGACGAACCAGACGAGGAGTCCGTCGAGGGTCGTCGCCAGCCCGGCGCGCACGGCGGCCGTGAGCGCGGCGACGTACGCAAGGTGGAGCGGCACGAACCAGAAGAGGAAGCCGTAGCGCCCCGCAGAGACCTCTGCATTCGTCGCGAACACCTGACAGGAAGTGAGAGCCGTGATCAGAACGAGCAGCGGAAGATGCCGCGCGTGGCCCGCGTAGTCGCTGCCGTTCGGGAGCAGGGACAGCAGCGCGCCGCCGAAGAGCGCATATACCGCGGCAAGCGCCGCCGCCGCGACGAGCGTGGCGCATGCGCAGCGGACCACGTACGGGCGCGTGGACTCGCCCTTCGCCGCGGCCGTCGCCGTGTACGGAAACATCACGAGCAGCAGCGGAAACGTGAGGTAGTACAGAAAGTCCGACAGCCGCGAGGCCATGTAGTATCCGGCGGAGTCCGCCGCTGGAAGCGCGGTGCGCAGGACCGACTGCTCGACGAGCGACACACCCATCGGGACGGCCTGGTACGCAAGGACCGCGACGAAACCAGCCGCCAGTCTGCGTACCGCCGCGCGGTTCCAGAACGGCTCGGACGGAACCGAGAGGTCGCGCCTCAGCGCCACGGCGCTGACGGCGATGCGGCAAACGGGCAGGGCCGCCTGCCCGGCGAAGTATCCGGCGAGGGCCCGCAACGGCATGGCAACAAGCAGAACCACAAAGCGAACCAGCGCCCCCGCGATTTCTGCGAACGCGAGAGCGCGGAAGCGCCTTAGCGCCTGAAGCGCGTCGGTGTAGACGGGCGCGACGCAGCCGAGAAGCGCCGCGGCGACGACAAGGAACCCGACGCCGCACTCCGACACGTGCATGGCGGAGAGGAACCGCGGCATGAGCAGGGCCGTTGCGGCGAGCGCGAGGACCGTGACGGCGCCCACGGCGACGAACACGCCCTTGAGAACCGACTTCACCTTTCCCCTCTCCCCGGCGGCCGCAAGCGCGGCCGACTCGCGCATCACCGTCATCGCGAACGCGAAAAGCGGCAGCGCCAGGAACGTGGCGAAGGAGGTGACGGGCAGAACCGCCCCGAGGTCGCCGGGGGAGACGTACTTCGGCACGAACCACATGCCGGCGGCGATATTCACGAGGTCGCCGGCACGCAGGGCAAGGAAGAGAAGCACGGAATGACGGACGAAGCCCGTCATGCGCCGCCCTTCCCGAAGAACTTCTCCGCCAGCCTCACAAGGCCCATCGCGTCCTTCGAGTAGAAGTCAGCCCCGATCTTCGCGGCGTAGTCAGCCGTCAAGACGGCCCCGCCGACCGTCACCTTGCAGTCCGGCAGCTCCTCATGGACGAGCTTTACCGTCTGCTCCATGAATCCGACGGTGGTCGTCATCAAGGCCGAGAGCCCGACGAGCCTCGCTTTCTCGCGCCGCGCCGCCTCCACGACCCGCTCGGGCGGCACGTCGCGGCCGAGGTCTATCACCTTGAAGCCGTAGTTCTCGAGAAGCGCGCGGCATATGTTCTTGCCGATGTCGTGTATGTCGCCCTTGACGGTGGCCAGTATGACGGGGCCCTTCTCGGCGCCGCCCTGCGAGGGCATCGCCGCGCGCACGACGTCGAACGCAGCGCCGGCCGCCTCCGCCGCCATCAAGAGCTGCGGCAGGAAGACGCTGCCCGTCTCGAATCCCCTTCCGA
>JAFRBA010000273.1 GCA_017405115.1 Kiritimatiellia bacterium
CGCGCCCGCTGCGCCTGCAGCGCCGTCCGCCCCCAAACCCGCGCCCGTCGCACCGCCGCCAGCGCCACAGAAGCGCGAGGCGCCTCCGCCTGCGGACGCCAACGACATACTGAACGACCCGAAGTTCAACGCGATTCTGACATCGCTTCCCGGCGCTACCGTCGTCGGAATCCACTGAATGAGAACACTGCTCGGAGCAATTCTCGCGGCGGCGTCTTGCCTGGGAGGTTCGCGGCATTCTGCTGCTGCGGACGCGCCCGACTTCCGTCCGCCGTTCGACAAGGGCGACTACCGGGGGACTGTCGCAATCCAGGCGAACCCGTGGTTCCCGCTGTACAAGCCGCCGATGCACGCGCTAGGCGGTCCGAACACCGCCTACCTGAAGCCGAAGACGGCGGACTGGTGGGGCGAGGGTATGAAGCTCTGCCGCGAATACGGCGTCACGATGCTCACGCCGGAAATCAACGAACCGTCGGCATGGACGGGATGCTGGCGCGCGATGCTCGACTCCGCCAAAAAGAACGGCGTGCCGGTGAAGATAGGCATGTTCTTCGGAATGTACTCCAAGGACAAGGACGCCGTCATCGCGTCGATGAAGCGCGTGCTGGGGCCGTTCCGCGAGGACTTGAAGTCCAGCCCGGCCGTGGCGCGCGCGGGCGGGTGTCCGGTGATGGTGGTGTACAACCCGAAGAAGTTCAAGCCGGAGGTGTGGGGCGAGGTGTTCGCCGCGCTCGACGCGGAGTTCGGGCGGATGGCGTATCTGATGAACGTCGGGGAGTTCGCGCACATGGCCGCGCAGGGCGGCGGCGGAAGCGCCAGGGTCGACGAGCGCTTCGAGAGGCTGCTGCGCGACTATCTGCCGTACTGCGACGGCATCTCCAGCTACGGCAACGGAATGCGCGTGCCGTTTTCCGTCGTAAGGAAGGTGATGGGGGAGTACCCCGGGAAAATCAACGAGGGGCAGGCGCACTTCACCTACTGCAACCACTTCCACATGGGCGGCGCTCCCGGCGACCTCACGAAGACCTGGCGCGACAACCTCGACGCATGCCTTTCGACGGATCCAGACTCCGTGATGCTCACCAACCTGTTCGACCACTACGAGAACTCCCTGATCTATCCGTGCTACGACCGAGAGGACTTCCTGCTGCGATATCTCGAGTACATGCTGGAGAAGTGGAAGGGCAGGCCGTTTCGCAGGGAGACGTCGCCGGAGCTGGTCGTCGCCAACTTCGCCGCCGCCCTCGTAGGCTGGCGAGACCTGAAGTTCGAGGTGCTGGGGTTCCCGATCTCCAACCGCGTCGCGGACGTGGAGGTCTCGCTCGACGTGTGCGACACGTCCGGCAAGGTGCTTCACACGTTTCCTTCGCGGAAGATGAGGCTCGACGCGTTCCGCGCGGAGTCGTTTACCGTGCCGTCAACCCGGTTCGCGGGGGAGCGCGGCGTCGTGCCGCGACTGAGGTACAGGTGGGCCGGGCGCGAGCGCGCAATGAACTTCGGCCCCATGACGGTGATGGAGCCGTCTATCCTCGGCTACCGAATGTTCTGGGCGCGTTCGACCCGCAACCAGCTGGCGGTCGACGGTCCGAACGACTGGCGCATGGACGACGCGGCGCCGGGGGGCACGCACCAGCCGCGCCGGCTGGGGCTCACCCGCTTCTCCGCCGCGCTGAACCCGGTCTACCAGGGGGCGGCGAAGAGACTTCTGGGCGCGTCTCGCTACGGCATAAGGCGCGACGGCCAGGAGTTCTACTTCCAGGACGACGCAAAGGGCTTCAACTGCGATTTCGTGCTGCCGACGCCGAGCCCGGGCAGTGCGCTGCACTGGTACCATCTCGAAGTGCACAACGGAGAAGGCCGCAAGTACCAGACGCTTCCCGTCTGGGAGACGAACGGACGCCGCGCGGCGAAGGTGAAGGTTCCCGTCTGGAAGGCGGATGGCTCCATCGCCGAGTATGACATAGAGGGCTCGCGCGTTCCGTTCTGGTACTATCCGATGCTCGAGGACGGCGGGCGAGTGCTGCTGGACATGTCGGGCTGGGGCCACAACGGCGCGGTCAGGGGCTCTGGCTACGGCGGCGGCCACCTGGGGCACACAGGCTACAACCACTACCACAACGGGCCGGTGCCGTCCACCTTCGGCGGAAAGTTCAGGAGCCTGTTCCGGCGGGACGAGGACGGAAGGGGGTACCTGTCGTTCAACGGGTCGAACGACTATGTGATGGTGATGGGCGGAACGGCGTTTCCCGGCGCGTTCACCTACGAACTGTCGGTTCGCCCTGCGGAGCTTGGACGCGAAGTAGGGCTGATTTCCACGGCCTACAACAACCAGATCCAGATCTGGCTGATGGTGGACGGGTCCGTCAAGGTCGCGCACCAGTCCGAGCACGAGTCCGTCGAGGGCGGCAGGAAAGTCGCGCGGCAGCGAGTGGACTCCCTTAGGAGCGACGCGAAGCTCGCGCCTGGCAGGTGGGCGAAGCTCGCCGTGACGTACGACCTGCGCAGGCTTGCGCTGTATGTCGACGGTGCGCCGGCGGGATCGGTCTCGTCGCCGCCGTCACGCCAGGCCGAGACGATCAACCATGTGGTGATCGGCGCGAAGTGCGGCGGGCTGTGGAACCCGACGGCGCACTTCAGGGGCGACATCCGCGCCGTGAGGATGTATGGCCGCAACCTCTCGCCCGACGAATTCCTCTGACGGGGTTCTCCATGCCTAATGCTAATTTGGAATGGTTTATGCCGTTCCAAATTCATATTCGGAATGGCATTGCTTTCTCTCGGAGGTTTATGGTATAATCTGACGCATGGAAAATGGCATCAAGAGAATGTATGGGCCCATCTTTGCAGATCACTTTGCGAAAAACAGGCAAATGATCATGCTTTCGGGGCCTCGACAGGTAGGCAAGACTACTGTTGCTGAGGCGATGGCGGATTTGTACTTGAATTGGGACAGACGCAGGGACAGGGATTTGTTCCTGAAGGGGGAAGACGCAGTCGCAAAAATGGCAGGTCTTGATGTTAGGCGTGCCATGCGGCCGATTGTGGTATTCGATGAAATACACCATTACCCGAAGTGGCGGCAGTTTCTCAAGGGATATTTCGACACATATGGAGCGAATGCGCGTACGCTCGTGACCGGGTCAGCTCGGCTTGAACTCAAGAAGCGTGGCAAGGGCGACAGCCTGATGGGGCGCTATTTCCCTTTTCGGATGCATCCGCTTTCAGTTGGAGAGCTGCTGCACCCGCTGTTTCCAACGTCGGAAGTCGTGGCCCCCGAGACGCTTTCTGAAGCAGAATGGGGGGCTCTCGTCGAGTTTGGGGGGTTCCCGGAGATGTTTTGCTCGCGATCCAGGGCATTTGCCGTCAGATGGCGTAGGCTCAGGAGAGAGCAGCTTGTGCGGATTGACATCGCGAATGGAACAGGCATTCGCGATCTGGATCAACTTGACGCGCTTGCCGGCATCCTTGCGCAGAGGTCGGGGCAGCAGATCGTTTATTCGTCTCTCGCTGCGGACGTTCAGACGAACGAGGTGACCGTTCGCCAGTGGCTGACGACTCTTACTTCGTTCTTCTACGGATTTCTCGTCCGTCCGTGGTTCCGCAATGTCGCCAATTCGGTTCGCAAGACTCCCAAGTGGTATATGAGGGACTGGTCGGGCATAAAGGACATCGGCGCGAGAAATGAAACCATCGTGGCCTGTCATCTGCTCAAGGCGGTGGAGACATGGACAGACATGGGCTTTGGAGACTATGGACTGTTTTATCTGCGGGACAAGAACAAAAGGGAGGTCGATTTTCTCGTGTCGAAGGACGACTCCCCGTGGATGCTGGTCGAAGTCAAGACTTCCGATGTCTCTGTTTCTGCGGCTCTGACGGGAATGCAGCGACAGCTGGGCACCCCCATTGCGCTTCAGGTTGTTGCAGACCTCCCTTACGAACCGGTCGATTGCTTCGTGCCCGGCAAGGCGGCGGCAGTCTCGATGCGGACGTTTCTCAGTCAGCTTCCTTGACGGTTCTCGGGCGGCTGTATCGCGCGTTAAATTTCCCATCGCGCCGTGCAATGGATATGGTATAATTCCCGTGTTCCTACGGCGGATGGCGTCGGCTGGGTGGTCGGCGCGGAATCCTCGCTAGGCTGGGGCTGTGTGTGCAAGTGCACAACCCCGCTAAATAGGGAGTGCTCTATTAGAACTTTCCCAACCCTGTAGGGTTATGCGAAATTGATGCGAAAGCCGCCTTCCCGGCGGCTTTTCTGCTGCTTATCCTTTTCTGGCGTTTTTTGAGTGTCGATTCTGCCAGCGTCAGGCTTGCGAATTCCCTAGGAA
>JAFRBA010000274.1 GCA_017405115.1 Kiritimatiellia bacterium
CCTTTCCAAGCATGCGGTTCATAAATTCAGTCCACGTGGCTCAAAAATCCCCCTGTTCAGAGAAACTTGAACGCCGCTTCAGGGCATCAAACCTCCTGCTCCCATCTCTTGATCATGTCTTGTGTCAAGCCTAAAATCGTCATTTGAACCTCAGTTGAGGTGGTTCTTCGCGGCGTGACAAAGTTGCCGCGTCCATCCTCGCGTTGTTCGTGATGAGCAGTGCGCAGCCGTCCTTCGGAGACGGCGCATGGTGATTCAATGGTCCAGAAATTTTGTCGCACATTGGATGAAAGTGGCTCATCTTTTTGTGGAGTACGTGCATGAAGTGGCTCATTTTTTTGTTGGAGGCTTGAATGAAGTGGCTCATTTTTTTCATGGGGTATGATCTTGTTTACTACAAAAAGGCAGATTCCTCGCTTGAGCAAGATTTTTTCGTCCGCACGGCAGATTGCCTCGTCCCCGTTGAAGTCAAGGCGAGGTCTGGCTGCGCACAGAGCATGCGGACGCTGATAAAAAGCGACCACTATAAAGACATTCGCTGGGGAGTGAAACTTCATGATGGAAACATTGGGTGGGCGAACGGCGTATTGACTCTGCCATATTCTGTGGTGTTCCTTTTGAAGAGGTATCTATCCGATGCCAACGTAGGCTGTCGCAATTCGCCCGCCACATATGTCGCCGCCCCCCGTGCCTACGCCATCATAGTGGTGTCGTATTGACCGCCTTCCCTGTTTTCGCGTCAAGATGAATCATTCCATTTTGCCAGTGAAAATACTGCATAAATAGTATCGTGGCGGGAAGGTGGATTTTGGTATAATATGTGGCGTGAACAGGGACTGTCCAGATTGGCGGAGGACAGCCGCTGGTGAGAAGTCCCAAAGGAGTAAACGACGATGAAGAAACTGTTGATACTGACATGCGCGGCGGTTGCCGCCGCAGTGTGCAATGCAAAGGATGTGTTCAGCGACGCGAAGTCGTGGCATCAGGGGTTCGTCGATGTGAACGGCGATGGATATCTGAATAAAGGTTCGGGCAAGATGGAGTTCCCCGAATCGTTGCTTCTTGCCGAGCCAAACAATGCCGCCCACACGGTAACGTTCGGGCCTAACAACTACAGCAAGGAGATTTCCGGTGTGCATACTGGCGTTGTCCTGCGTACGGAGAACGTGGTGAACCCCTACACGAAAGTGAGTTGGAGCGAGACGGTCGGCTACTTTCCTCAAGACAGCGATGTTGACAGCAACTCCTATTGGACGGCGGGACTCTTCCCGAACGAGCCTTTCACTGTGAACATGGATGGGGAGTGCACGTTCTTCCTGCGCTTCAGGTGGGATGGCACATTCCCCGCTCCGGACAAGGGCATCAATTTCTTCGCTGCGGGAAATCCTTCTGGATACGGATTTCAGCTGTCCATAGGTACCGCAGGTCGCTATGGCATTTACTCCGCCACCATCATCGGAAGCAAAACGTGGAATGGCGCATCCGACGCGAAACTTGCGGCTGACAAGTGGACTGATTTCGCAATCACTGTGTCCAACCGCCATGTCACGGTCTATTCCATTCAGGAAGGAGACAAGCATATTTGTACAATGACAGTGAACGGCGGTTCGTCCAATCCGAGCGGAGCGGCGAATTCCTCCATCGTCCTTGGACTTGCGCAGGAAGGCGCGTTCGACTGGAATTCTGGATTGTCCACGGCTACACGGGCACAGGCGTTTCGCGGTAGCATCCAGTCGTATGCGGCGTGGGATCGGGCGTTGAGCGCGGACGAGGTGCGGCAGGTTTTCGCATGGCCGGCATCTGATCTTGTACGTCTCGGCACGGCAAACGACAGTGTACAGGAGTTTGTGAATGGCGAGGTGCCGACGACATTCAGCTTCGACGTGGCGGCGAAGGACGCGGGGCTGGCGCAGGTCCTGCGCGTGACGGCTACGTCAACGTCTGAGGCAGGGTCGTTCTCGGTCTCGTTGAACGGCGCGGTCCTTGGTTCGCTTGAGGTTGCGCCCGGAAAAACCTCGCTTTTCCCGATCAAGAAGAACCTGACTGTTTCCGGCGCCAACACCATTACGCTCACGCGCGTGTCTGCCGATCCGGTGGCGATTGACGCGATTGCTCTCGGCGGCGGCATCCAGATCGGCAGCGCCAATGGTTCATCGACTGATTTCGCGCCTGAAACCTACGGCGGCAAAGTGTTTGCCGATGTGAAAACGTTTCATCGCGGGGCGATTCCGTATCATGGCGATAATTGGGTCTTCACCCTCACCAGCGGCAATCCAGAGTTTCCTGAATCGCTTGATGGCAATGCGGCATCCAAGGCACACCTTGTTGCGTTCAATTCCCCAACCGAGGCAAGTCGTTACTTTGGGACAAGCGGAACGCATACGGGCATTGTCGTGAGGACTGAGAATGTCGTCTATCCTTACGCAAGGAGAACCGAAAGCACCAAGGCTCTCTATTTTCCGCAGGATACCGAGGCGCAGGATGGTGGAAAGTATAAGTACTGGACGTGCGGGCTGCATCTCAACACCAACAACGTGCCGTTCATCCCGAAGTTCGACGCGGCTGGCGACGCCTGCACGTTCTTCATGCGTTTCCGTTGGGATGGCACAGTGCCGATTCCAGGAAAACCGGCGTTCTTCCTTGGCGCGGGCGACACGACAGGCGGAACATACGGCCTCAGTGTCGGCGTCTACGAGAGCGGGCGCATCTACTTCTATTCTTCAAAACCGAACCTCAGCAAGACGTGGAATGGAGAAAACGATGTGACGATAACCCCGAACAAGTGGACGGATTTTGCCATTACGCTCTCGAACCGCAAGGTGACAATATACATCTATCAGGAGGATTCGCAGTCTGTCGCTGTCATGAGCGCGACGGCGTCTGGAGCTTCGCCTGCTTCCTATGACGCATGTAATAGTTTCGTCATAGGTCATAGCAGGACAGGATTGGCCGGAGATACATGGACTGGCAGTCAGGGCCGCGCATACGGTTTCCGCGGCAGCATTCATTCGTTTGCGGCGTGGGAACGGGCGTTGAGCGCGGACGAGGTGCGGCAGGTGTTTGCCTGGCCGGGCGAACGGGCGTTTGTCAATCTTGGCGTCCTCAACGCCAGTTCTGCAGAGTTCGGCGGAACTGCGACGAGCGACCTCTCCGCTGTGACGGCGGGCGCTGTCAGCGGTGCCGTCGACTGGTTCAACGCGCGCGGCACGTTCGCGGACGGCATGACACAGCTCAGGATCGTTCGCAACGGTCTCACGGCTGATGAAATAAACAGCCCGAATCGGACATTGCGGCTGACGACCACATCTGATTCCGACACCAGTGCATTCTCACTTACGGTTAACGGCACATCTGCGGGAACGATTACCGCGACCCCCGGGGTGACGGCGTATCTTGCCGTTCCGAAGGGACTTTTTGCGGAGAACAATACGCTCCTACTGACTCGCACGACATCTGGTGCGACGGTCAAGGTTGATGCACTTTCAATCGTCGTTGATGCCGCTCCGTACTACGCAACCGACAGCGACCAGTCGGATTGCGTGTTTGGGCACTACGAGATCGAAAATGGCGTGGAGAAGCGTCAGCCGACGAACCTGCATGTTGATGTTCCCGATGCCATAGCCGGACGTGACAACTACTTTGCGCGTGTTCTGGTGCGGTTCAAGGGCGGAGCCACGGCGCAGACGCTTGCGCTTACGGTCAATGGCGCGGCGGAGCCTGTTGCGACATTCGCGGCGCTGGTGAGTGACGCGTTCCAGGAGTTCAAGGCTAAGATTCCGGCTTCAATGCTTCGCGCAGGCGACAACGTGCTTACGCTTTCCAATGCCGCGAATGGCGAAGGAACGGCATACCTTGACGTCGATTATGTCAGGATGGAAACGTGCGTCCGCTACGGTATGACCATCGTTGTGCAATGATAGGGTTGTAGGTATGAGATTGATTGCGGTTGCTTGTGTTTTTGTGACACTGGCAGGATGCCTGCCTAAAGACAAGATTGCGGATACGAGGCCGGACAGGCCTGCGTTCCGCGTCGTCCTTCCGGACGCGCCGAAGGCGTGGGAGAAGACCGCTGCCGAAGAACTGGAACATTATCTGCGGCTTTGCCTTGGCGAGAACCGCATGACGGTCGAGGGGAAGGACGCCGTCGTGTTTCACGTCGGCGACACGGCGTTCGCCAGGGAGAACGGCGGTCACGGAGTGGCCGCCCTACCGGACGAGGAATGGCGCATCAAGTCATTCGGGCGGAACGTCGTCCTTGTCGGCGGCGGAACGCGCGGCACGTTGTATGCGGTCTATCACTTCCTCGAAGACGAGTGCGGCGTGAGGTGGTGGGGCGACAATGACGAGGACGTGCCTGCGGCGAAGCCTCTTCAGTTCGGCGTTCTCGACCGTCGCGGCAAGCCGTTCTTCGAATGCCGCAACATCTACCGATCGTATCCGTCCGACGGCAAACCCGATCCACGCACGGCTGTCCGCAATCGACTCAACGACAACGGCAACTCGCCGATCCCGCTTGCGTTCGGCGGATCGTTCACCTACGGACCGCCGCATCTCGCCCATACATGGGATCACTATCTGCCGTTCAAGAAGTACGGCAAGGAGCATCCGGAGTGGTATTCTCTTTGGGAAGGTGAGCGTATCGGCGGCGATCATCAGGGCCAGCTCTGCCTGACGTGTCCGGGGCTGGCGGACGAGTTTGCGAAGAGGTTGGAGGACTACATCGCGAAGGGTGCGGCGGACGCGGCGGCGAAGGGGCTTTCCGCGCCGCGCATCTACGACATCTCGCAGAACGACGGCACGATGAAGTTCTGCACCTGCGAGCCGTGCAAGACGAAGCGGGCGAAGTGCGGACACACGGGGCTGATGCTCGACTTCGTGAACGAGGCCGTCGCGAAGGCGGCGAAGGCGCATCCCGACCTCCTTTTCTCGACGCTCGCCTACCACCTCACGGAGCCGGTGCCGTCGAACGGCGTCGTGGCGGCGGAGAACGTGATCGTGCGTCTCTGCAACACCACGCAGAACATGGCGACGGGCATCCTCGCGCCCGAGAACAAGTTCATGCACGACCAGGTCATCGCGTGGAAGGACTACACCAAGCACCTCTACATCTGGGAATACGCCGTCATCTACCACAAGCTGAAGGGCTATCCGTTTCCGAGCGAGTTCTACATTCCGGAGAAGTACCGCTTCTATGCCGAGAACGGCGTGAAGGGCTTCCTCATCGAGCAGGAATACCACGACTGCGCGGACATGTACGAGCTGAAGTTCTACCTTCTGCGCAAGATGCTGGAGGATCCGTTCCGGGATACGACGGGGCTGATCGAGGACTTCATGACGCGCTACTACGGCGCGGCCGGCGGAAAGGTTCTTGAGGCGCGGAAGCTGCTTGACCGCCGCCGCCGCGAAAAGAACGCGTTCATCCGCTGGTTCCCGTCGATGGGCGAGTTCAGCTTCTTCACGAACGACGATCTCGCCGAGGTGCGGCGTCTCTTCGACGAGGCGGAGAGCGCGGTCAAGGACGATGCGAAGCGACTTGCCCGTGTGAAGTGTGCCTACCTGAGCTTTGGACGCCTCGCAGACTTTCGCAAGAAGTTCGGCGGCAAGCATCCGCCGGAGAAGGGCGTCTCGGACAAGCCGTTCTTCGACATCCCGACGGACGACCTCAACGCCGAGAGCCACTCCAAGAAGGCAATCGACTTCGTGAAGGACATCGAGATCGGCGATCCTCTTTCTGGCGGCGACGTGGTCACGCGCATCAAGGCCGACGTGGAGGACCGCGAGGGTCACTACCGCCTCCCGTTCGCGCTCGGCGTTTACGACCCCATCGCCAAGAAGACGATCCTGAGCAAGCAGTGGAAGAAGCCGCTCGGCGAGGGCTACCGCTGGTACAGCGCGGGGCGCGTGAAGCTGCCGGAGCAGGGCTTCTTCGCGTTCCTCACGCGCAAGTGGACGGTGCAGGTTCCGGCGTGCCTGCCGGGCATGAACGGAAACGAGTTCGAGGTCAAGGCTTTGGTCAAGTTCACGGGCCCGATGTTCTTCCCCGGCGACACCCGCCAGAACGAGATACGCATAGCGCGACTGGCGTACGTGGACGTGGAGAAGTAAAGGTTAATGCGATGGTGGAGACGAAATTGGACAGGCGTTCGTTCATTGCCGGCGCAGCGACGTTCTGTGCGGTTGGAATTGGCAGGGCGGAACTCCAGAGGCATGACTTCGACGCGATTCAGAGGGAGATCGAGGCTCTGCCGAAGAATGTCTTCATGGACTTCACGCAAGGCGTGAACTTGGCGGAGGACAAGAGCAAACTTCCTTCTGCCGAATGCGAGGCGATGTATGTGCGCTATCCAATCCTGCGTCGCTACGATGATGCATTCAGGAAGGTCGTGGACGAAGTGCGCCAGACGAAGGTGGAGGGCGGCAGGCCCGCCATCTGGTACGTCTATAACATGGGCGTGATCGTGAAGACGCGCAAGTCGCTCTTCTCCATCGACCTCTGCCACCGCCTCGCCCCGACGATAGCCGATAAGCTGGACTTCGCAATCATCTCGCACAACCACCTCGACCACTATACGCGGGCGTTCTACCGGGCGATGGACGGTCGCCACAAGACCGTCATCCAGAACTTTGAGTGCAACTACGGCGCGGCGCTCAACATCGTTGACGGCAAGCTGGCGGATACGGTCGGCGGCTATTCATACGGCGAATGCAAGTACGACATCGGGGACGTGACGGTGCGCACGTGCGTAAGCGACCACAACCCGATTCTCCGCAAGTTCGTGATGCCGGTGGAGGTTCATGTAGGAGACTTCACGATTCTGCACAGCGGCGACACGTTCAATGTGCAGGATTTGCGTCCGACGCGGACGCCTGACGTCTGGATACACCACGCCTGGTGCTGGGGGGGCTGCTACAAGCGTGAGGAGTGGGGGCAGTCCGAGACCATGCGTGGAATCCGTGCATTCCATCCGCGGCTTGCCGTGGCCTCGCACCATCAGGAGCTGAGCCACACTCAGCCGGGGCGCCGCACGTTCAAGGCGGCGTTCGACCGCAAGACGGCAGCGGAGGAATCGGGTACGCCCGCCGTCGTTCCGTTCTGGGGCGACCGTATCGTATAGGAAGGTTTTGGAATGAGCATGGACGTCGTTGCTTTTGGGGAAATCCTCTGGGATGTGATTGACGGAGTGCCGCACATCGGCGGCGCGCCGTTCAACTTCGCCGCCCATGCGGCAAGGTGCGGGCTGAAGTCGGCCATCGTCTCGGCGGTCGGCGACGACGAGCTTGGGCGTCGCGCGCTGGCAGAGGCCGAAAGGCTTGGCGTGGACGTGTCGATGGTTGGCGTCCATCCGACGCTCCCGACGGGCACGGTCAACGTGACGCTGGCGGACGGGATTCCGTCGTATGAGATCGTGCGCCCTGTGGCGTGGGATGAGATAGCGGGAGATGCGGCGGCGTGGGGACACGCCGCCCTGCCATGCAACGACGGTAGGGCGGGCAGCCCTCTGCCCGCCGCCGATGTTCCCCGTGCGTTCTATTTCGGGACGCTGGCGCAGCGTTCGCCTGTGTCTGCGGCGACGCTGGGCAGTCTGCTTAATGCATGCGCTTCGTCGCTTGTGTTCTTCGACGTGAATCTGCGGCAGGACTACTGGAGCGCGGAACTTGTCGAGAAGGGATTGGCGTTCACCGACATCCTCAAGGTGAACGATGACGAGATGCGGACGCTTGGCTTTGCGCCGGAATCGCTGTTCGCGCGCTTTCCGCGTCTGAAGACGGTGGTCGAGACGCGTGGGGCGGCGGGATGCCGCGTCACGTCGCGGGACGGCGAGGCGTTTGACAGTCCCGCAATAAGTGACGGACCGGTTGTCGATACGATTGGCGCGGGGGATTCATTCTCCGCCGCGTTCCTTGCCGCCGTTCTGCGCGGGGAGAGCCTTGCGTCGGCTGCGGAGGCGGGCAATCGCCTTGCCGGGAAGGTCGCCGCTCGTGCAGGGGCGATACCGGAGGATAAGATGTGAATACGGCGGACAGGATGTTTTTGCGCGGACAGCGGCGGATGCTGGTGACGACGATCATCGGCTATACGCTCTTCTACTTCCTGCGCAAGAACCTCTCGCTCGCCATGCCTGGGCTTGCGCAGGACTACGGCATAACCAAGACTTCGCTCGGTCTCTTCCTCACTTTGCACGGAGTCGTCTATGGACTTGGCAAGTTCGTGTGCGGGCCGCTGTCGGACAGGAGCCGTCCGCGTCGCTTCCTGATGGGAGGGCTTCTCATGGCGCTTGTCGCCAATGTCGTGTTTGGGTTCGGGCCGGTCTTTGCGTCGCTCTGCGCGGGCGGCGCAGATGGCGCGGCGTTCACGACGGCGCTCGTGACGATCCTTGGCATCGCATGGGTCGCCAACGGGTTCTTCCAGTCGATGGGCAATCCGCCGTGTCTGAAGCTTCTTTCCCACTGGGTGTCGCCGGACGAGCTGGCGACGAAGCTTAGCATCTGGAACTCGTCGCACTCCATCGGCGCGGGGCTTGTGACGGTGCTCTGCGGCTACATCATGGGGCTTGGCGCGCTTGGTGCGGACGGCGTGGGCGTGGGAATGTGGCGATGGTGCTTCTGGGCGCCGGCGATCATCGCTGGCGCGGGGCTTGTGCTGCTGTTCTTCACGTTGCCGGGAACGCCAGAGGAAGAATTGAAAATTGAAAATGTAAAATGTAAAATTGGTAGCAGAGACAATAGTGTAGCGTACGGTTCTAGTGCTTCTAGAACATCTAGCGCTTCTAGTTCTCTTTCCGCCATCAAGCGCGTATATCTCAATCCGACGATGTGGGTTCTGGGGGCAAGCTGCTTCATGGTGTATCTGGCGCGGTTCGCGATTCTCGACTGGGGACCGATGCTGCTCAAGGAGGCGAAGGGCGTGTCGCTCGCGGGCGCGGGCTGGACGGTTGCGACGTTCGAGATCGCGGGCATTCTGGGAACGCTCTTCAGCGGCGTTGCGACCGACCGGCTCGCCGGCGGCCGCGCACCGCGCGTGTGCCTGTTCATGATGCTTGGCGCGGCGGCGGGGCTCGCGGCGTTCTGGTTTCTGCCGTCCGGCAGCCCGACCGTGCTCTACATCCTCGCGCTCGCGTTCGCGGGCTTCTGCATCTACGGTCCGCAGGCCATGACCGGCGCGACGGCGGTAAACCTCGCCACGAAGAGCCTTGCGGGAACGGCGGTAGGCTTCACGTCGCTCTTCTCCTACGCAAGCGTCCTCGTGAGCGGATGGGGAATGGGCTGGCTCACGGACGCGACGGGCGGTTGGGGCACCCCGTTCGCCGCCGTCATCGGCGCGACGCTTCTGGGCACGGGGCTGTTCCTCGCGCTCTGGAACACGAAACCAAATGGGTATGAGGAGGAGAATTGAAAGCACTGGTTCTTGAGGAAAACGGAAAGCTCGTTTGGCGTGAACACGAACTGCGGCGCGTGGACGGTTGGTATCGGATGCGGATTGCGGCGGCGGGCATCTGTGGCAGCGATCTTGGACGCGGCTTCAAGGGCGGCGCGTACCACTATCCGCTCGTGATGGGGCATGAATTCTCGGCGGTGGTCGAGGAAGCGCCCAAAGGCGGGAAGTACGCGACCGGAACGCTTGCCGCCGTCTATCCGCTGCTGCCTTGCGGGAAGTGTACGGCTTGCGCCAAGGGCTGGATTCAGCTTTGCGAGCATTACGACTACTTCGGCTCGCGGCGCGACGGCGCGTTCGCCGAAGATCTGTATGTGCCCGAGTCGCATATCCTTCCAGTGCCGGACGGCGTGACGGCGGAAGAGGCGGCGATGACCGAACCTGCCGCCGTGGCCTACCACGGGACGCACGGCTTTGACATGGCGAAGGGCGCGAAGTCGCTTGTCATCGGCGGCGGGCCGATTGGACTCATTGCCGCGCAGTGGTTGCGCATACGCGGCGCGGGAGAGGTGACGGTCGCCGACATCGACCAGGCGAAGCTGGAGTTCGCGGCAAAGTTTGGGTTTGGGGTAGTGAATACGGGAGACGGCGCGGTGGGGTCACCGCGCCCTACCGACGCCGGTAGGGCGGCGAGACCTCTCGCCGCCGCAGACATTCCCCAATACGACGTCGTCATTGAGGCCTGTGGTCTTGGCGTTACGCGCGACATGGCGGTCGCCTGTTGCGCGCGCAAGGGGGTCGTGTCGTTTATCGGCAATCCCGCCGACGACTGGACATTTGCAAAGCCGATTTTCTCGTCTGTGCTGCGCAAGGAGTTGACGATGCGCGGCAATTGGAACTCTGTGCCTGATCCAGACTGGCGCGAGGTTCTTGCCCACGCCGGAAAAGACCTGAACCTGAAAGACCTCGTCTCGGCGCGTGTGCCGATGGCGGAAGGCGCCTCTGCCTTCAAGCGCATTCTCGCTCATGAAGGCTTTCACTGTAAAACTCTGTTGGTAAACGATTCTGGGACAGCTAGGCCACCTAGGACGGCTGAGACGGTCTCAACAGCCTTAGATGCCCCAGATGCCTCAGCCTAAGAAAGAAAGGGAAAAGCAAATGAAATACGGAATCTACTACGCCTACTGGGAAGACAAATGGGAGGCCGACTACTTCAAGTACATCGAGAAGGTCGCCAAGCTCGGTTTCGACTTCCTGGAAATTGCCTGTACGCCGATCAACGGCTACTCGCGGCAGACGCTGAAGGATCTTCGCCAGGCGGCGAAGGACAACGGCATCTTCCTCACGGCCGGGCACGGTCCTTCGGCGGACCAGAACCTTGCCTCGCCGGATGCGGCGACGCGGCGGAATGCGAAGAAGTTCTTCACGAAACTCCTGAAGAACCTTGAGATCCTTGACATCCACTCCATTGGCGGCGGCATCTACAGCTATTGGCCCGTCGACTACTCCAAGCCCATCGACAAGCCGGGGGACTGGGCGCGTTCGGTCAAGAGCGTACGTGAAATCGGCAAGGTGGCCGTGGACTGCGGCGTCAACTACTGCCTTGAGGTGCTGAACCGTTTTGAGGGGTATCTCCTCAACACGGCGGCGGAGGGCGTGAAGTTTGTGAAGGAGGTCGGCGTACCGTCCGTCAAGGTGATGCTCGATACGTTCCACATGAACATCGAGGAGAACTCCATCGGCGGCGCGATACGCTCGACCAAGGGGCTTCTCGGGCACTTCCACACGGGCGAATGCAACCGCCGTGTGCCGGGTCGCGGACGCACGCCGTGGCACGAGATCGCCTTGGCGCTGAAGGATATCGGCTACAACGGCAACGTCTGCATGGAGCCGTTCGTGCGGATGGGCGGAAAGGTTGGCGAGGACATCAAGATCTGGCGCGAGCTTGAGCCGGGCATCGACGAGGCGAAGATGGACGCCGATGCAAAAGCGGCGCTCGAATTCGAGCGCATCGTCTTCGAGGGTGTTCGATGAGAGCGTGTGTTGACTGTCTGCCGTGCCTTGCGCGGAATGCCGTCGAGCTTGCACGCAAGTCGGCGCAGGGTGACACCGCTCTGGAGGCGGAAATCGCCCGCTCCGGCATGGAGATTCTTGGAGCCGCCGCCGCAGACGGTTACCCGCTGCCGCCGCCATGCTATGCTCGAAAGCTCATGGACAACGCGCTTGCCAAGTGTGGCGGCAGGGTGCCGGATCCGTGGAAGAAGGAAAAGAAGACATCAACGGAGTTGGCGTTGAAGCTTATGGAGCGGATTGACGAGATCCCTGGCTGGAACGCCGAGAGTTTTGAAAGCCGTCTTAGGCTAGCGGTTGCGGGCAACATACTCGACTTCTGCATCTACGCCGACCTCGACATCGGCAACGCGATGGAGACGATGGCGACGGCGTTTACGAAGCCGATTGACGGTGCGGCGGTGGCGGAGCTGGAGCGGCGCATGGATGCGGCGAAGTCGATCTTGTGGATATTCGACAACTGCGGCGAGGCGGTGTTCGACCGGTTCTTGATGGAGCCATACCGCGAGAAGCTGACGCTCGCCGTGCGCGGCAAGCCAGCCTTCAACGACCTGACGCGCGTGGAACTGGAAGAATCGGGTTTTCCACCGGATTTCGCAAGGGGCGGAGTCGTCTCCAACGACGATGGCGTGCCAGGTGTGGTGGATGCGACCTGTGGTGCAGCGTTCCGTGCAGCCTTTGCAGCGGCGGATTTGATTGTCGCAAAGGGACAGGCGAACTTCGAAACCATGAACGAGCGTACCGACAAGCCGATTGCGTTCCTCTTTCTCGCGAAATGCCCTGTCGTCTGTAGTGCCGTCGGTGCCGACCCCAAGACGATACAAGTGATTTTTGCCTCATGAAGGTTTGCAACCACGCGCTTCGTTCTTGGTTTTTTGGGGGTTGACAAGTCCGCAGAGATATGGTTTCATACCCCCAATGAAAGCATACGTGCCAATTATCTGCGCTGTGGCGTTCGCGGCCATTTCGGCTCGCGGCGACACCTGGAAGATGTTCAACCGGCGGCTCGGCATGTTCGTCCACTGGGGCGTCTATTCCGTCGGCGGACTTCACGAGCAGGAGCAGTGCCGCTACGGCGTCTCCCGGGCGGATTACGAGAAGTACAGGGACCGCTTCGCCGCCGAGAAGTTCAGCCCCGGACATTTCATAGACGTGGCGGAATCCGCAGGAGCGGAGTACATCGTCATAACTGCGAAGCACCACGACGGGTTCTGCATGTGGGACACGAAGACGACGGACTTCAACGTGATGAACACCCCGGCGGGGCGTGACGTCATCGGCGAGCTCGCCGACGCGTGCAGGCGGCGCGGGATCAAGCTCGGTTTCTACTACTCAAATCCCGACTGGCACCATCCGAACGCCTACAACGACAAGAGCACCCACCAGGTTCCTCCGCAGCCGGGAGACGTGCCCGACGTGGGGAAGTACGTCGCCTACGTTAAGGCGCAGGTGAGGGAGCTCCTGACGAACTACGGCGAGGTCGTCTGCTTCTTCTGGGACATCCCGACGGGCATCGAGCTCCCGGAGATGGACGAAATGGTGCGGAAGCTCCAGCCGGGAATCATGGTAAACGACAGGGGCTGGGGCAACAAGAAGACATGCGACTACTCCACGCCGGAACGCGACTACAAGTGGACTCTCGGCAACCGCCACGTCGAGGCGTGCGACTCGGTCGGGGCGAACAGCTGGGGCTACCGCGCCAACGAAGACTACCGCACGCTCGGCTATCTTTCCCGGAACATCGACCGCTATCTTTCGGCGGGCGGAAACTACCTGCTGAACGTCGGGCCGAAGTCGGACGGCACGATTCCCGACGAGGCGAAGTCCTGCATGGCGTCCGTCGGGCGCTGGTACGCCAAGGTGCGCGAGTCGTTCCGCGACGTAGTGGTCGACACGAACCTTGTGGATTCGGCTGACATGACTGTCACTCGTCGCCGCCAGTACGTCTACTTGCACTTCCACAAGCCCGTGATGGCGACAGGCCTGTACCTTCCGAAGTTCGGCCAACTGCCGGACGAGGCGGTTGTCCTGAACACGGGAACCAGGCTGCGGGCGGTAGTGGAGATGGAGCCGCGGAAATGGAATGCGCCAGATGCAAGGCCCTCTCTCCATCTCATGGGGATTCCAGCCGACGAGCTGGCGAACGAGGCCGTCGTGGTCCGCATAAAGTGCAAATGAGGGTGGCTCATGTGCCCATGCCGCTTTTTTATGGTATAATAGCGGCATGAGCAACTGTTGCATATTCGCCGGTCAAGGAGCCCAGGTTCCCGGCATGGGCAGGGATTTCGCCGAGGCGGACCCCGAGATCATGGGTTTCTTCGACAAGGCCAACGCCGTTCTCGGCTTCGACCTCAAGAAGACGTGCTTCGAAGGACCTGCCGAGGAGCTGACGAAGTCGAACGTCTGCCAGCCCGCGATCTTCGTCGTCAGTTACGCCGCGTACACCGCGCTGCGCAAGCGCAAGGCGGTGGACTTCGCATGCGCCGCCGGGCTTTCGCTCGGCGAATGGGGCGCGCTGTGCGCCGCCGGCGTGCTGGACTTCGACTCCACGCTGAAGGTCCTCGAGGCCCGGGGCAGGTTCATGCAGGAGGCCTGCGAGGCGACGCCTTCCGGCATGATCGCCATAGTCGGCGCCTCGCCGGACCAGCTTGCGGCGCTGTGCGACTGCACTGGCTGCACAGTCGCGAACGTCAACTCGGCCGCCCAGCAGGTGCTCTCCGGCTCGAAGGACGCGGTGGCCGCTGCCGCAACCGTCGCCAAAGAGCTTGGCATAAAGAGGGCGATCCCGCTTGCGACGGCCGGTGCGTTCCATTCGCCTTTCATGGCGTCCGCCCGCGAGAAGCTGGCGCCCGTTCTCGATTCAGTCGCGTTTGGCGTCCCGTGCATCCCCGTCCTTTCCAACGTGACCGGCAAGCCGCACCCATCCGACCCCGGCGCCATCAAGGCCGCCATGCTGGAGCAGGTGACCGGCACGACGAACTGGGCGGCGGACGTCGAGGCCGCAAAGGCGCTCGGCTGCACGACGTTCGTAGAGTTCGGCCCCGGCAAGGTGCTGTCGGGCCTCGTGAAGAAGATCGACGCGGCGCTCGCGACGTTCAACGTCGCAGACGTCGCGTCTCTGGAAGCCGCGGCGGGAGGGCTGTGAAATGGGAACGCTCGAGGGACGTGTTGCGATAGTCACAGGCGCGTCGCGCGGAATCGGCGCGGCGATCGTGAGGAAGCTCGCCGACGAGGGCGCTAAGGTCGTCGCGTGCGCGCGCTCCATAGAGTCGTGCGACGGCGCGGCGCTCTGCCTCAAGGTGGACGTGTCGAACGCCGAGCAGGTCGACGGATGCGTCAAGGAGGCGATCGCGAAGTTCGGCCGCGTCGACATACTCGTCAACAACGCGGGCGTCACCAAGGACGGGCTTCTGATGAGGATGTCCGATGACGACTGGGACAAGGTGATAGACATCAACCTGAAGGGGACCTTCCTCTTCACGCGGGCGGTCGCCCGGCCGATGATGAAGAACAAGGGCGGGGACGGCCTGCCCGCCGGAGGCGCAATAGTCAACATCGCCTCCGTGGTCGGCATAACCGGAAACGCCGGGCAGGCCAACTACACGGCGTCCAAGGGCGGCGTCATCGCGCTTACGAAGACCGTCGCCAAGGAGCTTGGCTCGCGGCAGATCCGCTGCAACGCTGTCGCGCCGGGCTTCATCCGCTCCCAGATGACCGACGTGCTGCCCGACGAGGTCAAGAAGCAGTACGCGGAGACGATACCCCTCAAGCGCTTCGGCGAAGTGGGCGACGTCGCCAACGCGGTCGCCTGGCTGGCGTCCGACGCGGCTTCGTACGTCACCGGGCAGGTGATAAGCGTCAACGGAGGAATGGTCTGACCCCCCCCCTTGCGCATTCATCGGAGAATTTGGTAAAATAGTGGCACCAACAACAAAGGAGTTGAAAGAACATGGCAGGTAAACTTGAAGATCGCGTGAAAGACATCATCGTCGAGCAGCTTGGCGTCAACGCCGAGCAGGTCACGCCGGAGGCTTCTTTCATTGATGACCTCGGCGCCGATTCGCTCGACAGCGTTGAGCTTATCATGGCGTTTGAGGAGGAGTTCGGAGCGGCCATCCCTGAGGAGGACGCCGAGAAGCTCACCACGATCGGCAAGGTCGTCGACTATCTGAGGTCGAAGGGCTACGGCGACGACGGCGCTGCGCCCGCGCAGTGACGCCCAGGGGCGATATGCCCGAGTACGCGATCGGCAGGATCGTGTTCGGAAGCGCCGCATCCGTCGATGCGGCGTACCGACTTTTTAGGGAACAGCCGATAGACGAGGAGCGGCTGCTGGCGCCGGACGCCGCCGCGCCGTTCCCGACGCGGCGGCGCACCCTGTCCGGAGAGGCGCAGGTGGCAGGCATCGGCACCTTCAAGGGCAGCGCCCGCCAGACCATCGTCTTTGCGCCAAGCGAACGCCCCGGCTGGTGGATCCGCCGCATGGACCAGCCCGAGCAGCTTGACACCAAGGTGGACATATCGAACCTCTGGACGAGCGCGCAGAACCTCGTCCTGCGGTCGGGCTCGCCCCACAACTACCTCCGTATGGTCGAGCACATAATCGCGCTCAAGTGCGGCCTCGGGCTGGACGACGTCCTCCTCAAGGTCCATTCCGGCGACCCCCCGCTCTTCGACCAGTCTTCGCTGCCGCTGATCGAGGCGGTGGACTGCGCAGGCGTCGTCGAGGAGCCCGAAGACGCCACGTACGTGACCGTGAGCGAACCCGTGGCCTTCGGTGGCAGCCGCGGGGACTTCCTGCTCTTCTTCCCTGCGCCAGAAGGCGACCGCCGCCTGCGCATAGACTGCGCCATTTCCTGGACGACGGTCATCGGCATGCAGCGCGTCCTCTTCGACGTGTCTCCGGACACGTTCCGCTATGCGGCGCTCGCCCGCACCAACGCGACTCACAGGCAGTATCTTTTCGTCAAGACGATCGGAAAGCTGTTTGCGGCGACACGCAACTGGGGCTACAACGAACGCAACATCCTCATACACGGGCCCAGGCGCTACTACACCGAGCCCCGCTTCAGGGTGGGCGAGAAGTTCCTCGAGCCTGTCTGGCACCGCGCGGCCCTCGATTTGATGGCGGCGCTTGCGCTCACCGGCGAGCACCGCTTCTGCGGAACCGTCGTGTCGTACCGCGCGGGGCATACGCTCGACTGCGACGCCGTCCGCGCGCTTTACCGCAACAACCTGCTGAGGCCGGCCTGAGCGGCCGGGACTACATGGACACCCGAACTGCCAATCCCATGAGCCTGTCGGGCCGGCGCGTACTGGTCACCGGCGCATCGTCCGGAATCGGCCGCGCGACGGCGGTTCTCGCGGCGTCCCTTGGCGCGGACGTCGTTCTTACGGGGCGGCGCGGAGACGAGCTTGAGCGCACCCGTGGAGGCATGGAGCGTCCGGACGCGCATTCGGCTGTCGCCGGCGACCTTTCCGACGCCGCTTTCGTGGACGAGCTTGCGGCGCGGGCCGTCGCCGGCGGACGTCTCGACGGCTTCGTGCACGCGGCCGGCGCTTGCGCCGTCGTGCCGGTCGGCCTGGCGAGCCCCGCCATGCTTGCCGATTCGCTTGCGGTCGGATACGGCGCGTTCATGCTCCTGATGCGGCGGCTGTCGGGCCGGAACGCCGCGAACCGCGGCTTCTCGGCCGTCGCGGTGTCGTCCGTCTCGGCCATGGCCGGCTGGCCAGGCGGCTCGCTTTACGCCGGCGGCAAGGGTGCGCTGAACGCGGCGGTGCGGGCGCTGGCGGTGGAACTGGCCCCCAAGGGGATCCGCGTAAACGCGGTGTGCCCGTCGCATGTCCGCACTCCGCTGTTCGAGGCGCTGACGGCCGGGGCTGACGAGGCTTCCGTCGCCGCCCTCGCCGCGAAGCAGCCGCTGGGGATCGGCGAACCGGAGCAGATAGCGTCGGTGGCGTGCTTCCTGCTGAGCGGGGCGTCGTCGTTCGTGACAGGTGCGTGCATTCCGGTGGACGGCGGATACCTCGCGCAGTGACGGCTTCGGGCGGCAACGGGGGCTTTGGGTCTGAAGAAACCAAACGAACAAACGACAAGGAAGGGCAAGATGAAAAGACTGATGACTGTCGCGGCCGCATGCGCGGCCATGTCTCTCTGCGCGGCGGAGAACAAGGTTGGAGAGGCGGTTGCCGCGTTGTACGACGGCAAGACCGCGGTTATCACAGGAGCCGCAAGCGGCATGGGCCTGTGCACGTCCAAGACGCTTGCCTCCGCAGGGGCCACCGTCGTCATGTGCGACATCAACGAGGATGGCCTCGGGAAGGCGGCAGGCGAGATCAACGCGCTTGGAAAGGGCAGGGCCTATGCAGTCGTCGCGGACGTCAGAAAGTACGCCGACGCGGAGCGCGCCGCGGCGCTTGCGGTCGAGAAGACCGGCAAGATCGACCTTCTCGTGAACTACGCGGGCGGCAACGAGGCGCGCTGCTGCAAGTCGTTCGTTCCGTTCTATGAGCAGCCCGTCGAAGTCATAGACTGGGGGCTGGACGTGAACCTGAAGGGAGCAGTCTACTTCTCCCGCGCCTGCATGCCGTACATGGTGAAGGCGAAGTCCGGCGTAATTGTCTGCATCGGCTCCGTGACAGGCTTCGAGGGCGACGGCAACGGCGCGATGTACGGAACTTCCAAGTCCGGGCTGTTCAACTTCGTCGTCGGCCTTGCGAAGGCCGGAGCGCCGCACGGCGTCCGCGCCTTCTGCGTGTCTCCCGGCCCCGTGCTGACCCGTCCAGCCATGGCGAAGATGCAGACAGCCCTCGGCTTCGCCTCGCAGCCGCAGGAGATCGTCGACTACATCCTCTATAACGCATCGGAGTGCTGCCCGTCGATGACAGGCGCGAACCTCCTCATCGATGCCGGGAGGCTCTGCGTACCGCGCGGATCGACGGCGGGATTCCTCGAGGCCGGCAAGAAGAAGTAAGGCGCATGGCCATGAAGTTTGTTGCTCTTGCGGCGGCGGCATTCCAGTGCGCGGCGCTTTTCGGCGCGGTCCCGGCGCATTCCGAGATGCGCGGTCCGTTCCCGATAATGTCGACGCCGTATTTCGAGGACGGGGCGGTCGACTACGACGGACTCGCCCGAGAGGTGAAGTGGGTGGCTGAATGCGGCTGCCCGGGAGTCATCTGGTGCCAGTCGAACGATGCCGTCGACCTCCTGACGGCCGAGGAGAAGTTCAGGGGCTTCGAAGCGTGCGCGGCGGCGGCCGAGGGCCTCGGCGTGGTCATGACGCTCGGCGCCAACGGCACGAACGCCACGGAGATGCTGGAGATCGCGGCCGAGATCGAGCGCGTCGCCGAACGGCACCCGCGCGCCAAGATAGCCATGATATCGCGTCCGCCGGACGACGTCCGCTCGCAGGACGAGATAGAGTCCGCATGGGACGCCCTGGGCAGGCTCGCGAAGCGTCCCGTCATCTTCCAGACTTACGGCACGAAGGAGACGCCCACGCCGACGGTCGAGCTAATTGTGCGCCTCGCGGAGCGCCATCCTCACGCCTTCGGCTTCGTCAAGGAGGAGGCGTCGGGCTGGGAGGCCAACGAGCGCATGGTCAGGGAGTCCGCCGCAAAGCCGGCCATGAAGACGATTTTCGCGGGCTGGGGCGGCTGGCAGTGGCTGCTGCAGCTTCGCCACTGCGGCAGCGAGGGGCTTGTCACCGAGCGCTGCGCGTACGCTCCGATCCTCGGCGAGATATGGCGCCGCTACGAGCGAGGCGAGCGGGGGGTCGCCCTTACGGAGGCTTTCGCAATGTACAGGCTTCTCATCGACCAGCGCAACATGCCAGGCGGGCTCAGGGGCTATTCGCTCTACCTGCTCAAGAAGGAGGGCGTCTTCAGGAACATGGTGTCCCGCCAGTACGAGAAGGCGAATGTCACGGAGGGCGGGTCCTTCGGCGCCGGCCGCAGGTGGAAGCTTGAGACGGTGTCCCTCTCGGAGCTCCAGAAGAGGGAGCTCGACCTGCTCTACGACGACATGATGGCGTACTCGGGAAAGCGTCCGTAGCCCGCGTCTCCTTCGTCCTCGTCGCGTATGGCGGCGGGATTTTATGGTATAATAGGGCGCAACAGTGTTAAAAAGACTTAGGGAGAATCCCGAAAGGACGAAAAATGAAGATTTCCAATGAACAGCTGAAGCTCGCGGCGGACACGGTCCGTTGCCTTTGCGCGGACATAGTCGAGAAGGCGAATTCGGGGCATCCCGGCGCCGCCATGGGAATGGCGGACCTTGCCGTGACGCTCTGGCTGAGGCACCTGCGCGTCGATCCGCGCGATACGGCGTGGAAGAACCGCGACAGGCTCGTGTTCTCCGGCGGCCACGCCTCGTCGCTCGTCTATGCCCTCACCCATCTTTCCGGTACGGGCGGCCTGTCGATGGACGAGCTGCAGACGTTCCGACAGTTCGGCAGCCGCTGCGCAGGGCATCCCGAGCGCGGCGTCATGCCCGGCGTGGAGGTCACGACGGGCCCGCTCGGGCAGGGCTTCGCGATGGCGGTCGGCCTTGCGATCGGGGCGAAGATGAAGAAGCGCACGAACCGCACGTGGGTCTTCTGCGGCGACGGCGACATGGAGGAGGGCATCAGCCACGAGGCCGCGTCGCTCGCGGGCACGCTGAAGGTCGGCGGCCTGACGGCGATCTACGACTTCAACGACATCCAGATCGAGGGGCACGTCACCGACACCAACCGCGACGACGCCAAGAAGCGCTTCCAGGCCTACGGCTGGAAGGTGCTGGAGATCGACGGACACGACTTCGACCAGATTCAGCGCGCCTTCGCGCGGGCGTCCAGGGAGACCGAGGCGCCGATGCTCATAATCGCCAGGACGGTGATCGGCAAGGGGGCCCCGACGAAGGCCGGAACCCACGGCTGCCACGGCGCGCCACTCGGCGCGGAGGAGGTCGCCGCCACGAAGAAGGCGCTCGGCTTCGATCCGGAGAAGAGCTTCTTCGTGCCGCAGGAGGTGTATGACGCATTCGCGGACCGCGCCTCGCTCTGCCACCGCTGGCGCAACAAGGACGTCAAAGATGAGAAGCTGAAGAAGGCGGAAGGGGGGGCGGTCTCGCTTCCGACTCGCGAACAGCTGCTCGCCGCATTGCCCAAGTTCGACCCCGCGAAGCCGATTGCCACGCGCGCGGCCAACGGCGCGGTAATGAACGCGCTCGCGGACGTCTTTCCAAACCTCGTCGGCGGCTCGGCGGACCTTGAGGGCTCGAACAAGACCGGACTCAAGAAGTACGGCTGGATCTCGGCCGAGGACTTCTCGGGACGCAACTTCCACTGGGGCGTGCGCGAGCTGGCAATGACCGCGATGGTAAATGGCCTTACCGCCTACGAGGACTACCGCGCGTTCGGCGCCACGTTCTTCGTGTTCTCCGACTACTGCCGCCCGGCGATTCGCCTCGCGGCGATCATGGAAGTGCCGTCGATATTCGTGTTCTCGCACGACAGCTTCTACGTCGGCGAGGACGGACCCACCCATGAACCGGTCGAGCAGATCGCCGCGATCCGCACGATGCCCAACGTGCTGTCGTTCCGCCCGGCAGATGCGAACGAGACGGGCTACGCATGGGTCGAGATGCTGATGAACACCAAGGGCCCGAGTTGCATCCTGACGACGCGCCAGAACCTGCCGATCCTCGAGGGGACGTCCGCCGAGGGCGTTTCGAAGGGCGCGTACGTCATCTGGCAGGCGGGCGAGCAGTCGAAGAACGCCGTGCTCTTCCTCGCCACGGGTTCCGAGGTCTCCCTGGCGATCGAGGCCGCGAAGCGCCTCTGGGACGTCGACAGGATCGCCGCGCGAGTCGTGTCGATGCCGTCCGTCGAGCGCTTCCTGGCGCAGCCATGCGCATACCGCGAGACGATCGTGCCCGAGCAAATGACGCGGCGCGTCATCGTCGAGGCCGGGTCCCGCTTCGGGTGGGACCGCTTCAGGCTGGACTTCAAGACGACGAAGTTCTTAACCAAGGACGACTTCGGGGCGTCCGGCCCCTACAAGGTGTTGGCGAAGGAGTTCGGATTCACCGTGGACAACGTCTACGCTTTGGCCAAGGAGCTGATCGGATGAGGACTGGCATGCGTCTACTCCGGGCGGCTGTCCTTGCCGGATCTGCGGCTTGCGCGACGGCGGCTCTGGCCGGGCCGGCCGCGGTGCCGGCGAAGGAACGCGTCGTCGCCGTGCAGCTGGACCTTGCGCGGCAGATCGAGAGCGTCGCGTTCGTGAAGAGCTACATGGCCCGCGTGCGGTCGGCCGGCTACAACACGATTGTGCTGTATCTCGAGGATCGCGTAAAGACGCCGTCGTATCCCTACGCATCCGACGAGGAAAGCTACACGCTCGAGGAGATGCGCGGAGTCTCGGCATACGGTGCGGAGATCGGGCTCGACGTGGTGCCGGTAGTCTCCCCGCTCGGGCACACGGAGCGGTTCCTCCGCCATCCGCAGCTGGCGAAGTTCGCGGAGACGCGAGCGGGCGTCGGACGCTTCGGCCCGAGGAAGTCTCATAACGACTTCTGCCTCTCCGATCCGGAGGCGAGGGCGTGGATGGAGCGCTACATCTCCGAAGTTGCCGCGGCGTTTTCGTCGCGCAACTTCCACTTCGGCTTCGACGAGACCTTCGACACCGGCTGGTGCGAGCGCTGTCGCCCGATAATGGAGAAAGAGGGTCTCGACAGGCTGTACCTGAACAGCGTGCTTTGGGCGCATGGCGTGGCCAGCAGGCTCGGCAAGCGCATGTGGATATGGGAGGATTTCTTCGACTTCTTCTCCCGCGATGCGATAAAGGCCGTGCCGCGCGACGTCGTGCTGTGCTGCTGGAACTACGACAGGGCGATTGAGAAGGCCGGTCCGCGCGGCCATTTCGGCGGACGTCTGAGGCGCGACGTGCTGAAGGAGTACGAGCGTCTCGGTTTCGACTGCCTTGTATGCCCGTGGTTCGAGTACGAGAACATACGCACGTTCACGGAATACGCCGGGCGGAGGCGGACGCTCGGCGAGTTCCTCACGCAGTGGGAGATGGAAAACGACTTCCACGGCGCGTTCCTGCCGCGCGTGCTCGGCGCCGGGCTGCTGTGGACCGGCCGAGCCTCGCTCGCGGGAGGCGAATGGCTCGACGCGGGGATCGCGGCGGCGTATCCGACGTGCGACGCCGCGCAGCGCCGGGCTCTCAGCGTGCTGATACACGACCAGACGAAGCTCAAGTTCCATGCGGCGTCGCTCGACAAGGCGCTCAACGCTCCGCCGGCCTCCGACAGGATACCGCGCTGGGAGAGCGCAGTTGACGAGCTCCGCCGGGCGCCGTCGCGCCCAGGGGATGGGGCGGTGCCCGCGGATCCGCTTTCGGAGGCCGCCTTGCTCGACGACGTCGTGGTGCGCGGCGAGATGTCGGTCATCTGCGCGAAGGCGTGCGAGGCGATGAGGTATCTGGCCGATCCGGAGCGGCTTGCCGACGTCGCCAGAGCCGAGAAGGGGAGGCTGGCCGCGCTGCGCGCGCGGTGGGCGCAGCTTGTCGCGCGACGCGAGGCCCAGTGGCGTGCATGGCGCCGTGGCGGGATTTCAGGCGGTGCGGCGGCGTTCCACGCCTCGCTGCCCTCGCTCGTCGAAGCCGCGCTGTCGCGCCCTGACGAGGCGCCGGAGAGCGAGTGGATCCTCGAGGCGGACATCGCGATGGTCGATACGCACGGCGCGCCGCACTTTACCGTCGAGGGACGTTTCGCGGACAGGTGGAAGAAACTTGCCGATGGCGTGTGGAAGCCTGCTGTCGGCGCGCCAGGCTATGCGCCGAAGCTCGTTCCTGCGACGTTCGCGGAGCCTCCGTCGCAGCTGCGGATATCGTGCCGCGGATACGGGGCCGGCTCGCTCTGCCACGTCTCGCTGCGCAACCGATCCCGCCGCGCCGTGCCGGTCGCCATTCTGGCGGTAGAAGGCGCGGTGGTCGAGCCCCAGAACCTTCTGGTGGACGACTACCGCGAGACGCGTTTCGGCGATCCTGACTGCACGGCGGCGATAAACGATCCCAAGCGTGCGGACATTGTCGCGTCCGTCACGCTTGGGATGGCGGCCGATTAGCCGATCTCGATCTTCTTGGGCTGCGTCTCTGGACGTTTCTTGATCGTCACCGTCAGCACGCCGTTCTCCAGCTTGGCGGAGAGGCTCGACGGATCGGCCATCTCCGGGAGGTCGACGCTCATCGCGTAGTTTGCGCGCTCGAACTCCGCGGCGACCTGTCTGAAACCGGCCGGGTTCTGGTACTTGGAGTGCGTCTTCAGGGTCAGCGTCTTGCCTTCCATGTGAAGCTCGGCGTCTGCCTTCGCGATGCCTGGTATCTGAACCTTCAGCTCGTATTCCGCAGGCTGCTCGGTGAATGTCGCCGTCGGCACGATGTATTTCTCTTCGTTCATCTCAAGGCTCCTTTCTTTTTTGTTTCCTTTTTCCTTCTTCCTTACCCCTACCCCTGGATGGCGATTCTGCGCACGCCATTGGCCTCGGTTCGCGGGAGCTCGATGCGGAGTATCCCGTCCGTGAACTTCGCGTTTGCCTTGTCGGCGTTGACGTGGAACGGCAGTTCCAGCCGACGGCTCCACGCCGGACGACGTTCCTCGACCTTGCCGGTTTCGGCGTTCGTCTGCTCTGCGGGTTTGTCGGCGATCACGACGGCCTGCGGCTCAAGCGAGAGAGATACGTCTTTTGCGGTCTTCCCGGGGAGCTCCAGGTCGATGACGATGGCGTCGTCGTCGAGATACACGTTTACGGGCGGGAACCTTCCTGCGGCGCGAGCGCGCATGTTTCTGAACGTACGGCTGCCAGTGTCAAGCAGGTCGTCCAGGAAACTCCATGGATCAATGTTCATCAGGTTGTTCATTTTTCTTGCTCCTTTCTTTTCGGACACCGCATAGTGAGCAAAGCGCGTGCCAAGGCGGTATCGGACGATTTCATCCCGCGTGTCGCGACAAAATGTCGCGCGGCGTGATAAGTTGTCGCAAGAAACGAGTCAGAATGATTCCGCGAAATGCTGTTCTGGAGGCACCGCCGTCATGGGAATCAACTGCGCCGCGCGGTGGCCGTTCGCCAGTCATCCGTGCCCGACCATCTGCGAGCCGTATGGTGTTCCCGTGCCGCCTGCGCGATGATGGGGGCATCTTGTTCGCATATCACGCGGGGCGCAATTGAGAAAAACGCGGGTTTTTAGTATAATACCGCCATGCAGATAAAGGGAACGATATTTTCGCTCTTCTTTGCAGGATGTGCGGTTTCGCTGCCTTCGATGGCGTCTAATGCGTTGCTCCAGCCAGCGCGTTCTGCGCCAAAGTGGTTCGGCACAGGCGTCATGTACCAGATTCAGCCGAGGGCGTTCACGCAGGAAGGCACGCTTCGCGCCGCAGCCGAGCGCCTCGCCGACCTCAAGAAGCTCGCGCTACCTGTATGGCGCGAAGCTGACCATCCCCGAGATCGGCGTCTCGGCGCACGTCGGTGGCGTCGCATGCCAGTCTGGGCACGACCGCGAGCGCTTCGCGGTGCAGGAAGACATCGACCTGAAGTCGGCGGGTCTCAAGAAGGGGATGACGTTCCTGGTTTCGCCGGACTGGTCGGGCGCGACCGCGCTGATAATGGAGGAGACGCCGTGATGCCGCCGGTTTTGGCGGACTGGAGCATTTGAGAAAGGAAAAAACACAATGAAAGCAGGAATGATCGTATGTGCGGCAGCGGTGGCGATGTGCGCGGCCGCAGGGGAGAGAGAGGCCCGCGAGACCGAGCTGAGGGCGAAGCTGCCCGATGTCTTCGCGAAGGCCGCCGCGCACTACAAGGCGCTTGAAGCGGCCGCCACGCCGCTCATGCGGGACAAAGCGGGCAAGCTGCGCTATCCGCACGGCTACCGCCGCGACAGGCGGGAGCTCGACATGCGCTCCGTCTACGGGTGGACCGCAGGCCACTTCCCCGGTGCGCTGTGGTATCTCTACGAGGCGACGGGCGACGATTTCCTGAAGGCGCGCGCCGTAGAATGGACGGAGATCGTTGCGCCGAACTCGAAGGTCACGGGCAACCACGACGTCGGATTCATCATGTACTGTTCGTTCGGCAACGCGCGGCGGCTGCTGAAGACCGACCGCTACGACGCGCTGCTCGCCGAGACGGCCGAGTCGCTCTCCGTTCGCTACAACGAGAACCTCGGCCTCATCCGCAGCTGGGGCAAGCCGGACGAGGCGAAGGAATTCCTCGTCATCCCCGACAACATGATGAACCTCGAACTTATGGAGGCCGTGTCGAAGTTCTCGGGGAACGACAAGTACGCGAAGATCGCCCGCTCGCATGCCGACGTCACCATGAAGCACCACTTCCGCGCCGACGGCGGCTGCTACCACGTGCTGAACTACGACCAGCGTCCGGGGTTCGTCGGGCGAGTGCAGGAGGTACGCCGCGGGCAGGGGCTTTCTTGCGAGACGGCGTGGTCGCGCGGCCAGAGCTGGGCCGTCTACGGCTACACCATGATGTATCGCGAGTCGAAGGACCCCGCCTATCTCGCCTTCGCGCAGAAGCTCGCCGACTTCGCCGTCAACAACCCCAACATGCCGGCCGACGGCATTCCGTGCTGGGACTACGGCGCGCCTGGCGAGGAGCGCGACAGCTCCGCCGGCGCGATCATGGCGTCGGCTCTGATGGAGCTTTCGACGTTCGTGCCCGGCGAGAAGGGC
>JAFRBA010000275.1 GCA_017405115.1 Kiritimatiellia bacterium
AGTTCGCGAAAGTGAACGCCTACGCGCGGTATCGCCTGTACAAGTTCCTCAACAGGAAGAGCCAGCGGCGGTATCGGCTGAAATACGCCGAGACCTACTACGGAGAATACCAGAAACTCGGGCTTTTAGCCCTCACGAGAAGGAGATACCGATGACACCAGTTTCACACGGGAAGCCGTGTGCGGGAAATCTGCACGCACGGTTTGATGAGGGGGCTTCCGCATCGGAAGAACCGAGGCGGAATGCTCTACTCCACAAAAAGTGCGTGACTGGACGATTGGAGATTCGGCGGGGAAGGACGCATGACAACACTTGACATAGCGTTGGCGGGGTGTCTCGCATTCGGTCAACTGACGGGGAACCCTCGCGAAGCGATAACGAAGCACAACGGGCTTCAGGTCATCCACGCCGATGGCGCGGTGACGTTGCGGCTTGCCGAGGTCGGACGCGACGAGATGGCGACTGTCGGCGCGAAGACCGTTTCCGTCCGCATGAAGGACGAGCATTATCCGTTCGAGGTCGTGCGCCATGTGAAGACGTGGGACGATTGCGGTGCCGTCGAGACTTGGGCGGATATACGGCATTCCGAGACAGGTGCGGTGCGACTTGTTCGTGCCGACAGCTTCGCCGCGCCTGTCGCCGTCACGTCCGCCGCCGTTCGCGTGATGTCCTTGACAGGAACGGCGCAGAACGAGGCGAACGTCAGCGAGACTTCGCTTGCTAACGGCCAGACGCTTGAACTCGTTTCGAGTGCAGGGACACGTGACGCATGGGAGGCGAACGCCTCGATGATGGTGTCATTCGGTGATGGCGTAGACGAGGAAGGCGGCAATGTGCTAGGCGTTGCACTGGAGTGGTCAGGGACAAGCTGCCGTCGCATCCGGCGAAACTGGAACGGTACGGTTACGGAGGTGTTTGCGGGGGTAGATATGACGACGGGACCATACACGCTCGATCCCGGTGTGACGTTCACAACGCCAAGGGCGATTCTCGTATTGTCGGAGAAGGGCAAGGGCGAGGTGTCGCGTCAGTACCACCGCTGGGCGCACCGCCACCTGATGCCGCACGGCTACGACTTGCACCCAGTGCTTCTCAACAGTTGGGAAGGATCCTACTTCTCGTTCACGGAGCGGACATTGCTTGATATGATGGACGGCGTGAAGGAGATGGGCGGAGAGATGTTCGTATTGGATGACGGTTGGTTTGGACGCGGCAAATACGCCCGCGACGATGTGAACAGGGACGCCGCCGGACTTGGCGACTGGTGCGTGAATACTGCGAAACTGCCGTACGGCTTGGGCTGGCTTGCGGACGAAGCCGGACGGCGCGGACTGAAATTTGGGATTTGGGTCGAGCCGGAAATGGCGAACACAAAAAGCTGGCTTTACGAGAAGCATCCCGATTGGGTTTTGCGTGAGGAGAATCGTCCGCTTGTCTGCGGACGAGGCAAGTCGCAGGTCGTGTTGGACTTCTGTAATCCCGCCGTCCGCGACAATATCTTCAACCAACTCGACAAGGTTTACGACGACATAACTCTCAACTCTCAACTTTCAACTCTCACCTATATCAAGTGGGACTGCAACGCAAACATCTGGAATCCCGGTTCGGCCTATCTCGCGGCAGACCGTCAGCCGAATCTCTGGTATGACTATACGATGGGATACAACGAGTTGATGGCGAGGTTTCAGGCAAAGAGGCCGCATGTCATGGTTCAGGCGTGTGCGTCTGGCGGTGGACGCATGGATTTCGGCTCCTTGCGATATGCGGACGAGTTCTGGACGAGCGACTGCACCGACCCTTACCGACGTGTTTTCATTCAATGGGGTGCGTCGCAGTTCTACCCCGCTTCGGCAATGGCGTGTCATGTGACTGCCTCGCCCAACCACCAGACCAAGCGCGAAACACCGCTCAAGTACCGCTTTGACGTGGCGATGACGGGACGCCTCGGCTTCGAGCTGCACCCGAAGGACATGACGGCGGAGGATATTGCGTTTGCAAAGGCGGCAGTAGCGGACTATAAGCGCATCCGTCCGACGATTCAACAGGGTGATCTTTACCGTCTCGTTTCACCATATGAAAACCCATTTTCCGCGTTGATGTATGCAAGCGAGACGAAGGATGCCGCTGCCGTGTTCGCGCTTGGACTCAAGATTGACGGAGAACGCACTGAAACGCTGCATCTTCGCGGACTTGATCCAACGGCGATGTATTTGGTTCGTGAAATCAACCGTGGCGAGCTGTTGCATGCCGAATCGACGACAAAGCCTGTATCTGGGCGCGATTTGATGGAACATGGCCTTGTCGTCACGCTTTTGGGCGATTATGATTCGGCTGTCTTTGAGCTGTGCCGTTGCACACTGTCCGTCTGGAAGCCTGTTGGCGGCAAGTGAGTGGGGCGAATAGGTCATGACAAATGCCGCGCTACATCCTGCGAACATTGCAGTATTCCTCGTGTACCTTGTCGGCATGACGGGGATGGGCGTGTGGTTTGCGCGGCGGAACCGCACGGCTGACGACTACTTCCGCGGCGGCGGCAAGCTGCCGTGGTGGGCGGTGTCGCTTTCGATATACGCGACGATGTTCTCATCCATTACCTTCCTCAGCGTCCCGGCGATGGTGTACCACACCGACATGCGATATTTCTCGCTGAGTTTTGGCATCATTCTGCTCGCGCCTATTGTGGTGAAGTGGTATTTGCCGTTTTTCCGCCGTCTGAATCTTACGAGCGCATACGAATATCTTGAAGTGCGCTTCAACCTTACTTGCCGCCTGTTTGCGTCTGCCGCGTTTATCCTCTTCATGATTGCGCGAACGGCCATCGTAACCTACCTGCCCGCCGTCGCGCTGTCTGCCGTTGTCGGCATTGACGTCAACTGGGCGATTGTCGCAGTCGTCGCAGTCACGATATTCTACTGCACGCTTGGCGGCGTGGAGGCGGTCGTGTGGAGCGACTTCGTGCAGTCCGTAATACTGATTGGTGGTACGCTCGTTATGTTCGCGTTCCTCGTGTTCGGCACGGACGGCGGACTTTCCGGCTTCGTCGCGAAGGGGCTTGAGGCTGGCAAGTTCCGCACGTTTGATTTTGCATTTGACTGGACCCAACCCTGCTTCTGGGTTGTTCTGATCGGCGGCATCGTGGCCAATCTCGCGAGCTACACGTCCGACCAGTGCGTTGTTCAGCGTTACATGACGACGCGGGACGAAAAGGGCGCGGCAAAGTCGATCCTGTTCAACGGAGCGCTGTCGTTCGTGAACAACATCGTGTTCTTCCTACTTGGTGTCGCGCTCTATACGTTCATCGCCTCGCATCCGGGGTTTCTGCCAGAGGCTGTGAAGGGCGATGCGGTGTTCCCGTACTTCATCGGCTTCGGGCTTCCGCCGGGGATATCAGGCCTTCTGCTTGCCGCAGTCGCCGCCGCGACAATGAGCACGCTTTCGGCGAATTTGAACGCGGCGGCGAGCGCGTTCACGACGGACTTCTACAAACGCCTGAAAGGGAATGCATCTGATGCATCGCTTTTGAAGTGTGGCAAGATCTGCACGGTTGCTGTTGGGCTTCTTGGCGGGGCGATGGCGATAGTTCTTGCCAACATGGACATTCAGTCGATCTATGATCAGTTCCAGAGGTTTCTTGGCGTCCTGACGGGCGGGCTTGGATGCCTTTTCTTTATGGGAATCTTCATGAAGCGAGTGAATGCCGTTGGCGCGACGGTGGGACTAGTCGTGAACTACGCCGTCTGTTTCGCGCTCGACTCCGCTTCATTCGACGGCAAGCCGCATCTTCTTCTCTATGGCGCGATCGGCATGGTGGCATGTCTTGTCGTTGCGCCGGTTGTCAGCATGATCTACAAAGGAAATTCAAGAGAACAGGAATAGCAAGATGAATGTCAATCTTACGGGCAAGGAATTCAAGGACATGTCGGGCGCATTCGCGGCAATGTTTACGCCGTTCGACAAGAAGGGCCGCGTCAACGAAGAGGCCATAGACGCGCTGGTTGAATACGGGCTGAATGGCGGGTTGAAGGGCTTCTACCTCACTGGCTCCACGGGAGAGGGAATGCTTCTTACGAACGAGGAGCGCGTCTGTGTGTATCGGCGGGCGGTCAAGGCGGCGAAGGGGCGTTGCAAATTGATTGCGCAGGTCGGATGCGTCCGCACGGACGACTCGGTGATGTTGGCGAAGGCCGCGGCGGATGCCGGGGTCGATTGGATATCGTCTGTCGCGCCCGTCTATTTCGGACAAAACTTCCCTTCGGCCATGCGACACTACAAGGCCATCAGCGAGGCGACGGACCTGCCGTTTCTCATCTATTCATTCAACTGCACGCTCGTGCCGGAGCGGGACATCAAGTTCTTCGACCTTAAGAATGTGAAGGGCATCAAGTACACGGGGCGCGATTTCTACGCCTGTCAGCGGCTCAAGCGGATGCTCGACAAGGAGGTGATTTGGTTCGCCGGATGCGACGAGCTGCTCATTTCGGCATTGGCGCTCGGCGATACATTCTCTGGGGGCATCGGGCTCAACTACAACATCATTCCTCGCCACTTCGCGAAGATATGCGAGCTGTGCGCAAAGAACGATTTCCGCGCGGCGGCGAAGTGGCAGGCGGAAGCGAACCGGCTTGTAGATCTAGTCATCGAGTCGTTTGCCGACAACTGGAGTGCGTTCAAGGTTCTAATGAAGGGCGTGGGGATAGACTGCGGATTCTGTCGTGCCCCTTATGCGCCGCTTTCGAAGGCGCAGGAACGTCGCATGCTTGCGCGTTTCGCCGCGCTTGGCCTGATGAGCTAATTTATGGTATAATTTCCCCTCGCCGCGAACGGAGGAGAGAAGGCGAGAAAGGAGGGGTGCGGCATGATGACCATTTACAGATGGGAGAACGGCGGTCTGAGGGAGACGTCGGACTTCGCGCCCTCCTGCTGGATCAACCTGGTGGAGCCGTCCACCACCGAACTTGAGTCCGTCCTTTCGTACTCGGGGGTCCCGCGGGACTTCCTGACCGACCCGCTCGACGCCGGCGAACGCCCGCGCTTCGACTGGGAGGACGAGGCAAACCTCCTGATTGTCCACGTGCCGATGCAGATGCCGCGCGACGATGAGGAGGACGCCGTGCCGTACCGGACGGTCCCTCTCGGCATCATCTTCCTCTGCCAGACCGTGATAACGGTCTGCAGCGCGCGCACGCAGGTGACGACCGCCTTCCTCGACCAGATACGCCGCGTCTGCCCGCCCAGCGACAAGTACCGCTTCGCGTTCCGCCTGCTTTGGCACGCCGGTGTGCTGTTCCTCCGCTACATAAACGACATCCACTCCCGGACGACCGCGCTCGAGGACGAACTCCACCAGTCCATCTCCAACGAGGTGATACTGAAGCTTTTCCAGATCGAGAAGACCCTTGTCTACTTCACCACCAGCCTGAAGGCCGACACGATCGCGCTTGCCCGCGCCAACACCGCCAGGCAGCTAACGCTTTCCGAGGACGACCGCGACTTCCTGGACGACGCGCTCGTCGAGTACCAGCAGGCGCTTGAGACGGCCACCATCCACGCGAACATCCTGAACGGAACGCTCGACACGTTCGCCTCGCTCATCAACAACAACCTCAACAACGTGATGAAGTATCTGACGGCCGCGACGATTCTCCTCGCGGTGCCGACGCTCGTGGCTTCCGTGTACGGCATGAACATCGGTCTCCCGTTCCAGGATCACCGCAACGCCTTCGCGATAGTGATGGGGCTCTCGGGGATGCTTGCCGCTGCGATCGGCGCGCTTTTCTTCTTCCTTTCCCGCAAGCGGGTGTTCTGAAGGAGCAGCTTCACGTGCGCGGACAGGAGAGATGCCGGGGACTCAGCCTCCTGAGCGGAGGCCTCGACAGCCAGCTCGCCGTGCGCGTCCTGGAGCGGGCGGGCGCGGCCGTGGAGGGCGTCGTCTTCGTCTCGCCGTTCTTCGGCTCCGCTGGCGCGGAGAAGGCGGCGGCGGCGCTCGGGATACCGCTGCACGTCGTCGACTTCACCGACGACGAGATCGCCCTGGTCGAGAACCCGCCGCATGGCTTCGGCGGCGCGATGAACCCGTGCATCGACTGCCACGCGGCGATGATACGCCGCGCCGGCGAGATGATGGCGGAGTTCGGCTTCGACTTCGTGGCCACCGGCGAAGTGCAGGGGCAGCGTCCGATGTCGCAGAACAGGCAGAGCCTCGGAGTCGTCGAGAAGTGCTCGGGGCTTAAGGGACGGCTGGTGCGGCCGCTTTCCGCGAAGCTGCTTGAGCCCACGGTTCCGGAGCTCGAGGGCAGGCTCGACCGCGAAAGCCTGCTGGACATCTCCGGCCGCTCGCGCGACAGGCAGATCGCGCTGGCGGCGGAGTTCGGCATCGTGGACTATCCGTCGCCCGCCGGCGGGTGCAAGCTCACCGAGGAGGGCTTCTGCCGGAAGCTCAGGGACCTCATGGACCACGAGGGGCTCGGGAACCGCCGGCTCGTGGAGCTGCTCGTCGTCGGCCGGCGCTTCCGCCTGCCGGGTGGCTCGTCGGTCATTCTCGGGCGGGACCGTTCCGAGAACGCGGTGCTGCGCGGCGAGAAGGGCGCGGTAGTTGAGTGCGACGGCGTGCCAGGCCCCACGGCGCTCGTGCCAGCCGTCATGTCGGAGGCCGACCTCGAGCTAGCCCGCGGAATCGTCCGCGCCTGGTCTCGCGGAGGCGTAGGCCGCGAGAAGTACCGCAGTTTTCAGATATGCTGAGGGAGAAGCTTGACAGCAGGCTGGGGTTTCTGATGCTGGCGGCGGGGTGCGCCGTCGGCCTCGGCAACGTATGGCGCTTTCCGTTCGTCGTCGGGCGCAACGGCGGCGCGGCGTTCGTGCTCGTGTACCTTTTCATGCTGGCGCTCTTCGGCCTTCCGCTGCTGCTGGCGGAGCTGGCCGTCGGCCGCGGCGGCGGCGCCGGAATAGTCGGGGCGTTCCGCAACCTTGGCGGACGGAACTGGGCGCGTGTCGGCTATGTCGTCTTCGCGGGGAACCTCCTGCTCATGATCTACTACACCGACGTCGCAGGATGGCTTTTGAAGTTCACCGGGTCGTACGCCGCCTCCGGCGCGCCGCCTGAGTTCTCGGTGCTCGTCGCGGACCGGCCCACGTGCCTCGCGTTCATGCTGGCGGCGGTTGCCGTCGCGTCCTGCGTTTGCGCGGCCGGAGTGCGGCGCGGCGTCGAGCGCGTCACGAAGTGGATGATGCTGGCGTTGCTCGCGCTGATGGGCGTGCTGGCGGCGAACGCGCTGACGCTTGACGGCGCGGCGAAGGGACTTTCGTTCTACCTCCGGCCGGACTGGAAGCCGCTCCTGGAGCATCCCGGCCGCGTCGTCTTCGACGCGATGGGCCAGGCGTTCTTCACGCTCTCCATCGGCGTGGGCGCGATGACGATCTTCGGCAGCTACGCGCAGCGCAGGGAGTCGCTCGTGAAGGAGTCGGCGCTGATAATAGCGATCGACACGTTCGTCGCCTTCTGCTCCGGGCTCGTCGTGTTCACGGCCTGCGCGACGTACGGCGTGGACGTCTCGTGCGGCCCGGGGCTCATATTCGCCGCGCTGCCAAAGGTGTTCGCGGCGATGCCGTACGGCAGGTTCTGGGGCTTCGCGTTCTTCCTGTTCCTGTCGCTCGCCGCGCTTACCACCGTGGTGGCTGTCTTCGAGTGCCTCGTTGGCGGCTTGGCCGACGAATGGCGCCGCGGACGCGCCGCGTCGTCCGCGGCGGTCGGCGTCGCCGTCGCCCTGTTTTCGCTGCCGTGCGTATTCGTGGACGGCGTGCTCGAAGCCGAAGACTTCGTATTCAGCAAGTTCTGGCTCCCGCTCGGCGGCCTGTCATTCGCGCTCTTCGTGTCGTGGCGCTTCGGCTGGGGCTGGGAGGAATTCCGCCGCGAGGCGTCGGCGGGACGTGGCGCGGCGCTGCCCGACTGGACGCGCCACGTCTTCCGCTACGTCGTTCCCGCGATAATAGTTCTTGTCATGGTCGGGGGCCTGACATGGGGCAAATGATAGGAGGAAAACATGCTGGAGACGATTGCAGGACATCTTGACTACATTGCGGGGCTTTCCACGGCGTGGAAGCTGCTGCTCGTCTTCGTCTTCATGGCGGTCGAGTCGAGCTTCATACCGTTCCCGAGCGAGGTGGTGATGATCCCCGCCGGGTTCTTCGCCGCGCGCGGCGAACTGCTCGCGGCGAGCCCCGCCGTCGCGCTCTCGCTGTGCGTCGCAATAGGAATCGCGGGCTCACTCGCCGGCGCCTACGTGAACTACTTCCTCGCGCTTCGGCTTGGCAAGCCGTTCCTGCTGCGGTACGGCAAGTGGTTCTTCCTGCCCCCGCGCGCGCTCGACCGCGCGTGCGACGTGTTCAATCGATATGGCGCGGCGACGACGTTCGTGTGCAGGATGGTCCCCGCGATACGCCAGCTGATCTCCATACCCGCCGGTATATCGCGGATGCCGCTCGGCTCGTTCACGCTCTTCACCGCGCTCGGCGCCGGCATCTGGACGGCGATTCTTGCAGCGACGGGATACGTCCTCGGACGCTCTGCCGGCGACGTCTCGTACCTCGAGCTCTGCACGCGCGGCCGCGACATGGCCGCGGCGCACTTGCCGCTCGTCATCGGCGTCGCGCTCGCCCTCGTCGTTCTGCACGTCGTAGTCTCCAGGCTCGTAATGGGAAGGAAGTCTTCGTGACCGCCGATCGTCTGGTGCTGCGGGTCGAGGGGCTGCGCATCGCCTTCCGCATGGAGGGAAGGCTTTCCGTGCCTGTGCGCAACGTGTCGTTCTCGATTCCCGTGAACGGGCGCGTTGCGCTCGTCGGCGAGTCAGGCTGCGGCAAGTCGCTGACCGCGCTTGCGGTCGGCGGACTCGTGGACCGCGCGGAGATGTCCGGGAAAATCGAGGGCCGTCCTCGGATCGCATACGTGTTCCAGAATCCGATGCAGTCGCTCAACCCCGTGATGCGAGTCGGTAAGCAGATTGAAGAGGGCATGTACCGGCGCTCGCGCCTCTCTCGTCTCGCGTCGCAAGTCTCGTGTCCGAAAGCTGCCGCCAAGGACGTCGTCTGCCAGTTGCTGGAGTCGGTCGGGCTGTCTGCGTCTGCGGCGCACAAGTATCCGTGCGAGCTCTCCGGCGGACAGCAGCAGCGCGTGATGATCGCGATGGCACTTGCCCAGGAGCCGGAGCTCCTCGTCGCCGACGAGCCGACGACAGCGCTGGACGTGACGACGCAGCGCGACGTCCTAGACCTCATCTACCGCATTGCCGACGAACGCCGCATGTCGGTCCTGCTCATCACGCACAACCTCGGCCTCGTGGCGCGCTATGCACGCTTCGTCAACGTCATGTACGCTGGGGAGATCGTGGAGAGCGGCGACGTCGCAGACGTGCTGGCGAATCCACGCCACCCGTACACGATGGGGCTGCTTGCCGCAGTGCCTCGGCTTGACGCGCCAAAGGACGCGCCGCTCGCCGACATACCGGGGACAGTCCCCCCTCCGTGGAACTGGCCGAGCGGCTGCGCGTTCCATCCGCGCTGCCCGCATGCCAGGCCCGAGTGCTCGTCGCCGGACTTCAACGGATTGTGCTTTTTGCTTCGCGACGGCGCAAGATAAGGTGTGCGTGTCGGAGGAAATCGTCCGGGCCGCGCACAACATGTTGTGGAACGATTTAAAGAAAAATACAATTCCCCCCTTGTCAAACCGACAAGAATATAGTAAATTATGCGCCAGACACGCGGGAAGGGTTCCCGAATGTTCAGTACTGAAACAAAACAAGGATGAAGAAAATGGCAAAGAAAGTACCTGCCACCAAGTCGGAGATCATGGTTGCGATCGCCGAAGCCGCCCAGATAAGCAAGAAGCAGGCCTCCGCTGCGTACGAGGCGCTTCTCAGCATCGCCTACGCCGGCGCGAAGGGTCCGAAGGGCATTACGCTCCCCGGCCTGGGCAAGCTCATCAAGGCGAAGAGCAAGGCTCGCATGGGCCGCAATCCCGCGACGGGCGCGACCATCAAGATCCCCGCCCGCACCAAGGTGAAATTCCGCGTGGCGAAGGCCGCGAAGGACGCAGTCCTCGCGTAAGCCTCCGACGAGACGAAAACCACAGGCGCGGATCCGTTTGGGTTCGCGTCTGTTTTTTTGCTATAATGTCCCGAAGTCGACTCGCGCCAGGCGGCGATTCGTGCAAGGCGATTCTTGAAGATGGAAATGGAGGAGAGAGCGACCGATGACTAACACTGTGGTGACCGCGCTGCAGACAGTGGCCTCGGAACCCGAGGCGGCGCAGGCGCTTCCGCTGATGCCCGGCACCACGGAGGCGACTGGCGGGTGGCTTACGGCGCTGACGGGCTGGGTGGAGACTGCGGACAGCTGGGTGTGGGGCGGCCCGCTGGTGGCGGCGATTCTCTTCGTCGGCGTCTACCTGACGGTTCGGCTGCGCCTCGCTCACCTGTTCAACCTCAGGCGCGCCTTCCGCTTCATCTTCGCGAAGGACGGGTCTACGAAGGGCGACGTCTCGCCTTTCGGCGCGCTATGCACCGCGCTTTCGGCGACGATAGGCACGGGCAACATCGTGGGCGTTGCGACGGCGATAGGGACGGGCGGGCCCGGCGCGCTTTTCTGGATGCAGATCGCGGCGGTCGTTGGGATGGCCACGAAGTACGCCGAGGGGCTCCTCGCGGTGAAGTACCGCGAGATACTTCCCGACGGACGAGTCCTGGGCGGTCCGTTCATGTACATCGAGAAGGGCCTTGGCCCGAAGTTCCGCCCCCTTGCCGTCGCCTTCGCGTTCTTCGGCGCGATAGCGGGCATCGTCGGCATCGGCACGCTCGCCCAGATTCACGGCATAACCTCCGCGGTGCAGCGATTCTTCGACCCGGGCTTCAACCCGGCGGACATGGCGACAGGAGTCCAGGTGTTCGGGACGACTTATTCGACTGCAGTCGTTACGGCCGGGTTCCTCGTCACGCTCTGCGTTGGGCTTGTCGTGATCGGCGGGCTGCGGCGCATCGCGCGCGTCGCGATGGTGATCGTGCCTTTCATGGCCGCGTTCTACATCCTCGCGTGCGGGTTCATACTCCTTGGCAACCTGTCGAAGATATCCGCGGCCATCGAGCTGGTGGTGCGCGCGGCGTTCAACCCGGCGGCGTTCACCGGCGGGCTGGTCGGTTCCCTTTTCGTGGCGGTCCAGATGGGCGTGGCGCGCGGCATCTTCTCCAACGAGGCGGGCCTTGGCTCGGAGCCGATCGCCGCCGCGGCGGCCCGCACGAGCGAGCCTGCGCGGCAGGGGTTCGTCTGCATGACCGGCACGTTCTTCGACACGATGGTGGTCTGCACGATGACGGGACTGGCCATCGTCATCACCGGCGCCTGGGAGCCGTCTCTCGGGCTGAAGGGCGTGGACATCACCATTGCGGCGTTCAACCGCGGGCTTTTATTCCTGCCGAAGGCGCATGTCGTCGCGCCGTGCTTCCTCATGGTGTCGCTCACGCTCTTCGCGTTCACGACGATCCTCGGCTGGAACTACTATTCCGAGCGCTGCCTCGAATATCTGGTCGGGCAGCGCAGGCTGTGGCTCACCCGCGTGTTCAGGTTCCTCTACGTGGCCGTGGTCTTCGTGGGGCCGTACTTCACGGTGTCCGTCGTCTGGAGCATAGCCGACGTATTCAACGGGCTCATGGCGTTCCCCAACCTCGTGGCGCTCGTGCTTCTGGCGCCTGTCGTGGCTGACGTCACGCGGGACTTCCTCCACAGGGAGGACGCGAAGTCCGGCGCCAGGCCCTAACTTGAGATGCGCTGCGCGGCGGTGCCGCCCGAACCGCGACAACGCCGCCTTGCCGTCCGACGCTGCTCCCGACCCGGATTTCGGCGGTCCCGGCGGCATGGCCATCTGGCAGTCAACCAGGTTTCTGGCTTTTGCTTGCGCATACGCCCACCGAGGTGAACCAGCCTCCCCGCAGCCATGCCGCACCGCCGAAAGTCCTCTCGCTCGCACGTCGGCCCGTCTCGGCGGCTTCGGGCTGCGCGCTTGATTCGCGATGGGCGCGGAGAGGCGGTGTCGCACGAGAGCACTTTCGCGGGTCCGATGGGGTTTTGACCCCCGTGCGCACGGGCGAGCGCGCTGCGCGAGCGTCAAAATCCTGTCGGGGGCACCCGCGAAATGCGGTTCGGGAGACACCGCCACGCAGCGCCCCATGAGCGAGTTGCGAATGTGTGCGATGCGCCGATTTCGCCACACACGGAGGCGAAATTGTGATACAATTACCGCAGTGAACCAATCTACCCTACACAAGGAGAAAGAAAATGCGTTATGAACTGATGAGGCCCGCGCAGATACGCGAGGCGATCAAGAAGCGCACGCCTGTGGTCCTGCCGCTGGGCGTGCTTGAGTACCACTCCGAGCATCTGCCCGTCGGCATGGACACGCTGGCCGTCGAGCGCGCGCTCCACGAGTACGAGAAGGAGGCCGAGGTCGTGATTCTCCCCAGCTTCTACTGGGGTGCGTCCTCCCGCGCCGTCGCGCCGTGCGAAGGCCGCGGCTCGATCCCGGTTGACTCTCAGGCCCTCGTGCCGATCGCCCGGCAGATCTTCCGCGGGCTCCTCGACGTGGGCTTCCGCAACATCCACACCTTCGTCCACCACCAGAGCGAGGACTTCAACGCCGGCATGCCGACGGACCTCGCGTTCCGCCTCGCCTCGCGCCAGGTCATCATGGAGTTCCTCGAGGAGAAGAAGGGCGACGGATGGTGGGGCGACCCCTCGAGCGCGTCCTACTACACGGACCACACGAACCTCGACGCGAACCCGTTCATCTGGATCCAGAACCATGCGCTCATGGACGCGAAGGTGCTCGCGAAGTATCCGTTCGACCACGCAGGCGAGGGCGAGACGTCGCTTATGATGTCGCTCTGCCCCGACACGGTCGACATGAACTCCTTCGACAAGACCGCCTGGTACGCGCAGTCCGCGCTCAAGGCGTCCAAGGAGACCGGCGACGGCGGCGTCGCCATGATCCTCGACCACTTCCGCCGCGTGCTCGGCAAGTGACGCCTCGAGGCAACGCGCGGCGCACCGCCGCGTTCGCCATGGCCCGGTGGCTCGCTACACGCGAGTTCCCCGCGGCCATGCTTCCCGACGGTGCCGACCGAGCCTTTGTGCAGGATCTCGTCTACACCGCGATCCGCCGCATCCGTCCGCTGAGGCTTGCGCTGGGAAAACTGCTCGGCAAATGGCCCAAGGGCGAGCTTGAGGCCCTGCTCTACGTGGGCGCCGCGCAGGTCCTGTACATGCCGGAGGTTCCGGACTACGCTGCTGTGAACGAAACCGTCGAGGCGGCGAAGGCGTGTCCGAACCGCAGCGTGCCGAAGGTCGTCAACGGCGTCCTCCATTCGCTTGTCCGTCGTCGCGACGAACTGGAGGCCGAGATCGCCGCCGCGCCACTGGAGGTGCGAGAGAGCTTCCCCACGGAACTCGTCCGGCGCTGGACGGCGCGGTTCGGCGCCGACGGCGCCGAACGCCTCTGCCGGTGGTTCAACGAGCCCGCCGAGACGTTCCTCGCAAGGCGCGACAGCTCCTTTGCCGCGCTCGGGCGCGGGCAGAGGGTCGCGGACGTGCCCGGATACGCGGAGGGGGAGTTCATCGTTCAGGACCCGGGAACGGCGCTTGCGGTGGAGCTCATGGACGTCCATCCAGGCGACGTCGTCCTCGACGCATGCGCGGCGCCCGGCGGAAAGACCGTGCAGCTCGCATGGCGAGGCGCGTCCGTCACCGCCTGCGAGGTGAATCCGTCGCGCCGCCGCCGCCTCGAGGAGAACCTCTCCCGCACGAGGGTGAACGTGGCGGTCGTAGGGTCGCTTCCGGAGGCAGGCCCCACGGCAGGCGCCGATTCCTTCGGCAAGGTCCTTGTGGACGCCCCGTGCTCGAACACCGGCGTGCTGCGCCGCCGTCCAGACGCGCGCTGGAACTGGTCGAAGGGGAAGCTGGCGACGCTTGTCGCGCTTCAGTCCGACATACTCGACAGGGCTTCCGCGCTGCTAGGGCCGGGCGGTAGGCTCGTCTATTCCACGTGTTCCATCGAGCCGGAGGAAAACGGACAGCAGGTCGACGCATTCCTGAAGAGGCACCACGACTTCAGGCTGGAGCGCGCCGAGGAGTCCCTGCCGCCCGAGTCGGGGCACGACGGTGCGTTTGCCGCCGCGCTGACAAAAATGGTATAATACGTCCAAAGACAAAAGGAGTAACATGTCGCAGTTTTTTGACTATACGGGAGTCGTCGAGGAAGTGCTGCCGGTGCAGACCTTCTCAAGCGGCTTCACCAAGAGGGACGTCATTGTCGGGAACGACGTGGATTCGCCGTCCAAGTACCCGAATCCTGTCAAGTTTACGTTCAAGAAGGACAACTGCTCGCTTCTCGACGGCGTCCAGAAGGGCCAGCGCGCGAAGATCCACTTCGTCATCGACGGCCGCCGCTGGGAGGGCCAGAAGGGCGTGCAGTATTTCGTGGACCTCACCGGATTGAAGATCGAGGTCCTCAATGCGGATGGGACCAGCACCGAGCCTGTGCCCGCGCCCGCCGAGCCCGACGTCCCGGCGGATGTCGGCGAGCTCGACGACATGCCGTTCTGATGGACTGGCGCGACGTAATCGCCAAGTCCGAGTCATACCTCGCCGCGAAGAACGTCCCCGACCCGCGCGTGACGGGGGAGCTGCTGGTCGCGCGCCTTCTCGGCGTCGGGCGCGGCGACCTGGTCGCCTCCCTGTCGTCCGAGCCTTCGCAACGCCAGCTCGACGCAATGAGGCGCGGCATATCGCGTCTTGTCCGCGGCGAACCTGTCCAGTATGTCCTTGGTGAATGGGACTTCCGCCGCCTCACCCTTGCCTGCGACCGCCGTGCCCTCATCCCGAGGCCGGAGACCGAGGAGCTCGTCACGCGCGTCCTTGAGTTCCTCGGCCGCCCCGGATCGGCCGGAGGCCCGAGATCGGAGCGCCCGTTCGTCGTGGACGTCGGCACGGGCACGGGCGCGATAATCCTCTCGATCGCCAAGGAGCACCGCGGCGACGCAATCTTGCTCGGCACCGACGTAAGCGAGGACGCCATCTCCCTCGCCAAGGAGAACGCCGCGCGGTGCGGCCTTGCGGAGAAGGTCCGCTTCGCCGTGGCGGACGGGCTCGACGATTTCGACGAACCGCAGTGCGTCGACGTCATCGTGTCTAACCCTCCCTACGTCGAATCGTCCGCATGTGACGCGCTCGACCCGCGCATCCGCGACTGGGAGCCCCGGCTCGCCCTCGACGGAGGCGCGGAAGGGCTCGACTTCTACGACCGCTACCTCGGGGACGCGGTAAACCTGCTCCGTCCCGGAGGTGCCGTCTTCTTCGAGATCGGCGAGAACCAGGGTGACGCGGTCCGTCGCCTCATGTCGGAATACGGCTTCGAGGACATCCGCATCGACAGGGACTTCTCCGGCCACGACCGCTACGCCTCTGCACTTCTTCGGTAAATTTGGTATCATATCGGACATGAAAGATCAAAAGACAGGTGTGGTCATAGTCGGCACAGGGCTGATCGCCCGCTTCCACGCCCAGGCCGTGAAGGCCAGCGCGAAGCTGGAGCTAGTCGCCGCCGTCGACCTTGTGCGCGAGCGCGCGGAGAAGTTCGCAGCGGAGTTCGGCTGCGCCGCGTACGAGGACGTCGACGCGGCGCTGTCGCGTCCGGACGCCGGGATTGTCTCCGTCGCCACGCCGTCGGGCGCGCACGACGACGCGGTCCTGGCTGCGGCGCGGCACCGCGTCCCCGTACTCGTCGAGAAGCCCCTTGCAATCACCGCCGAGCGTTGCGACGCCCTCATCGCGGAGTGCGAACGCACGGGAACACCCCTCGGCGGGATATTCCAGACGCGGTTCTCGGACGACTTCATCAGGGCGAAGCGAGCCGTCGAGTCCGGCGAGCTCGGGCGCATCACCTTCGCCAAGGTCGAGGTTCCGTGGTGGCGCGACGACTCCTACTACGCCGGCACATGGCATGGCACTCGGGAGATGGACGGCGGCGGGGCGCTGATCAACCAGGCCATCCACATGGTCGACTGGCTCGTCGCGCTGATGCCGCCTGTCGTCGACGTGAAGGCGTTCACGGCGACGCTGGCGCATCCGATGGAGACCGAGGACACTGCGGCGGCCGTGCTGCGCTTCGAAGGCGGGGCGCTGGGCTCCGTCTACGCCACCACAGCGTCCTATCCGGGGCGGGGCAAGCGGCTTGAGATAACCGGCACGAAGGGAACGTACGTCTGGGACGACCAGACGACCGGAGTGTCGCGTCCCGACCAGCTGGAGTACGCCGGCCATCTCGCGTGCTTCGAGGCGTTCGCGGACTCGATTTCGGGCGACGCGCCGTATCCCATCGACGGACGCGAGGCCAGGAAGTCGGTCGACCTCATACGTAGAATCTACGAAAGTGCCGCGCACAGACTGGGACAACGGGCGTCTCGCCCGTTGCAATGAAACGAACCCGGCCATTTTAGAAAGGTGCGCGCGCCGCTGTCCCGGGCCGCGCGGTGCTCAGCCCTACCGTGGATTTGTAAAAATCAGAGATGCGCCCGGGTGGTAACCGGCAAGTGAAACGCAGGTAGTGGTTTAGCCGTGTAGAAGTGTAGAAAATGTAGAAGTTTTGATCTGGGGCCAAGCCCCAGACCCCCACCCAAGGGTAAGGAAAGTGATGAATTGTGAATGTTTTCAACTTTCAAGCTATCTCGTTTTCCCTACACA
>JAFRBA010000037.1 GCA_017405115.1 Kiritimatiellia bacterium
CGGCCATGCCGAATGTGGACTTTATCCAATGAAACATGGCTTGCCGTCGCAAACGGCGGTAAATGGCGTAGCTCACCCGGAGGAAGATTTCCTGATAATCCTAATTTCCTGATAACCCAGCTTATCAGGAATTCCTGATAAGCTGGGGGATATGCGCACGCCGCACCCCTCCGGCCTTGTCCACCGCTGGTCGTTCACGGACGGCTTCGCCGATTCCGTCGGCAACGTCGCGCCGTTGAAGTCCGACAACGCCACTGTCGAGGACGGGCACGTAGCCCTGCAGTCCGGCTCGCCCCTCGAATTCCCTGCGGGAACGGTCCCCCTCGTGCCGTTCACGATTCAGGTCTGGGCATCGGCGACTGAAAAGGGGCTTGGCGCCGGCGATGATTATATCTTCAAGCTTACGCCGTCGGCTGAGGGCAAGAACGACAGCGTGTTTTGGCGGTGGACGGCAACAAAGAAATGGTTTTCCAGATTTGGAGCCTTTGGCAAGGAGCAGAATTGCTACGCCGAAAACGGATACCTTCTCACCGGCAAGCCCAGTCTCTACACACTTACGGCGGAGAAGGACGGCAAGGGTATGCTGCTCAAGTTCTATCGTGATGACACTGTCTACGGAACCATGAAAACCGAATTCGCGTTGAAGAAGCCACCGGCGCTCGTCCTCGGCGGATTCGTCACCCCGACCTACGACGAAGTCCGCATCTACTCCCGCGCCCTCCCCCACGCCGAAATCATCACCTCCCTCAACGAAGGCCCCGAAAAAGTGCCGGAGCTGGGGAAGGGGAAGTGAATTTTGCACGGTTGTGTGCGCAATAATCAAGGAGGAATGAGATGAGAAGACCGCTTACCGTATTATCGCTATGTTTGATGAGTGTAGCTTGTGCGCGTTCGGTGCTTGCCGCATTTGATTTTGCCGATGGGGAAACTGGGTCGCGCATAGTTCAAAAGGATGATACGGCGGCGGTTTTTGAGATACAGCTCGCTGGCGACGAGGCTTGGACGGCCACGACCGACGTTCCTTCGACTGACGGTGGGTGGATAAATCTTCGCCGCAAGCAGGGAACTGATTGTTCAAGGCCGGCAACATACAAGGTTTTGCACAATTACTCTACCGATGTTCGAGTCGGTCACATATACGTCAATGGGTTGACATACACTGTTACGCAGTTGGGATATGGGGCGACGCTCTCTCCATCGGGCAATGTCTCCATCCCCGCAGCGGGAACGATTGCAGAAGGTCAGATATCATTCTCAATAGAGCCTGCAACGGATGGTGCGAGGGAAATCGCATGGACCGCTACCTCCGATTCTGACTGGGTTACTGTTAGACCTTCCAGAGGCGATGGAGACAGTACGGTTTACTACAGCGTTGACGAGAATACTTCCGAGTCTGAACGCATTGCTACGCTGACAATTGCCGGTCAGCAAATCTTGCTCACGCAAAGCGGGGCGGAAATAGTCGATCCTAACGCCAACAAGGTTTGGCTTGTTCCGGAGACTGCGATAACTTGGCCATGCCCTGCAAAGGAGTTTGACGTTTCGTTGGTAACGGGCAATGATGTCAATTGGACCGCTGCGTCAGATGCGGAGTGGATCGTGATAACGACCTCCAGGACAGGAACAGGCAGCAGCGTCATGCACGTGTCGTTGCCAGAAAACAGGAGCGTCTTGTCGCGGTCCGGCAAGATAACCGTCAACAATGCCGAACTGACGGTCATACAACGAGGAACGACCGACTTCGCGATGACGCTTGATCCGCAGGTTTCTACATTTTCCTATGGCGGGGCTATTTCGAATGTTTCTGTGGCGGCCTCGCAAGACATGTCTTGGACGGCCAAAAGTTCAATGCCGTGGGTAAGGATCACATCAGGTAGTTCTGGCGCAGGATCGGGGAACGTGAGATATGTCGTGAGTGCGAACCCCACTTTGCAGGAGCGTACCGCCGAGATTGAAGTCGAGGCGTGGATTCCATACCCGGAAATTGATATTGCTCGCGGGTTGACGCAATGGAAAGACGAAAATTGGATCAAGTGGACGGCTTTCAATGATCCATCCGTGCGAGATGCCGACGTTCAGGGCTGCACGGAAGGCGTTTGGTTCCGCGTAAATGAGACAAATGCTCTTAACCGACTTTTCGACTTAAACAATGGCGCGGCGGCGCTTTACGTTCAGGAGTTTCAGAACCGTCTTGTGTATGATGCTCCCGACGGCAGCATCATTGACCTTGGATTTTCCGTTGCGACCAATGTCACATACGATCTCTTCCTTGTAACGACGCCGACAACAACGGCCATCTACGGCGGCATTCATGACAGCGGCGTCTATCGGCATCTTTACACCGACAATCGTTCGCTGCGTATCACAAATTATAAGCACACGACAAAACCATCCGAGGATTGGCTTGTCAAGGGTGATGCCTCGGCGCAGGCGTATTACTTCTGGAATCGCCCGTTGACAGCGACCGAATTGCTAAACTTCCCGTCAGACGCGCCGCACATCCCGACTGCAACGGGCGATGTGTATTCAACGCTTTATAGTCACGCGCCAATGGATCGTTTCCGTGTGCGAAAGGCAGATGGAATAGAAGAGACATTGTCGGTAGCAAACGTCATAACAACTTCTGGACGTGACGGACTTCACTATCAGGCATTATCTGGAAATGAAATTCAAGCTGAGCATCTACTTAGGGTCATAGGGCATGACCCGTATTCATGGTTTGACGCAAAGGATTTTTCGAGCATTACCCAGCGATTTACATCACGGTCTCCAGATGGAATTCATACTTCTTATGTTGAACCACGGAGTATTTGCTCTATTTCACTTTGGATAAAATGCAATTTAGTACATGGTGAGGGGTTGACATTGTTCAATATATTACGCACAAGTGGAACAGCTTCGTATGGCTATATCAATGATTGGCGTTACTACAAAACAGCTCAATTGAAATTAGGTATGGATGCCTACAACCTCCAAGTCTCTTCCAACGGTTTCAGTTTCGTTGAAAACTCCGTCAAGTCTGCCGACTTCGGCGGCGACAAGTTGAAGCAGGGCAAGTGGCACATGTTGACGGTGACATCGAATGGATCCAAGATGACGATGTACCTTGACGGCGAGGACATCGGCACGATGGCTCTTGCTGGAGGATATGATTATTTCTGCCTTGATTCCTGGTGCGCATATGGCAATGATGGTAAGATTGTCTTTGACGACATCAAGACATTTACATCGTGCCTGACGACGGATCAAATCAACGAAATCTATAACCTTGAAAAACCGCTAAAGCACACATTGACGATTACACAAGGAATTGCTCCGGCATCGCTTTCCGACACAACCATTGAATGTTCTTCAAAGATCACGTCGAAGGCCGTTTCATTGTCACTGCCGGCGCCGAATATCGCATGGACAGCAGAGCCACAGGTGGATTGGATTACGCCGAGTCCAGCATCGGGAACGGGTCCCGCTGAGATTACTTTGACCATTGCCAAAAATCCCGAGACAAGCGACAGGACGGGCGTAATCGTCATTGGCGGCATCCCCGTGACAGTCCATCAGCGCCGCGCCGGAATTGCCGTTCCTTATGATGTGATCGTTGCGGACTACGATGGTGAAACGATGTATGTTCCGATTGACGCAGACGATGATGAAACGCATTGGATTGTCGAGGATTATCCAGACGATTGGATGTATGTAATCGACGAAGACGGATATGGAAGCATGGACATGGAGTTTGATGTCGATGAAATGGGGCAGGGCGTCTCCTTGTCTGCCCGTGTAGGTGCGATTACCGTGTCAGGGCAGAAGTTCTATGTAGTGCAGCGTGATTATGTCCCAGAGATCGAGTCGCATGCCGTTACCTCAAGATGGAATACTGCCGGCGGTTCAATTCAGGTGACAACAGGGTATGGCATTGAATATTGGGAGGCGGTATCTGATTCGGATTGGATTACAATCACGCAGGGTGATAGCGGCGTTGGCAGCGGTGTAGTGACGTACACGCTTGCCGAAAACGATACTGGAAAAGACCGTGTAGGACGAATCATCATAGCCGGTGAAGTCTGCTTTATTACGCAGAGGTGTCCCCCTGTCTTGACGGGACTTGAGATCGCAGGCGTCGACTCGCTGCTTGCGGGCGACTCTGCAAATTATTCGGCGCGGCTGATATATTCGGATGACACATCCGTTCTTGCAGAGTCCGTCGCATGGACTGTTGCCGATTCGACAGTCGCGACGGTTGACGTCCAAGGTGCTGTGACGGCAGGGAACTCTGCCGGCAATGTAGTGCTGTCAGCCTCATGCACCGCAGATGGGAAGGAATGGACTGCGTCAAAGCAGGTTGAAGTTCTCTCCAAGCCGACTGCATTGTCAATTGAAGTGGGTCAAGAGTTGATCTGCCCTGGATGGACGCTGGAAGTTGAGTTTAATGTGACCTATATTGACGGAACTGTTGAGAAAGTGAACCCGCAAGTGTCGATTTCCGGTAATGCGGCGATGGATGTCGATGGGTTTCTCGTGATTGGCTCAACAGCGGGGAATGTGACGGTGAATGCCACATATACCGAAAACGGGGTGACAGTTCAGGCGGCAAAGACCGTTTCTGTGCGCCCGCCCATAACCGTAAACGAGGCCCTTGGCGATTCTTCATTGGTGTTTGCAGATGGTGGAGATTCAGCATGGCAAGTCGATCCTTGGCGTGCGCATGACCAGACGTTCTCCGTGAAATCGGGAATGATTCAAGCCAACCAGACCAGCGATCTCATGACTCAAGTTGACGGAGCGGGTGTGCTGTCGTTCTGGGTCAGAACGTCAACGGCGGAGCATCCTTCGGATGCCGCGTTCCAGTTGTTTGTGGATGGGACGCTTGCCGTCGAGTTGTCCGGCCAGACCGACTGGACGAATATCGTTCATGAGATAACGACATACGATTTCCACGATATCGTTTGGCGCTATACGAAGGGGGCGTTTTCTGGGCACGAGAATGAGGACGCCGTTTGGATTGATGAAGTCCTGTGGATTCCTGGTCCGCCGGACCCGTTGCCGCGCGTAGATGCTGATTCTGAAGTTGATGAAGCGCTCGAAGGTTCCGCAGATGCCAATCTCGCCGCGAACATTACAAGCAAGACTGAGTACAATGCCTATCGCGCATGGGTGAACAGAAAAGGCTTTGCACATCAAACGGTAAAAGTTGCGCCTAAGTCGTGGCTTTCGTATGCGCTGGACGCAAGCGTGCTTATAGACAAGCAATTCAGAAAGGGCGATCTGTCAATCGACATGTTCGCGCCATACGCAGCGGGTGGATTCCTGTTTGAACTCGGACTCAATGGCGTAGACATCGGTGACGAGGCAACGGCTGCAAATCTTGCAAAAGTCTTTGGCGTCGAAGGTGCGACTTCGCTTGATGGCAATGACTTCTCGTCCGATAATGTGTCATTCTCGTTTGGCGCACCAAACGATGGCAAGGCAACGATAGTGGCCGAACCAAAGGACGGGAATGCGGAATCGTTCTTCTTGCGCGCAACGATGAGAGACTTCTACGACGATGTTCCAGTCGTGTCGCTGCGCCTGAACGGCGGAGGAAGTCTCAATGGAGCATCGGATGAACTACTTGTTGACCGCGACGCCGAATATGCCACTCTGCCAACTCCGACGCGCACGGGGTACGCCTTTGACGGCTGGTTCACGAAGGCGACTGGCGGCACAAAAGTGACCGGCACAACCACCATAACTACAAACTCATCCCACGCGCTATACGCCCATTGGACGCCAAACACCTACACCATCACTTTCGAGCCTAACGGCGGCAGCGTCTCGCCGTCGTCAAAGACGGTGACTTACGGATCGACTTATGGAACGCTGCCGACACCGACACGCGATGGCTACGTTTTCGCTGGCTGGTATACTGCGTCTGTCGGTGGGGTAACTGTTGCGGGTTCAACTTCCGTTGCAACTGCCGCCGCCCACACGTTATACGCCCATTGGAATGAACCAATATCATATACCGTCACATTTAATCCAAACGGCGGCAGTGTATCGACGACATCTAAAACAGTTACTTACGGGGCGACTTACGGTACATTGCCTAACCCCATGCGTACAGGTTACACATTCGCTGGCTGGTACACTGCCTCCAGCGGTGGCACTAAGGTGACCTCAACAACTTCCGTCACATCTTCTACCGCCCATCTGCTCTATGCCCACTGGACGGCAAAAACCTATACCGTAACTTTCGACCCCAATGGCGGTAGCGTTTCGCCGACATCAAAGACTGTTACGTATGGGGTGACGTATGGCATGCTGCCTACACCAACTAACACTGGCTACGCTTTCGCGGGCTGGTATACGGATGGTGATGTACATGTTGCAGAAGATACAGTAGTTGAAACAACTGATAATCATACGTTACATGCAGTATGGTGTGAGTTCAGTTTGGTGGATGATGGTGCCATCATTACAAAATGGGCTAATGCGTCTGGGGCGATAACCGTTCCATCAAAAGTTGAAAGCCATACTGTTGTAGGTGTCGGGAATAATGCATTCTACAATTGCTACAGGCTTACGAACGTGACGATACCGGACGGCGTGACGCGCATCGGGAATTATGCATTCAGAGGTTGCAGCCGTCTTGCGAGCGTGATAATACCGAATAGCGTCACGAGTATTGGAAAATGGGCATTTTGTGAATGCAGTAGCCTTACGAACACGATAATCCTGAACAGAGTCACTAACATCGAGCCTTTCACGTTTTACGGTTGCAACGGCCTTACGAATGTAGCAATTCCAGACAGCGTCATGAGCATCGGGGACCATGCGTTTTACGGTTGTAGCAGCCTTACGAACGCAATAATACTGAATAGTGTCACTAACATCGGGGATTATGCGTTCGCTGATTGCAGCTGTCTTACTAGAGTGACGATACCGTCCAGCGTGACGAGTATCGGGACTTATGCGTTCTACAAATGCAAAGGATTGGTAGATGAATATGGATTTGTGATAGTTCATAATGTTCTCTATAACTATTATGGGACAAATGAGATTGTAGCGATTCCCAATAGCGTTACAAGTATTGAGGGGTCGGCGTTCTTTGGCCTTAGCGGCCTTACGAGTGTAACAATACCGAACAGTGTCACGAGTATCGGGACGTCTGCGTTTAACGGTTGCAGCGGTCTTACTTCTGTGACAATACCGAATAGCGTCAAGAGCATTGGTAATAGAGTTTTTAATCGCTGTACTTTGTTAAGTTATGCGCGAATTCCAAAATCATTAAAGGGAAAATTTGATGAATCAAGTGTCTTTTCGGATTGTTCGTCTAACCTTGTCATTGAGTATTACTGATGTGGAACAGCACTATGAAATGTCCATTTACAGGCGATACGCATTGTTCTTGCGCCAGTTATAGTCCAGGGATTCGGGGGAATCCTGTTCTGATTATACTACAAGAGCCTGGTGTCGCAGAGAAGGAACTTGGGCGACCTGCGACAGGACGAACTGGTGCCAATATTTGTCGCCTTTTCAAAAAAATGAAGCAACATGGTTGCGTTTCCTCAACAACTAATAATAACGGTTTTTGTTTTAGCAATGTCTCGATTATAAATGCACGAACAGAAGATGGACAAGTGATTTATCAGGACATGAAATATTTGGATGGCATATCAGAACTGAAAAGTAAGAGGATTGTTCTTTGCTTTGGTGAAAAGGCGGTTAGATGTTTTAAGACAATGTATCGAATGAAATACTTGAGTGAATGCGAGAAGTTGTTTTGTTTCCCGCATATTGGAACACAAGGTCTTTCACATATAAATGTGCCGAGCAAGGAAGCTGATGAAGATCGAGAATCTACAGTGTTGCGTGAGGCGGCACGCTTCATAGAAAAACACTTATGTGGAAATGCATGTTGCTTTTTGTCAGTCCAAGAATTTCTGAGAGAAAGCAAATTCAAATGGAGAAAAGGGACTCTTCAGTATTGGGCAACGCAAGAATGGGTGCAAAAGATTTTCAATTGTAACTATGATTAGTGAAAGGGTGGAAATGCCGGACACAAAGTATTGTAAGAGAGATGTGTTGCAAAGCATCATAAATGCTTATAGTGATGCGTTTGATGAAAATCAAAAAAACGATAGTAAGTCTCTACATGAAGAGATTGAGATCTGTAATCAGTTTTCCTCTCGCATCGCTTTGCAAATAAAGGCTAAACGCGAATCGATTGGGAAATATGCGATTCCTTGTTATGACAGACTCTCCAAAAGGGTAAATAAGTTGAAAGACGGCAGAGAAATTATTGACAGAAGTATTCATGAAATCAAAAATAACACCGATTTTCGAATCGTCATGATACTAGAATCGCCTGGCAGATGTGAGTATTCTGGCGTATTTCCTGGAAAAGAAAATGTAAGGCCGCAGCCGGCAAATGTCGAAAAAGGAGGAACAACAGGTCGCAATATACTTAATTCGTTTGTTCCGTCATTGGTTTGTGGTGAATTTGATAAATGGCGTATAGGGCTCATCAATCCAGTACAATACTCATGTTCCTTAGGTGGAAAACTTTCTACCGAAAGAAAGAACGAGGTCTTTACCGCACTTTTTCAGGATTCCAAGTTCGAAGCAGATTTCGTTAGACGTCTTGGTATGATGTGTCAAGTGGATAAATTCATAGTAATCAACTGTTGCACTTCGCCTAATAGCCTTTTGATTGATGATGTTCTCAAACACAAGGAGATTACGTTTATCAAAATGGCGCATCCTTCATCCACTTGCTTTATAAAACAGTGCGCTGAAAACACATTGAAGAATTGTAATAGTTGCTGTAAGACAGTTTTCTCTAAGCCCGATGGCAGGGCGTACATATCATTTGGTAGAACATTGTCTGTTGACATGTTAATCAATGCCATCCGACATAGAACTCGACGAATTCTGTCAAAATGAAACATTGATTTCTGCTCGGTGTTCACTGCGACGATCACAATGGTTAATGGTGCGCCGGTTGTCGAATGGTCGCCGAAGCTGGGCGCGGCAGAAGAGGCGCAGCGGCGGTACACCATCTACGGCAAGGCGAGTCTTGAATCTGGCGAAGCGTGGCACTCGCCGACCAACGCGCTCGACCGGTTTTTCACGGTCGAGGTGGAGTTGCGGTAGCCGCGCATTCTAAGTCTCATTCCTCGGCGAACATTGCAAAGAAGGTCTTTGCAATGTTCGCGGGGCGAGAATTGAAAGCGAGGTGGAGAAATGAGCGGCAGGGCAATGATGTGTGAGCGCGGGCAAATGCGCGGCGTCGTGGGCTTTTTCACGCGACTTGTCGTCGACGCGGTTGACACGTTGGCGATGCTTTGGGACTGGTTCGCGGGGCGCTTCGACTGGTCGCCAATGAGACTGATTGTGGCGTTCTTTCTCGGAATCGCGTACCTTGTCTCGCCGATAGAAATTGTGCCGGACGTCATTCCGTTCGCGGGCTGGATCGACGATTTGATGGTCGCGACTGCGGTGCTTCGTCTCGCGCGATTTGACCTTGAGCGATACCGCCGATGGCGGAACGCCCAAGGGTAAGTGCGGTGACGGGTGGTTGCGGGCCGCCCGGTGGTCGCGCCCTACCGGCGCGGAGATTGTTGTATAATATCGGCATGGACAAGTTATACAGAAGTTCTGACGAAAAGGTCGTTGCAGGTGTGTGTGCAGGGCTTGCGCACAAGCTTGACTTGAACGCGAACGGACTGCGCTGCGTCGCGGTGCTCGTCACGATTTTCATGACGGGAATTCCGCTGTTTGTGTATGCAGCGCTCTGGATGATCCTCAAGGAACGTCCCACGGGCGGCGGAGTGATCGACGTGTAGCACGAGAGACGCGGCGGTTCGTTTCTTCCCAGTGGCGGCCAAATTATGGCCGCCATTTTTGTTGCAGCGGCGTGCGCGGAGCGCCCGCCCTACCTATTTATTGAGGAATATGGCGTACTCAGTGGATTGGCACGGAATTTGCTTTCCGTGAGGCGTCGTAAAAAACAGAGGCAGTTGCAAGACCTCCGCGCATCTGGTAGGGCGGCGTGTCCCCACGCCGCCGCGGCGCGGTGGGACACCGCGCCCTACCGGGTTTTGCAATTGGCTCAACAACAAAGAAAGGAACGACGCAATGAAAGCAAAAAAGACTGCGAAGAAGACCAAGATGACCGACGCCGAAATCAAGGAGGCGATCCGTCGCGACAAGGAGTGGATGGACAACATCGATCCCGACGACGGGATTGTAGTTCCCAAAGGAGCGCTGAAGGACATCTTTGGCGACGATGCCGACGAGGCAGAAGACGAAGAGAAATCGTCTGACGAAATTGTCGTTGATGACGACGACGAGGATAATGAAGAGAGAGAAGACGACGAGGACGGCGAGGACGAAGATGACGACGAAAATGAAGACGAAGCCGACGATGACGACAGCGAATACGGCGGCGATTCGTCCGGCGTCGGCGGCGTAGTAGGGGCGATTGTCGGCGGAATCGGCGGAATCGTCCTTGGCGGAATCCTCGGCACGGCGCTTTTCGACGACTGAGAACAAACAACAAGGGAGAGATGAGCCGCAAAGTGATGGCGGCTTGCCGCTTCATCCCCCGCTGCACATTCTAGAATCGCGGAAAGACGTTCAACAACCTGATGTACGGGAGAAGCGTGTGCGTGACGACGTGCGCATTCATGCGGTGCCCGCCGGGAAAGGTATGCGACATTCCCGGATAGTGCTGCTCGAAGACGGGTCGCGTCTGTGAGGCGAGTATGGTGTCTTCGACGCCGAAAAGCCCGTGGCAAAGCGTCCGGTCGTCGTCGGTCACGCCATCGAACTGGTGAGCTTCTGCCTCCTGGAAGTGCGCGATCGTCTCTTTCGTGACATGGAACTCGGTCTCGCCGTCCTTGCGGCGGTTGAGCCACTTGTGCTTGCCGACATGCAGGATGTCGTACTTCTTCGACAGCCAGAACGAGGGGTTCACGCAAATGCGCGTGAAGCCATGCAGCTGCTGGGCGTAGAATCCGCCCATTGAAGTGCCTATGACGATGTCCGGCTTCTCGCTGACCGCCAGCTCTTTCAGCATCGGCAAGGCCACGAGCGGATCGAGCGGGATGTCCGGCGCAACTATTGCGGCGCGATGCGCCGCGTCGGCCTTTTCCCAGAATTCCCGCCGCAGCAGGTCGACGGTGCCGCTCGCGCCCGACGATCCGAACCCGTGGAGATATAGTATCTTTCTCATGTTTTCATTCCCCTGTAAACAATATCCTTGAGGTGTAAACTTTATTTCTGGGCAATGTCTTACTCGCGTGCCGTCGCCTGCGCGGCGGACAGTAGCCGCAGGAGCCAGAACGGCAGCTGGAGCTTGCGGTCCAGCATCGCAAGGATGTACGACTTGAAGTCGAACGGCAGGCGCCGGACCGTCATGCGCCGCGCGTCCGCGTCGTAGATGCCGTAGGAGCAGCAAAGGTCGTTCCGCGGATATCCGACGCTTCCGACGTTGACGATGTAGCGGCTCGTCGGGTTCAGCCTGAACGAGACGGACTCCACCTTCGCGGCGGGATGCGCGAAACGATTCTTGAGCTTCGGGCGGCATACGCCTTTCGCCGTCCGCTCCCAGATCGCCGCGACGTGCGTGTGGCCGCAGAACATCAGGTCATCGGTGCGCGAAAGGAAGTTCCGCTCGGCCGCCTCGCAGCAGAATATGTAGTTCCACGCCCTCGGCTGGGAGAAGTCGCCGTGTGCGCAGGCGAATCCCGCCTCCTCGTACAGGTACTCCCTCTCGCGCAGCCACTGGAGCTCTTCCTCCGTCAGCTGCTCGCGCGCCATCCGGTCGAGATCGTAGTTGTTGTTCGTCATCACTTCCCACTCCGGCTCGAGCCCGACGCACGCCGAGTCGTGGTTGCCCATGAGGACCACGTCGAAGTTCTTGCGGACGATTTCCAGCGACTCCTTCGGGTCGTAGCCGTACCCCGTGACGTCGCCAAGCATTATGAACTTCCCGCAGCCCAGCCGGCGTGCGTCGTCCAGGGCCGTGTTCAGCGCCTTGGGGTTCGCATGCACGTCGCTCATGATTGCGTACTTCACGCTACGGTCCTGCCTTCTCTTGATCTTGCATTGTTCACTTGAACTTGTGCGCGTATGATATCAAACCAACTCGGCATAGTCAATGGCCGGACCTCGGTCCCGGTTGACACCATTGGTTCTATTGGTATATAATACATGCGCTTGGCGGTGGTGTGCCCTGCGCAAGGCAGGAGGACGCGAAGCGCAAGGGAGAAAGTTCATGTCTACGAACAGGAGCAGAAGGGAATTCCTCGCGGGTACTGCGTGGATGGGCGCGGTGGCGATGGCTGCCGGCAGCATCGGCAAGGACGCGGCGCTGAGCGGAATCGGGAACGGCGCGGGCGCGCCAATGCACGGCTTCACCGTGCCGCCGATGAAGAACGTGTGCGTCGGCTTCATAGGCGTCGGCAGCCGCGGCATCGCGGCGGTCGAACGCATCGTGCAGATTCCGGGGTGCGCGGTGACGGCGATTTCCGACATAAACCCCGAGCGCCTCGACCTCACGCAGGCCGCTCTCAAGAAGCTAGGGAAGCCCGCCGCCAGGGAGTGGAGCCGCAACGGCGACGAGGACGCGTGGAAGGGCCTCTGCGACTCCGACGTCTGCGACGTCGTCTACTCCGCCACCCCCCGCAAGCTCCACGCGCCGATAAACGTCTACGCGATGGACCACGGCAAGCACGTGCTGCAGGAGGTTCCCGGCGCGTTCAACCTCGAGGAGTGCTGGGCGACGGTCGAGGCCGCCGAGCGCAACCGCCGCCACTGCATGATGCTCGAGAACTGCACCTACGGCGAGGCGGAGATGCTTGCTTTCAACCTGATACACAAGGGAAAGCTCGGCGAGATCGTCCAGGCCGAGGTCGGCTACACGCACGACCAGCGCTCGCTCCAATACCGGCCCCGCGACGGGCGGTTCTGGCGCCTCGACCGCCACATGAAGCACCACGGCAACTACTACCCGACGCACGGGCTCGTGCCGGCGGGGCGCTGCCTCGACATCAACCGCGGCGACCGGTTCGAGACGCTCGTGTCGGTCGAGACGAAGTCGGCCGGGTTCGAGGACTTCGGGCGCGAGAACTTCCCGGCGGACGACCGCGTCGTCGGCATAGACGGCAGGCCGTTCAACCGCCACACCCAGAAGATGACAAAGGGCGACGTCAACATGAGCCTGCTGCGGACGGCCAATGGCAGGACGCTTGTCCTCAAGCACAACGTCTGCACGCCCTGTCCGTACGACCGAGGCAACATGTATCTCGGCACGCGCGGAATCTTCAAGGGGATCAACTTCCCGGACTCGGCGGCGGATGCGTACACGATGGGCAGCCCGTGCCAGTTTGCGTGGATCGACAAGTCCGACGCGCACATCAAGGATTTCTTCGGCTACGACCAGGCCATGGCGCTCCGGAAGGAGTTCCGCCATCCGTTCTGGAATGTAGCTGGCGCGATGGCAAAGAAGGTCGGCGGGCACGGCGGCATGGACTTCATCATGGACCTCCGCTGGGCGTACTGCTTGCAGAACGGGTTGCCGCTCGACACCGACGTCTACGACCTCGCCACCTACAGCTCGATAGTGGAGCTTACCGAGCGCAGCGTGAACGCCGGCGGCAAGACGATGGAGTTCCCGGACTACACCCGCGGAGGCTGGAAGACGGCGAAGCCGTTCACTGTCGACGAGATCGACATCGACAAGTTCGACTTCAAGGCAGTCTCGCATTCCGAGAACGCCCAGAAGACATGAGCATCGGCGCATTCGCGTTTGCGGCGGTTTTCACTGCGGCATTGCAATCCGCACATGCGGTGGAAATGCTGCCGGGGTTCGCCATCGAGCTTTTCGACGGCGGCACTGGAACGGTGGCCGTCTCAAGTCGCGAGTTCGGAGAACCAAATGCGGCGTGCGCCAACGGGCGGACGCGTCTCGTGTGGAAGGGCCATCCTCGTCTCGGCGCGGACTTCACGGCCACAGCGGAGGGCACCAAGGAGGGCGGCGCGACGGAGTGGACTTTTTCGTGCACCGGCAACGCCTCGGGACTTCCTCTTGGACGCATTGCGTTTCCCGTCGTGGACGTGCCATGCGCCTCCGACGGACATCTGCTGTATTCGCCGGACGCGGGCGGCGGCACGATGGGGTGGAAGAGGCGCATTGTCTGGAAGGACGTTTCGCCTGACAAGGGCGTGTGTTCGACTTTGTCGCCAGGATTCCGCTTCGTGGCGGTACTGAACGGCGAGTCGCAGGATTCGTTCTACCTCGACGTGCGCGACCCGGCGTCGAACTCCGGACGATTCGAGGTGAAGAAGGGTCCTGCCGGAACCGCGAGGCTCTCGTGGGTGCATGACATGCCCATGACGCCGGAAAACGCGGCGGGTTGCCGCCTACCGTATGCGGCGACAGTCCGCGCCTATCGCGGCGACTGGTTCGAGGCAGCGTCGTACTACCGCGAATGGGCGAAGACGACGCCGCGCTACGCCGCGGCGAGGGCGCGCGACCAGTCGAGGCTGCGCGACATAGGGCTTTGGATGTGGAACCGCGGGCTTGCGGAGACAGTCATCCCGCCGGTGGAGCGCTTCCAACATGACACGGGGCTCAAGGTCGCACTCGACTGGTACTGGTGGTTCAAGGAGATGCCGGGCACGTTCTATCCCGACTACTGGCCGCCGCGCGAAGGCGCCGCGAAGTTCAAGGCGGACGTGCAGCGGCTGAAGGCAATGGGTACGTTCACCCAGGTCTACCTGAACGGCATGACCTGGGACGAGGATGTGCCCAGCTGGAGAGACGGCGGGCTCGGCTCCGTCGCGATGCGCCACGACGGGACGTATTTCTCCTGCGCATACAACCGCTTCAACCCGAACCATCGTCTCGCGAACCTCTGCGGCGATGCGCCGAAGTTCCATGCGCGCATCCGCGAACAGATAGCGCATCTCGTCGACTGCGGCTTTGACTCTATATACCTCGACATGATCGGCTGCAACGCCTACGGGCCGTGCTTCAATCCGGCGCACCGCCATGTGCCGGGTGGCGGCACGCACATGACGGACGACTTCCGCGCCTACCTGAAGGGCGTCAAGGCCGCGTTTCCAGGCGTTCTCCTCTCCACGGAGGACTGCGGCGAGGCGTATGTCGACGTGTTCGACTCGAACATCTCCACGCATTCGAGCTACGAGCGCCACGGATGGATCGGCACCGCTCCTGACATGGAGTTCGTGCCAGTGTTCCAGGCCGTCTACCACGGGTGCGCCGCGGTGTTCGGCAACTACGCGATCGTCGACAACGTGCCCTACTGGGACCCTCGCTGGCCGATGAAGGCGTGGTGGACTGGCCACGAGGAGCATCTGCGCAGGGACTACCCCGACCAGTTCGCCGTGGAGTTCAGCCGCGGCCCGGTATGGGGTCTGCAGCCGAGCGTCCACAACTTCTGGATCCACCATGCGACGAACGCGGCATTTGCCGCCGAATACCGCTTCATCCGCGAGACGGCGAAGTTCTACCACGACAACCGCGAATTCCTGTTCGACGGCGAGATGCGGCATCCGGGCCGGCTTGAATGCGCTCGCAGGCGCGTCGCGTTCGCCAAGGTGTCAGTCTTCGACGAGAAGGTGACCTCCCACGCGAGCGTACTTCCGACGGTGTTTCACAACATCTGGCGCGCACCCGACGGCCACGTCGCCGCGGTTCTAGTCAACTGGTCGCGCGATCCCCAGCCGTGGAAGCTGGAGTCGCCGGAAATCTCGGGAGCTGGCGTCCTGTCGCCGCGCTCCTGGCACGTGCAACGGCAAACGAAAGGAGAGTAGACATGAAGCGCATCAAGGCGCCGCCGTTTGCGCTCGACCGGTCGCGGCGCGGCACGCTGGAGGACCAGCTTGCCGCCGCGCTCGTCAAGGCCGTGGAGACCGGCTACTACGGCCCCGGCGACATGCTGCCGCCGACGCGCGACCTGGCGAGGATGCTGGGCGTCAGCCGCGTCGTCGCGATACGCGCCATGCGCCGTCTCGCGGAACAGCGGCTCATCGTGCAGCGTCCTCGCTACGGAAGCGTCGTCTGCGCGAAGGAGCGTCCGCTCTGGAAGGGGCAGGTGCTGCTTGTGGCGACGCCGGGCATAGGGAACGCGGACGACGACCCGATCCGCATCATTCTCCGCGATTCGCTTCTTTCCGCCGGATACCTGGCCATCGTGGCGACCGTTCCCCGCTCCGCGGACGATGCGCCCGACTTCGCCTTCCTCGACACCGTGATGCGCCAGCAGATCGACCTGGTCGTCCTGCTTGACAACGAAAGGGACGTCGCGGCATGGCTCTCGCGCCATGGCGCTCCCTTCGTGTGGATGGGGCACGACGCTGCCCGCCCGAAGAACTGCATCGGAAAGATTCTCATCCGCAATGACCTCGCCCTTGGCAACTTCGTCGCGCACTGCCGCGAGGCCGGCGTGAGGCATGTGATGCAGATCAGGGTGTGGCGGGACGGCCTGGACGTCGCGCCGGCGCTGAAGAGGGCGGGCGTGCATGTGGATACGCTGTGCGTGCCTGGGCCGGAGAAGAAGTGGAAGGGCTACGGACTTGCGCAGTGGGCGGCGAAGGCGTTTTCCGACAGGGCGAGGTCCCTGCCGGAGCTTGTGTTCTTCCAGGACGACCACCTGGCGTCCGGCGCGCTGCTGGCTCTTGCGGCCGCGGGCGTTGCGATTCCTCGGGACGTCAAGGTCGTTACATGGGCTAACCGAGACTACGGCCCCGTGTCGCTGGTGCCCCTTACGCGCATGGAGATGGACTGCGAGGCTCTGGGCAGGACTGTCGCGTCGGCCGTGCTGGAATGCTTGCGCACGGGCGAGCTTCCGCCTGGCGTCGCCATCGGCCCGCGCTACGTCCGCGGCGAGTCGTTCTGACGCATTATGGTATAATATGCGCGAACGCCGGGGCCTGTTGGAGGCCTCGGGGTGAACATACAAAGACAAGGGAGTGAAGAGCAGATGAAGAAAATGGTCGTTGCCGCCGCGCTGGTCGCGGCGGGGTGCGCGTTCGCGCAGCAGAGCGAAATCGCCAAGTGGGATCCGCGAATGGCGGCCGACAAGGCCGTCGTGGACACGAACGGCGTCAAGTGGGTCGACGGCAAGTATCTGCCGATAGAGGGCCGGTGGACGCTCGGCGACACGGAGCACTACTACATGCGGCTCCCGGACACGCTGACCACCAACGTGAACGCCGGCGTCAGGGGGATGCGCAGCCACACCTCGGGCATGCTCTTCCGCTTTCGCACCGACTCGGGATTCCTCGTCATCCGGCACAAGCCGCTCAACGGCTGGCACGCCATGCCGCACATGACCGAGGTGGGCACGAGCGGCTGGGACGTCTACAAGCTCGACAAGGCAAGCGGCAAGTGGCGCTTCGTCGCCTCGAACCACGGGTCGTCCGCCGACAAGGCGGACCCCGGGGCGCGTGTCAAGCGCATCGCCTGGAGCGCAGGCGACGAGTGCATAATCAACCTGCCGCTCTACAACGGCGTGAAGGAGTTCTCCCTGGGGATCGCGCCCGGCGCGAAGATCGAGGCCCCGGCGCCGTGGGCGAGCGGCGTCTCGAAGCCTGTCGTGTTCTACGGCACGTCCATAACGCACGGCGGCTGCAGCACGCGCCCGGGCCTCGGGTTCGTCAACATCGTCGGCCGCGACCTGCAGGTGCCGGTCTACGGCCTCGGGTTCTCGGGCTCGGGCGTGATGGAGTACGAGCTTTCCGACGTCATCTCGAAGATCGACGCGAGCTGCTACGTGCTCGACTGCCTCTGGAACATGCGGAGCGACCCGACGGCGCAGAACCCCCGTTCCGTCGAGCGCAACTACGAGAAGTTCATCCGCAACCTCCGCGCGAAGCGCCCCGGCGTGCCGATCGTGATGGCCGAGGCTTGCGACGTCTTCATGCGCGGGCCGAAAGGCAAGGACAAGTTCACCCGCAGGCTCTACGAGAAGCTCGTCGCCGAGGGGTGGAAGGACCTCGTCTACCTGCACAAGGACGAGATGTACACGGGCGACACGGAGGGGACCGTCGACGGGTGCCATCCGAACGACCTCGGCATGATGTCGATGGCAAAGGCCTTCGGCAAGGCCGTCCGCGAGGCGCTGAAGCTGAAGTGACGCACGTACTCTGGGACTGGAACGGCACGCTGCTGGACGACACGCAGGCGGCGGTCGACACCCTCAACGTAATGCTGGCGCGCCGCGGGGGCAAGCCGATCGCGATGGAGTTCTACCGCGACCACTTCGCCTTCCCGGTGCGTCCGTTCTACGAGGCGATAGGCGTGTGCCTCGAGAACGAGGACTGGGACGCGCTTGCGCGCGAGTACCACGACGTCTACGCGGAGCAGCCAAAGCGCCTCAACCCCGAGACGATCGCCGCGCTGGAGCGCGTGAAGGCGTCCGGCGCCAGGCAGTCGATAATCTCCGCCCTGAGGCAAGACCTTTTGGAGGAGATTACGACCCGCCTAGGCGTCGCGAAGTACATGGACCGGATATGCGGCGTGGACAACCTTGACGGATTCGGCAAGATTGACCGCGCCCGGGAACTCATCTCCGCCATCGCCACCTCTTCCACTCCTCCACTCTTCCACTCTTCCACTCTTCCACCCCTCCACTCTTCCACCTTTATCCTCATCGGCGACTCCCTTCACGACAAGGAGGTCGCTGACGCGCTGGGCGCGAGGTGCGTCCTGTGCGGGCAGGGGAGCCACGCGGCGTGGCGCCTCAGGGCCGTTGCGCCGACTGGGGAGACGCTGCTTGACGCGCTCGACATCGCCCTCGCGCCATGTTGAGATATTTAACCGTGTAGAGCGTGCAGAACGTGTAGAAAATCCTGCACGATCTACACGTTCTACACGGCCATAGTCTGCAATGGCGAGTATTAGTATTCGTCCGTTCGCCAAGATAATTTGCTATAATACCCACATCCTGCGAGACGGCTACTGGTTCTTGAAATCACCCGCTGGCAGATGACAACTTGGGAGTGGAACCATGATGAAAACTAGAACAAGGGAGGTGTCATGCCAGCAGTGATTGAACAGGTGGAGCGAATGAGCGTCAGCGACAAGATGCGTCTTATGGAGTATCTTGTCAGATCGCTTTCGACCGTGGTCGTGCAATATGAAAACACTCCGCCACCAAAGGCGAAGCGTCGCATCGGGGCAATGGCCGGGAAGTGGCGTTTGCCGACTGACGAGGAGGACCGTGCGATGGATGCCGAGATAGAGTCGATGTTCGAGTGCCTTCAAGAGGGCGAATGATGAGAGTTCTTCTTGACACGCATATTATGCTCTGGTCGATGTGTGGCGATCCGCGACTGTCGAGCACGGCTCGTGCAATCATCGAGAACGAGAGCAACGAATTGTACTTCAGCTCGGCGTCACTCTGCGAAATATCGATCAAGAGGAAAATACATCCCGGACAAATGCCGGTTTGCGCCCATGAGGCGAGGGATGCATTTGTCGCGAATGGATACGGGGAACTACCTTTTGAAGCCTCTCATGCCGAGGCAATGGACGATCTTCCCATGTTGCACCGCGATCCGTTCGACCGGATGATCCTCGCACAGGCGAAGGCGGAGGGGATGAAAGTCCTTTCGCATGACAAGCGTTTCCCGGTTATGGAGATTTCGTAATCGCGGTGTGAAAATCGCACCCACAGCCATCGACCGTAATGGGTTGGTGAACTGCGGCATCGCTGCGGGGCTGTCGCTCGGTCTCGACAATCCGGAATCGCGCACGGCAGTGCGTTTCGACAATATGCCGTGACAAGACACTCCCTTCGGCGGAAGTTCCCGGCTGCGGGCTGAGTCCAACTGCCGTGCTTGTCCGGATTGGTCTCACTCGCGACACCCCGCCGCTCCGCCGCACAGAGCCCGCCAGCCGCCGCGAGGCGACACCCCATCGACCCATCGGGCGCATATCCATCTTCTAACGTCGGCTCTTGACATTTGAGTCGTCATTTCTGCGACGGCAGGGGGCGCCGCCGTCTGACCTGCGGGCAGACAAGGAACTCGGCAGACCAGACCGAACGGAAAATCCTTTAAAAGATGGAGATGCGCCCGCGAGGATTAGTGCTCGTCCGTTCGCAAAGATAATTTGCTATAATACCTACATCCAGTGAGGTGGCTGGTGGCCGCCGCGGCGCGGTGGGACACCGCGCCTATCGGTTTTTGAATCACCCACCCGCTGGCAGATGGCAACTAGGGAGTGAAAACATGATGAGAACGAGAACAGGGGCGTTGTGCCGCATCGCGGTGTGCATCGCGATGGCCGCGGTCGTTGCATGGACGGGCCTTGCGGAGACCGTGACGAACGTGCGCGGGATGCAACGCAAGAGCTCCAACTTCGTTGACATATACTATGACCTTGAGTCCACGGATGGCGGAGTGTTCTCCGTGAAGGTCGAGGTTGAAGGGAAGACGGGTGCGGTTTCCGCATCTTCCCTATCTGGCGACGTGGGTGGCTACATCTCACCCGGCAGAAATCGCCATGTCGTCTGGAACGCCGGCGCCGACTGGTCGAACAATAAGGGCGACGTGAGGGTCGTCGTGACGACAACGAAAGAGGACGACGTGAAACGCGGCAAAGTCCAGCTCTGGGCTGGTGGCCCTTACTGGGCGACCACGAACATCGGGGCGGAGAAGCCATGGGATTACGGCCTCTACTTCTGGTGGGGCGATACCGTCGGCTATAAGCGCGAAAACAACGCCTGGGTGGCAACGAACGGTTCGTCTTACAATTTCTCGTTCGGTTCGCCGAACACTCCTACCTATGATAAGTCACCGGCCACGCTCCAGAGCGAAGGATGGATCGTCTCGAAGGACGGCACGTACGTCCTTGCACCAGAGCATGACGCGGCGCAGGTGCAGTGGGGGGATGGATGGAGGATGCCCACATGTCAGGAGCTGGATGACCTCTGCGAGAATTGTGATTGGACTTTACGCATGGTTAGCGGCGTGAACGGCTACGTCGTTAGCGGCAGGGGTGACTACTCTTCTAACAGCATTTTCCTCCCCTGTTGTGGATGCGGCTACGGGGCTTCGTTCCGCGGTGCCGGTTCGGGCGGCGACTACTGGTCGTCCGTCCCGTACTCGGACAGTTACGACGGCTCGTGGGGTCTCGAATTCTCTTCGAGCCACAGCTACCACGGCTCGTGGGGCCTCGACCGCTCCTACGGGTTTTCTGTTCGCCCAGTTCAAGGGTTCACCGAATAGCGAGATGGAGACGATGGGGACTGTGGGGACAATGGGGACTTTGGGGACGCGCCCTTGTCGCCAAAGTCTCCAACGTCTCCATCGTCCCCGCGTCGGCTTGCAATTTGAAAGGAAACGAATGATGAAAGAAGCAATGGCAATACTCGTGGCGGCGGTTGCGGTCGCGACAAGCGCGACCCTCCCGGCGCACGGCGCCACCGGCAGCTCCGGGTGGTTCTACGTGAACACATCCGGCAAGTCTTCGCTCGCCCTTGTGGCGAATAACGCCGGCTACGGCACGGTGAGCGGCGGCAAGGATGATGGCGGGAGCGTTGAGACATACACGCTCTGCGTGGACGTCATCGACACGAAGCTCAATTACCAGCAGACGGTGTTCGTCACGGCGGAGGTGGGGCCACGTGGGACGACGGCGGGCGCGGCATTTTCGGCGGAGTGAAGCTGTCGCTAGTTGTTGTCATGTCTGAAGAGCAGAGAGAAGCGATGAAGAGCCGCGCGTCCTGGTCGGGGCAGTTCGCGTTCGTCCTGGCCGCCGCGGCGTCGGCGATCGGCCTCGGCAACCTTTGGCGCTTCCCCTACCTCGCCGCCCGCTACGGAGGCGGGGTGTTCATCGCCACGTACCTGGCCCTGTCGCTTACGCTTGGCGTGACTCTGCTCATAACCGAAATCGCCCTGGGCCGCCGTTCCCGACAGAGCCAGCTTACGGCATTCAGGACGCTGGGGTATCCGCGCTGGGGGTTCCTCGGGGTCATCTCGACGATGATCCCGATGTTCATCCTGCCGTACTACAACGTGATCGGCGGATGGGTCGTCAAGTATTTCGCCGCGTACGCCGGGATGGTCTTCGGCGGCTGCTCTGGGCTGGATAATCCGCAGGCATTCTTCGACTCGTTCATTGCCGCGCCGTGGGATCCGTTCGTCTGCATGTGCGTGTTCACGCTGGTGACGTGCGTCGTGATAGTGATGGGCGTGAAGAACGGCATAGAGAAGTCGAACATGGTGATGATGCCGATCCTCCTTTTCATGGCCATCGGCCTTGCCGTGTACGTGGCGTTCCTCCCCGGGGCCGGCGAGGGCATACGATACTACCTCGTGCCGGACTTCTCGTCATGCGACAACATCGGCAAGGTCGTGCTGGGCGCCATGGGGCAGATGTTCTACTCGCTTTCGCTTGCGATGGGCATAATGATCACGTACGGAAGCTACATGCGGCGGTGCGACTCCGTGCCGCGCGCGGCGGTGCGGATTGCCGTTGCGGATACGTTTGTGGCGGTGCTCTCGGGATTCATGATAATACCCGTCGTGGTGCTGTTCGCCGCGAAGTCGGGGGCGGGGCGCGCGGCGATAGACGCGGGCCCCGGCCTCATGTTCGTGACTTTGCCGAAGGTCTTCGCGTCGCTCGGGGCGGCGGGGCCCTGGCTGGGGCTCGCGTTCTTCGTGCTGGTCCTCTTTGCCGCGTTCACTAGCGCAATATCCATGACCGAGGCGTGTGTCGCGGCGGTTTGCGACTTCTTCCGTGTCGGGCGCAACGCGGCGGTCGCGGTCATATGCGTCTGGTGCGTCGCGGTCGGGTCCGTCTCGGCGTTCGGGTACGGCAGGTGGTCGTCGTTCCGTCCCTTCGGGATGCCCGCGCTCGACTTCTTCGACAGCTCGATGAACGTGCTCACGCCGGTCGCCGCGCTCCTGATCTGCCTTTTCGTCGGCTGGGCGGCCGGCGCGCGGACCATCGTCCGCGAGTTGTCGGCGTCGGGGCCGCGCTTCGGCGCCGGCCGGCTCTACAGGTTCATGGTGCGCTGGTTCGCGCCGCTGCTGCTCGCGGCCATCCTCGCGTCCGAGGTGTGCCGCAGCCTGAAGATAGGCGGATGGTCGATCTGAGGGCGCATCCGCGAATCTGGCGCTGGCGCGCGACCACGAACTCTGGCGTGCGCGTCAGTCGGCTTGCGCCGACGCGAAGTGAGCCGTCCGCCGCGCATCTTCGAGCAAGCTCGAAGCGCGTCGCTCGGCTCACTTCGGCCCGTCGGGCCTGACGCGCACGCCAGACACGAACGCCCGCTCGGCACTCGCTTCGCTCGGCTTGGTCGCTTCCCTATGGGTCGCGCCCACCCGCAAGGGGCGGTTATTTCGCGGGACACGAATGTTTTACCACTTCACTTGCCTTGAGTATCACCTTCCAAGAGCGGAACGATCTTGAGCCGTGACACCTAGTGTGCTTGTGTCCGACTACCCAAGAGCAGAACGGTGTTGTCCTTGCGCGCACCCCCATTCCCCGTTCCCCATTCCCCGAATCAAGATCGTTCTGCTCTTGATGAAGCAAATGAAGGGCCAAGGAGGATCAAAGATGTTCGTGTGCGGCGAAGGCCGCTTTCGTGTCCGTCGGCGCGGCGAAAACCTAAGGTTTGCGGTGGGCGCGGCGGCTCACGCGAAGGCCGGGCGAACGAATGGCGACCGAAGTGGTAACATGGGGAACGGCCGAGGCCTTCGGAAGAAGAGCCGCCGCGCCCACCGCAATCGCGCGCGATGCGCGATTTGCCGCGCCGACGGGTTCGTGGTCGCGCGCCAGCGCTAGACATCGAGTGGCAGACTAACATCTGCGGCTGAAAGACGCGGAGCTCAAGGCGCCGCGTTAGTGGCGCCCCTTTGCCAGCCGTCGGAGTTGTTCTTCAAAAATGATCAAGGTGCGACAGCGTTTTGCAAAGGTGGGATATCCCAGAAAAGCAATTACACGCGCAGGCCGAATTTGGTAAAATATGCGCATGAACCTCAGCATGCTTCTTGCAGTTTCGCTTGCGCTGCCGCAGGCGGAGTTCGCCAAGTACTACGAAACCATAACGGGACGCGCCCCCGAAGAGGGCGCCCTGCGCCTTGCGATCGACCCGTCCGTGTCCAAGACCGGCAAGGACGCCTACACGATCGTTTCCGAGGGGCGGGGCGCCAGGATAAGCGGCTCGAACCTGCGCAGCGTCTTCTACGGCGTGTACGACCTCCTCGAGCGCCGCGGCGGATGCCACTGGTTCTGGGACGGCGACGTCGTGCCGAAGAGGGAGTCGATCGACCTCTCCGGGCTTGACGTGCGCGAGGAGGCGCAGTTCGAGTGGCGCGGCATACGCTACTTCGCGCACCGCGGCCTCACGCGCTTCCAGGCGGAGCACTGGGGGCTCGACGACTGGAAGAAGGAGATAGACTGGTGCCTCAAGCGGCGGCTCAACGTCTTCATGCTGCGCATCGGGCAGGACGACCTTTTCCAGCGCACGTTCCCCGACGTCGTGGGCTATCCCGACGCATCCAGGGACCTTCCCGGCCACGGCGCGGGCTACGACAACCGCACGCTGTTCTGGAGCCTGCAGTACCGCGGCAGGCTGCGGCAGGACCTGCAGCGCTACGCATTCGACCGCGGGCTGGAGATACCGGAGGACTTCGGCACGATGACTCACTGGTATTCGCGCACGCCGGAGGACTTCCTCGACAAGGTCAACCCGCCGTTCCTGCCACAGGCCACCAGCGGCTACAAGGAGCGCAACGGCCTCGTGTGGGACATACGCGACGACAAGTGGGTCGACATGTACTGGAAGCTGACCCAGACCGCGGTAGAGGCATACGGGAAGCCCGGCCCGGGCCTTCTCCACACGATCGGCCTCGGCGAGCGCCTCTGCTACACGAACAGGGCCGACAACCTTAAGCTCAAGATGCTCGCGCTCGACAAGTTCCTGAAGCGGGCACACCGCGACTATCCCGACCGCAAGGTGCTGCTCGCCGGCTGGGACTTCTTCTTCACCTGGTCTCCGGAGGAGGTCCGCGAGCTCGTGAAGACGCTCGACCCGAAGCGCGACATAATCTGGGACTACGAGGGCGACGCGACCTGCGACTACCGCCTGGAGATGCAGGGCAAGCAGAACAACTTCACCAAGTGGGGCGTCGTGGGCAAGTTCCCGTACACGTACTCGATATTCCTCGCCTTCGAGGACGCGCTGGACATCCGCGCCAACTACCCGCTGATCGAGGAGCGACAGAAGATCGTGCAGAACGACCCATTCTGCGCCGGGTACATACTCTGGCCGGAGTCCAGCCACACGGACACGCTGTGCCTCAGGTACTTCACCGCCAACGCATGGAAGAAGGGCGGCGTGTCGTCGTCCGACGTGCTGGACGAGTTCTGCGCGAGCCGCTACGGCGAGGACGCCGAGGCGTGGAAGGCCTTGTGGCGCGGCGTGCTGCCGATGTCGCAGCTCGAGGACTGGGGCGGGAACTACGGCCGCGCGGCGGCCTTCCACGACTCCATGCAGGACCCGGAGCGCGGCCGGGACCTCTACAACGACGCGTCGCACTGGGAGCGCCGGAGCGTTCCCGCGCAGCTGGGCGCCGTGCCCGGCGTCATGCGCTCGCTCGCCGCGCTCGACTGGCGGAAGACGTCCTTCACCGAGCGCGACGCGATAGACCTCGCGAGGACGGCTGGCGACAGGATGGTTTCTGCCGCGCGCGACGACTTGATGCGCGCGTACCACGCGTGGCGGAATGGAAGCGTCCCCGCGCCGGAGGTGCTGCGCAAGTCGCGGGCGTATGCCGCGATGGGGGCGCTCATGGCGGACCTCCTCGCGCTCCACACGGACTACTCGCTCGCCGAGTCTTTCGACCGGCTGAACGCCGTCGAGCCTGTGAGGAACCCGAACTTCCCGAAGGTGCTTGTCGAGAACGCAACCTGCAACTACTGCGCATCGCACCAGTACGAGGCGGCGGAGTACTGGTACAAGCCGGCGATGCGCGCGTTCGCCGACATGATTGCGGGGAAGGTCTCGGGCGGCGACCGAACCCCGATTCCGCTGCAGCCGCGCCTCGCCGCGTACCGCGCCGCGCACATGAACGCAAGGCCGCTCTCCGAGATGCGCCCGACGCTGCCGCGAACCCAGGAGAGCTTCTCTCGCGTGCTCATGGCGTTCGCCGCCGCCGCAGAAGAGTTCATGAGGTGAATGGCTGTTCGGTCGCCGGACAGCACGGGCGTCTGAATTTTTGGTATAATACATCCGCTCTGCGCGAGCGAAGCGATGGTTTTCGGACATGGATCTGCAGGCATGCCACGTTCTCTATCCGGGCCTTGGCGTGGCGAGCCTTTACAGTACGAGGCTCGGAAGGAAGAAGAGAAGATGACAGGAAAAATGATTGCCCTCGCAATCGCCGGGACGATTGTTCTGCCGGTCTGTGCAGACGTCGTCCGCACAGACTACGAGCCAACAAGCATTGTGCGGCAACGCAGACACGCAGAAGAGGAAAAAGGCTTTGCGCCCGTCGGTTCGTCGTTTGCGGCGTTCGGCATTGCGCCGTCTCTGGAATGGCCGGCAAGAGACTTTGAAATAATGGGATTTCGCTTTAACCTCATTGTAGGCGATCATGTCGATGTCTATGGCCTTGACCTTGGCGTGTTCGGCAATTTCACCAGGCGCGAAATCGGAGGTCTCCAGCTCGCAGGGCTTTTCAATGTCGTCGGCGAGTCTGGCGGGGCGCTGCAGGTTGCGGGGCTGTTTAACAACAGCAAGGGTGCGTTCTCCGGCGCACAGGTCGGGCTTTTCAACATCGTCGAAGAGGGATGCGGCGTTCAGGTCGGCGTGGTGAACCGCGCATATGGCCTCTCCGGCGTCCAGATAGGCGTGGTGAACGTCATCGAGAATTCTCCGGTGTCGTTCTTCCCGCTCGTAAACTTTTCGTTCTGACAAGAGAAAGGAACAGCAATGAAGAAACTATTGGCCTTGCTAGCCGTTGCGGCGTCCTTCGCCGGATGCGTAACCGACACGAGCGGAATCGTGGTCGAGAAGGGGCGGCTCGTCGTCTACAACCAGAGGTTTGCCTCTCATCTTGAAATGCAGTACCAGCTTAGGCGCGAGACTCCGTCCAACTTCGTCCATGTCCAGGCGTTCCTTCAAAACGCCGACAGCACGGACTTCACGTTCCAGTATCGTTTCGAGTGGAAGGATGCGGACGGCATGATGCTCCGCGAGACGAATCCGACATGGAAGGTCGCGACGATACACGGACGGGACACGCTCGCGCTGGAGGGCGTCAGCGAAAGTCCCCATGCGGCGGATTTCCGCCTTGTCGTAAAGCCACTTCAATACTGACACAGGAGAAACGAAATGAAGAAGCTGTTGTTGTCCGCCGCAGCTGCGGTATTGGGGGTGTCGGCTTTCGCCGACCCCGTAAAGGCTCTGCTCGTGGTGCAGAACCACTCCGCCGTGAAGGATGCCGCGGTGTTGACTTCCATCGGCGACCAGTTCGCGTCCGCGTTAGGTTCGGATGTGTTCGAGGTGATAAATCCCAATGATGTCGTCGGCGAGACCCAGAACGTCGGGCCGTGGGGAGAGAAGATGCCGTCGTCCAGCGCCGTCCGCCTTGCAGAGAGTTGCGATGCCGACGTGCTTCTGACCGCCGCGATCGCAGACTGCTCGAAGAAGGACATCGGATCGCCGGCGATTGCGAGCGCATTCGTGATATCCTGGACCGTGGCGGCGAAACGGGTTCCGGGCGGTTCGACGATTTGTTCCGTGACCGTTCCGTATCAGGGGCGCAAGCACGTGGCGCGCGTGTTTGCAGAAAGTTTTGCCAACATCCGCGACGAGGCGCTCCGCGAGTCGGTGCAGCTCGCCGCCGCGCAGTTCCTCGCAAAGGCGGAAGGCAAGAACTTCTCGCCGAAGAAGTCGGCAGAGAGGGTGTTTGTCGCTTTTCTTTCCAACGTGGCCGGCGCGGACGTGAAGGTCGACGGCCTGAGCGTTGGCACGGCTGGCACGGACATCAAGGCGCCGTTGCGCGTCGAGGTCACCAAGGGCATCCACAACCTCGAGGTCGTCTATCCGTTCATGGTGCCGTACAGGACGACGGCGCGATTCACGGCGGACACGACATTCGCGGTGAACCTCCGCGAGACGCCTGCCGGGCGTGAACTGCGCATGGGCGACACGGCGTTCGCCGTCATGATGGAACGCGTGGCGAAAGGCGGCGCGACCGACGACGAGGTGAAGTTGATCAAGGCCAAAGGCTACGCCTCTTTTCTCGAGGCGAGTTCCGTAAAGGTAGAGGGGATGCCGGAAAAGCTCACCCTCGTCAACGGCAAGCCGGATGCGTTCGGGCTTGGGATTTTCCAGGTGGAAAAGGAATAACACGTGAGGGTCGCAGCCCCCTGCGACCGAAAAGAAGAAAACGAAAGGAACAACATGAAAGCCATTCTTGCCGCCGCAACCGCTGCTGCACTGCTCGCTGGATGCCAGACGCCACCTCCACCTCCTCCTCCAAAGCCGGTGCAGTATGTCAACCAGGGAACCGTCATCGCGGGCAAGGCGCACAAAGCCACGATGTACGACCTTGAGTCCGCCGCGAACGAACTCCTGATGAAGATGCGCACCAGCAAGGTGTTCGAGCAAAACTACAAGAACATCAAGCTGCGCGAGGGCGGCAAGCCCGTCATTGACTTCGGCAACATCGAGAACAAGACGACGAGCCGCATACAGGGGCGGCTTGACTCCCTGCGCGACACGATGCGCGTCTCTCTGATGGAAATGGATTTGTTTGTGTCAAAGGACATCCAGTCTTTCGGCAAGATGAAGGGACGCATCATCAACAGCGAGACCAACGGCCTTGAGGATGGCTCGCTTGTGGAAGGGTTGGGCACGCACAAGTCCCCGGCCTTGCAGTTCTGGGGCGACCTGCGCCAGTTCGAAGACGATGGCGACGATGGCACGTACCATACCTACAAGCTTCATCTCCAGCTCGACGATCTGAAAACGGGAGCTGTCGTCTGGGAAGGCATCGAGACGAAGATCAAGTTGTGATATCCATGAATGGACGCTGGAGATCACTCATTCCTGCCATTGCCGCTTGTTGGGCGATGGCAGGGTGTTGTACCAATGAACTGCTCGATCAAATCGCACGAGAGCATCCCATGTCGGTGGACATTAAGCCTACCGAATGGAATCAGACAAAACCACAGCCACGTGAGAAACTGATCGGCAAATGGGAAGGGCATGAATTCAGACAAGAACTCTTGTGGATGGGACGACAGGGAAACACAAAGAAGTTTCCAGTCCACGATCTCTTCCATACCTTCGAATTCCGCGAAGACGGTCGATTCTTTTATAAGGGCTTTTCCGATGGCAAACTCCAGAATGAAAATTCAGGAACATGGAAGTATGTAATAAATGAAAGCATAAATGGCGCCGAACTCACAATGACCGGATGGAAATATCCCTTTTGGTGCGTATTTTGGTCTGGCGACGACAACATAAACATAACATGGAGGAATTCTGATATTGGTAACAAAATATCGATTGACAGACTTAAGAACACTTATGGCAACGCCTTTAATGGGTGGACAGTACAATCTATCAGAGATGGATCATGGGAGAAGCAAATAGCATGGATCAGAAGTCAATGGCATAGGCGTGAATTGTGGAGCACCAAAGAAAAACTTAGGCGATGTGGCGAGGCGTCAAAACCAACCCCGCTGCCAGGCACCAGCCCTTGCCCAAGCCCTTACAACATCCTCTCCTGCGAGCGCGAATCCGGCAGCGACTTTGCCTATCGGTTTGTTCTTGAGCTGACTGGCGAGGACAAGTCACTGAAGACTTTCCGATCCGTTCAGCGCGAGTTTCGCGAGGCGGTGAAGGAGGATTACACAGAATCGTTCCCAGGAGTGCGGCAAAACGATTTGTATGTTGATTTCCCAGAGTACAAGCTTAACAACGGAAAGATCGAAGGCCGTGCAGTAGTGTTGACAATTTCGGTGGTGGCGATGAAATACGACCCATCGAACCGCGCAGGTAAACTTTCCATTCGAGTCAACGCCAACCAGTACGAAGAGGCGCGGAAGTGGGTGCGTAAGAACATTGAGACGCTTGCACGCGACAAGAACATTGCGCTCACGACCGGCGAAATCCCGCCCGCTGCGAAGTTCTACCTCGGCCGCGAAGAGCTGAAGGACGGCAATATTCTCGAGATCGAATTCAAGACGGAGTAGAAAAATGCGAATTAAACATCTAAGATCCATTTGGCGTTTTGTGGGCATTATTGTCTGCGGCATGTTTGTGGGGTGCCATCAGTACAATATCGCCTGTACGCCGCAGGTTCCGGATTGCGGTGCTCAGATAGAAACACGAAACAGATACAAGGTTGTCGCTTGGTCGGTTTCATATAAGAATAGTGGCATGGGGAATGTTGACTGGGAGGGCCAAAGGTCTGCCATTTTCGCAAGATGCCAACCAGGAGTCTTTTCGCCAAGTGGATTGCCAATAAGAATAAATGAAGATTATTCCCGTGGGGAAGTAAATACATGGGGGCTTTGGTCTATTTTTGTCCCATTTTTGGTTAGTGCCACAGCCATTCCATGTTTTGGAGGAAACGATGCGCACTATCAGGTTGAAGTCAAGTTCGATGACTATTCGCAGAATGTGTCAGTCCCGATGAGTCGCGAAGATACATTTGCTTTTACACTATTAGGCCCTATTGCATTGCTGTTGCCGTTAAGTGACGAGTACAAATCAGAACCGGGTTTTCGTACTTTCCACGAACATCGCCGTGGTGTAGGAGAGGACGGACGTCAAAAGTTGATAGATGAAGCGCTGGCGTATGGCTTGGCCGTGCGACTGAAGGAGTTGGAAGATTCCGGCAAAATACCAATCGGTGGATTTCAGAAGAATCAAATTGAACAACCGAAGGCTACACGACAGGATCGTGTTGCTACTCGTGCTGTGGAACCGATTTCCGAATCAGCGCATCAAACCGCTGACGCAAAGGCGTCTGTATCTGAGGGTGCGCAGTTGTACAACATATTGTCGTGTAAACGTGAGGCGGGGAGTGATTTTTCCTATCGCTTTGAATTGGAGCTGCTTGAGAAGAACCGTTCGCTTCGTACATTCCGCACTGTCCAACAGGAATTTCGCAAGGCTGTGAAAGAAGACTATGTTGAATCGGTTCCCGGAGTAAATCCGAATGAACTTTATGTCGAATTTTCGGAGTATGAACTTAAAGGCGGCAAGATCGAGGGCCGCGCAGTAGTGTTGACGATCTCCGTCGTGGCGATGAAGTACGACCCTGCGAGCCGTGCGGGTACGCTTTCCATCCGCGTCAACGCAAATCAGTACGAGGAGGCGCGGAAGTGGGTGCGCAAAAACATTGAGACGCTTGCCCGCGACAAGAATATCGCCCTGACGACTGGCGAAATCCCTCCCGCCGCGAAGTTCTACCTTGGCCGCGAAGAGCTGAAGGACGGCAATATTCTCGAGATCGAATTCAAGACGGAGTGACAACATGAAAATGAAATCATGGCTAACAACGGGGTTTGTTGTTGCAGTGGCATTGTTCGCCGCTGCCGAGCCCTTCCCCGCAGAAAAGCTGACCGGGGTGTGGCGGATGACCAAGCCATTTGTTATTGAGGTTGATCCCGGAGTCGGAACACCTACTGAAACCGAACAGCGCTTGACCGTGACTATTGACTTTCTCGGAGGTGGCAGGTGCAAGGCGACTTTCAGCAACACCTTCCGTGAGAAGGACTCCACCGATACATTCGACTTTGAATACCGCAACGGCGAGATTCTCTTCACCAAGATAAACGGAATGGCGAACAAGGCTCTTAAGGACAAGCTGTTTGGACTGACCTATGCGAGCAGATTCGCGTTGCTGAGGAAGGACGACGACACGTTCGAGATGCGATATGCCGACATCCCGACGCTTTCCAGGAACTGGGGCGTGGTCGGAACGATAAATGCGGAAGGCCATGCGGAATATCAGCCGGACGGATATCTAAAGGCGACAACCATCATCAAGGCGGGAGGCAAGACAATCAAGATGACGGAACGCCATCCGCCGATGGTGTTCAAGCGAATCGACGCTTCTGACCTGATTCCGCCGCCCGCCTACAGCGTCCTTCAGTTCGGTCGCGAAGAGGGCAACGATTTCACTTACCTTTTCAAGCTGAAGTTCAAAGACGGCGCAAGCGTCGACTCCTTTCCTGACAGCCTCAAAAGGGAGTTGAAGACCTACATGGTAGAGGACTACGCAGAGTCATTCTCCGACGTCGATGTCGGTACGCTGTTCGTGGACTTCGCGGATTGCAAGATTGCGGGCGGAATTCTGGAAGGCAAGGCAGCGGTCGTGACCATCAACGTCGTTGCGTTCAACTACTCAACCCAGACGAGAACCGGCAGGATGTCCGTCAAGTTCAGCAAGGACCAGGTCGACGTAGCGAGGAAGTATGTGGTCAGGAACATCGCGGCAATAGTGCGAGACAAGAACATCGCTCTTGTCACCGGCGAGGTTCCGCCAGACGCGACAGTCCGCATCGAGAACGAGGAGGTCAGGGACGGCGACGTGCTTGAAGTCGTGTTCAGGGCGGTGGACTAGGGCCGGAAACCGAAGGAGAGAAATGATGAAAAAGCTTTTTTTTGCTTCAATGGCACTGTCGGCATGGTGTTTTACGGCTATGTCCGCGCCTTTCCCCGCCGAAAAGATTGCTGGCATCTGGAAGATGTCTAAGGGCTATGTCACCGAAAGCGGCATGCAGGGCTCGACTGCCATTGCGGAGATCAAGGGGCGCATATCAGCCGTGCTGACGTTCCTCAATGGGGGAAAGTGCCGCATGACGCTCAACCAGGTCACGGGCGGGAATGTGGGACGCCCAACGACCCTTACATACAACTATGAATACACGAACGGCATATTCCGCATCGTAAGCACAGTCGGGCTCGAAGACCGTAACATATCGCCAGGGGTGCCGTGTCTAAATGCCACGCGATTTGAATTGAGAGGTATCGACGGCGACAGCTTTGAGCTAAAGTACGCCGATCTGCAGGAGCATGACCGATTCTACGGGTTCATGAAGATGAACTGCCGTAGTCAGTACAATGAGGACGGGACGCTTGAAGTGAAGCGGGAATGGTCTCCCGGCGGGGTGAAACAGGTCTCGACGGCGAAACATCCTCCGATGATATTCCACCGCGTTGCAGGACTTGCCCCAGAGTCCGCAGTCAAAGAAGATTGTCCGATCTACAAGATGCTTTCGCTTCAGAAAGAAGAGGGCTGCGGCTATGCCTATCGATTCAAGCTGGAGATGCTGGATGAAAGCGGAGGCAGGCTCAATGCCTATCGCAGGGTCCAACATGAGTTCCGCAGCATGCTGCTCGAAGAAGCAGCGAGAACGTTCGACGGCGACTTCAGCACGCTCTTCGTGGAATTCCCGGCGTTTAACCTTAAGGGCAAGATTGTTGAAGGCCGCGCCGTTGTCCTGACCATGAAGCCGTTGTCGCTTGCGTACAACCCCGAAACGCGCAGGGGCAGCATCTCGATAAGCCTTGCGGCAAATCAGTTCGACGTGGCGCGCAGGCTTGTAAGAAAGAACATAGAGGCGCTTGCGCGCAACAGCAACATAGTCGTCGAGAATGGACAACTGCCGCCTGCGGCGAAGTTCTACCTTGGCCGCGAAGAGGTGAAGGACGGCAACGTTCTTGAAGTGGAATTCATGACGGAATAACAAGAAGGAGCCGCGAAATGACAGTTAGGACCTTGCTTCCCTTGGCGTTAACCTTCGCTATGTCATTGGTGATTGGGTGTGTATGTGTTTCTGATTTGGACACAATGCAACGCAAATATCCGATGAGGCAGAATTTCGAATTGGCCACGGGGCTAGAGAAAAGCGTTGATGCATTGCCTCGGAGATGCATAGTTGGCAAATGGGAGGCGAAATTCAACACATGGGAAGGCCTTTGGCGTAGTAACGGTTCGCATGAAACATGCCAGCATTCGTACCGGCGGACGTACGATATCAGGGATGATGGTACATGTACAATAGTAACCTGGAAGGATGGCGATCTGGTTTCAACAGTTGAGTCTCCGTGGCGATATAGTGTAAAGTCGAGGGGAGTTGGTACGATTGTATTCTCTGGACTGAAACTTGCCGCACGATCAGTGTTTTGGTATGGAGAGAATAAGATGGTGCTTTCCTATGTCAACAACGATTCAGCCATACGTTGGTGGACGGGGTCCTTCATTGATCTGTATGGATCAAAATGGCAGTACCGTATCAATTACAGGCGCGATTCCAATCTTAATGTCGAGGTGACGTCCTCGCACATTTCGCCAGAAAGCACGCATGGGGATCGCAGGGTAAACATCGAGCAAGCCGAGATTTATAGGCGCATTGGCGATCCCAGGACGCCGGACGCCGACAGGCCCGCGCTGCAAGCGCCGGCAAAGAAGAACGGCTCCAAGAAGAAAAAAGCCTATGACATCCTTTCACTTGAGCGCTCGATAGAAGGCGCGTTCGCATACCGCTTCGAGCTGGAACTTGCCGACGGCGAGGAAACGACGCTAAAGGTCCTCAAGTCGGTCAAGCAAGACTTCCGGAAAGCGATACGCGACGACTATGCGGAGTCGTTCACCGGCTCAAGCGTCGCTTCGCTGTTTGTCGAGTTCCCGCAATTCATGTTGCGAGATGGAAGGATCGTCGGCAAGGCGGTTGTCATGTCAATGGTGGTCATGTCTATGAAATACGATCCACTGACGCGCACGGGACGCATGGCGGTCTGCCTCAGTGGCGGACAATTCGAGGAGACTCGCAAATGGATTCGGCGAAACATCGAGGCTCTTGCCCGCGACAAGAACATTGCTCTGACGACCGGCAAAATCCCGCCCGCCGCGAAGTTCTACCTTGGCCGCGAAGAGCTGAAAGACGGCAACATGCTCGAAATTGAGTTCAAGACGGAGTGATACAATGCCCTCCACCAATCTCTAGCCACCAACCACTAACAACTAAGCATCAAGCACTAACAACTAAGCACTAACCGATGAATGCAAGAGTTATGTGGTGCGGTTTTGGTTGCGGTAGTTGCGCATGGATGTGCCGAATCGGCGCTTGAAGAGATTCTTGAGGGAGTTCGCGCTCTGCTCGGCACGTTCAGCAGAACGGCCGGCCGATCGGTCTTGGCGATCTCCGCCAATGCATCGTCGGTTCCCGGCAAGCCCACGAGAAAGCCGTCCACACCGCGTGCGATCTCGGCGCGTACCGCCTCTGCGGTGAATTCGTGCTGCGTGCGGTGGATGGCGAGCGACCAGCGGTGGCCCTCGTTCAGGTAGCTGAATATGCCATTGAGCTTGTCCTGCCCGGCAATCCCCGCCATGCGCAGGGCCACCACCACCCGCCGCGCCGGCGCGGCACTTACAAGTGCTTTGACTGTCCTTTTCCTTGCCCATGTCGCGAAGTATATCAGAATGCGAGGATTCGCGTCAACGCGGTGGGCAGCATCTGTCATGTGGATTTCAAAAAGCGGAATGGTCCAAAACCATGACGGTTTTGAAATCCACGCGACATGACTGAAATGGCGTCTGTCACGGATGCGTTGGATTATGCTATAATACGCGGCACATGCAAGGAATGCCGCAATGAAAAGGTTCAACACGACAGGGCCGTGCTTCCCTGACGAACACTACATGATGCCGGCGCTGGATAGGCTGCCCGGTGTCCGCGAACTTGTCGCGGGCGGTAATTACTTCGTCGTGCACGCGCCGCGCCAGACCGGCAAGACGACCGCGCTGAAGGCTCTTGTCCGAGAAATCAACGCGAAGGGCGACACGTTCGCACTCTACTGTACGTTAGAGTCATTGCAGAATAGAGAAGACCCTGAAAAGTCGAATATTGCCATTCGAGACCTCATTGCCGACAATGTCGAGATGTCGCCATTCTATCAGGCTGTTTCTGGCGCGCCGGAGCTTAGATCTGATCGCGGCGGCGTGGGGCTTGCCGTTAGGACTGTGCTGCAAAATGTCTGCCGAGCCGTAGGCAAGCCTGTCGTCGTGTTCTTTGACGAGGCGGATTGCCTTGTCGGCAATGCATTGATATCTTTCCTTCGTCAGCTACGTGACGGCTACGTGAACCGTGACATGATTTCGTTCCCGAAATCCATTGCGATTGTCGGGATGCTGGATGTGCGCGACTACAAGGCGCAGGTTCGCCCCGATGGACAGTCGCTCGGGCAGATCAGCCCGTTCAACATCATTGCGGAAGACTTGTTGATCCCGAACTTCACTGAGGCAGACATTGCCACTCTCTATGCACAGCACACGGCGGAGACAGGTCAGCGGTTCGCGGACGGCGTCGTTGCGGATGTCTGGCGTCTGACCTGCGGACAGCCCTGGCTCGTGAATGCCATAGCGAACGACTGCGTGGCGAAGATTCACGGCAACCGATTCGGCGAGACAATCACCGTTGAGGACGTGGAGGCGGCGAAGGAGGCGATCATCCGACGCCGTGATACGCACGTGGATTCTCTGATGGAGCGTATGCGAGAGCCGCGCGTGAGGCGCATCGTTGAGCCGCTGATTTCTGGTCAGGAACTTACGGTCTCCCGCAATTCCGAGGATTTCCGCTATGTGATCGATCTAGGCCTTTTGCGCGAGGACGAGGTGAAGCGGGTTGTCCCGGCGAATCCGATGTATGCGGAAATCATTGGAAGATACTTGACCCGTGACGAGCAGGACGATATGCAGTCGCGCATTTCCGAAACGCCCTGGGTGAAGGACGACGGGCTGGACATGGCGGGGTTGATGACGGCCTTCCAGCAGTTCTGGCGCGAGAACTCCGGTGCCGACAAGGACATCATGGGCTACCGCGAATCCGTGCCGCACCTTGTATTGATGGCGTTTCTTCAACGCGTCACGAACGGTGGAGGACACATCAACCGCGAAATGGCGTTAGGGACAGGTAGACTTGACCTCTGCGTGGAGTTTCGCGGTGCACGCTACGCGATAGAGGTTAAGACCTCGGCGAACTTCCAGAGGGAGAGGTCCTACGCGCAGTGCGCGAAATATCTCGACTCGCTCGGTCTAACGGAGGGCTGGATGCCGATATTCGAGAAGTCGAAAGAAAAAACTTGGGATGAGAGGATATACAGCAGAGACGAGATCGTGGACGGCAAGACAATCCACGTCATCGGTCTATGACAGTGAATGCGCCCGTGTGTCCCTGAATCCGGAATGTGAGGCTTCAAGTTCTGCGCGGAGAGGCGGCGCGATGATGCGCGGGGTTGATGAAACAGTGACGTTTTTTTGAGGCATGGGTATTCAATTGGCCGCACCGATTTGGTATAATTCAAGCAATCTTTAAAACCAGAGGAGGAGAATCGGAATGCTGAACGACTACGGATACATAGAGAAGGCGATCGCCAACATCAAGGAGGTCGCGGAGAAGCAGGAGGCCAACATAAAGGCCGCCGGCAAGCTTATGGCGGACGCCATCGCGAACGACCGCCTCATCTACGTCTACGCCGGCGGTGGGCACACGACGCTCGCCATGGGCGAGATGTTCTTCCGCGCGGGCGGGCTCGCTAACATCAACCCGATGATGGAGACGGCGCTCTCGGTCTTCAACCAGGCGCTCAAGTACCTGGAGCTCGAGCGCACGGTGAACTTCGGCGCGTCGATCGTGAAGTACTACAATCCGCAGAAGGACGACGTCGTCATATTCTTCCACAACATCGGCATTAACCCCGCGACGATAGACGCGGCGGAGGAGTGCAGGAAGCGCGGCATGAAGATCATCGCCGTGGCTTCGTCATACTGGCAGAACGAGATGCCGAAGGACCACTTCATCCGCCACCCGAACGGAAAGAACCTCTTCGACTACGCCGACGTCTGCATAGACGACTACAACCCCGTCGGCGACGCCGTGGTGAACGTGCCGGGGATGACGACGCCGATCGGGCCGGTCTCTAACGTCGTCGACTTCACCATCGCGCACCTCCTCGAGATCGAGTGCTGCAGCCAGTGCGTCGAGCGCGGCATCGTGCCGCCCGTCTGGAACTCGGCGAACGCACCGGGCGGAGACGAGAAGAACGCCGCCTACCTCGCGAAGTACAAGCCGCTCGTGAAATGCCTGTAATGAGCATGCGAACGGTTCCTGCCGCGCTCCTCGCGGCGTGCTCCGCCTTCGGCGGAGAGGTGACGATGCAGAACATCGCGCACCGCGGGATGTGGGACGACTCCGTCCCGCAGAACACGGTCGAGGCGATAAGGCGGGCCTACGATTCCGGCGCAACATGGGTGGAGACCGACTTCCACCACACGAAGGCCGGGCAGATGGTGTGCATCCACGTCGAGAGCGAGCTCAGGGGATACACCGGCTGCACCAAGAAGATCGTGGACCTCACGCCAGAGGACGTGAAGACGCTGGACCTCGGCAAGAAGGGCAACCTGCCGAGGGCATACCGCATACCGCTGCTCGACCAGGTGCTGGCGGTCGTGCCGAAGCACGGGGTCCTCCAGGCCGAGATCAAGGGGTATTCGCCGCAGTACGCCGACATCTTCGACGCGGCCGTCAAGGCGGCCGGGCTGGCCGAGACGAACATCGTCGTCTCGTCGTTCCAGTACGATGCGCTGAAGGACTTCAAGGCGCGCTATCCGAAATACCGCTGCGCCTGGCTCGTGGGGCTGCCTCGCAAGGAGCCTTTCAACGCCAAGAAGTACATAGACAAGTGCAAGGCCGCCGGCATCGAGGTGTTCTGCCCGGGATGCGGTTCGACCATGGGGACGATGATGCCTGCCGACGCGGACGCCATCCGCGCCGCCGGCCTGGAGTTCCGCATGTACGGAGTCAACTCGCTCAAAGACCTGCGGCAGGCGAAGGCGCTCGGCGCGGCGGGCTTCACCTGCAACCACTGGTTCAAGGCGTTTGACTGGGCCGCCGAGATCGGCGGACTGAAACTGCTGAAGTAGGAAGTAGTAGAGAGAAGAGGTAGACTAATCATGTTCAACAACACAAACCACTCCGACGTCGCCCTGTGCGTTTTGCGTCTCGCGTTCATTGCCTTTGCAGCCGTGCTTGCGCGCCCCGCCGCATTTGCGGGCAACGCGGCAAATCCCGACGCAATCGAACTTGCGCCCCTGCCGAGGCCGGTGGAGTTCAAGAGCGACATGGACAGCCCCGTCGCGTTCGACGCGTCCACCGCGGTTGTAGTGGACTGCCCCGACGCGGCGGCCGCGGACTGGCTCGCTTCGCACTTCGCCGAGTGGTATGGCGATCAAGCTCCGAAGGTTGTGGGCGGCGCGGCCGGAGTCCGCGCCCTACCCGCCGCCGACGAGGCGTATGCGGTGAAGGCCGACGCGTCGGGTGTCAGGATTTCGGCGCGGACGCTTGCGGGCGTCAGGTGGGCCGCGTACTCCATCCGCCAGCTGGTGATTGCGAAGCGCGGCACTTTCAAGACAGAGGGGTACCTTCTGCCGACGCTTTCCATCTCCGACGCGCCGCATCTCGCGTTCCGCGCGGTGCACCTCTGCTGGTTTCCGGAGGTCCGCAAGGAGCAGATAGAGCGGGCGATACGCCTTGCGGCGCTTATGAAGTTCAACTACGCGATACTTGAGCCGTGGGGGATGTACCGGAGCGAGAGCAATCCGTGGTGGGGCTGGCCGGAGGGCAAGATGACGAAGGCAGAGGTGCGGAGGCTCGTCGCGATCGGAAAGGACCTCGGCATAACGCTCATACCGCAGATCGCCGCGTACGGGCACGCAGGCGCCGGGCGCAGCTGCACGCTCAAGCACTCCGTACTCGACCTGCAGCCCGAATACGAACCGCTCTTCGAGCCGGGCGGCTGGAACTGGTGCCTGTCGAACCCCGAGACGCAGCGCGTCCTGCGGGAGCTGATCGTCGAGCTTCTCGGCGACTTTGGCAATCCGCCGTACATCCACCTCGGATGCGACGAGGCCCAGCCGCCGACGTGTCCGGAGTGCAGGAAGCCTCCGTACGGCGAACTCGTCTGCGAGCACATAACGAACCTTGCGGCGTTCACGAAGGAACACGGCGCGCAGGCGATGATGTGGCACGACATGCTCCTGGACCGGAACGACCCCCGCTGGAAGGGCTACGTGAAGTGCGGCTCGAAGCTGACGGCGACGCTTGCAGACACGCTGCCGAAGGACGTCATAATCTGCGACTGGCAGTATTCCTACGGCGACATGAAGGAGGCTCGCAAGGAATGGCCGACGATGGCCTACTTCAAGAAGAAGGGGTTCCGGGTAGCGGGCTGTCCGTGGATGAACTACAACGCCATGAAGCCGATGGCGGACTTCATCGCCGAGATCGGCGGCTTCGGCATAATAGAGACCACGTGGCACCACCTCCGCGGGAGCGACTGGGTGAAGATGTTCCGCTACGGGTCGTCCGCCGCGTGGGGCACGCCGGTGAGAGGCGGCATGCCTCAGTACGACTCGGAGTTCGCCATCGCCATGCGCCTCGTCGGCCACGACATGAAGGCGAAGGACTACCGCGACACGGGGCATGTCGAGTACCAGGTGCCGCCGGCGTGGTGGGTGGACAACTAGTGGCTAGTGGCTAGTGGTTAGGGGTTAGTCAGAAGTCAGAAATTTTGAAGCGAGGAAAAACATGAACATAAAGAAGATGAACAAGGGGCTCGACTTCCTGCGAGGGAAGTACGGAGCGAAAAAAGGAGAGATCACGATAAAGGGCGGGCACTGCTTCGTCGGGGCTGCGCCGCTCCTTCCTGGGCGGATGGAGCGCAAGATCGTCGAGCTCAAGAAGATGACGGAGAACGGCACTCTCGAGGGAGTGTCGACGCTCCGCTTCGCCTCGTTCGCTGGTAGGGCGGTTTCGATGAAACCGCCGGCGGCGCGCTCGGCGAGCGCGCCCTACCAGGCCCAGCTGGAGGCGATGCTTGCGAAGGAGCTTGACCTCGCGGCCTACCTCGGCGCATCCGACGTGGTGCGCGTCATGGCCGTCGCGAACGGCTCCGCGATCAACGTCCTCGCCAAACTCGCCAACGACGTGAACGTGTCGGTGGAGATCGGCGCGGGGCTGCCGAAGGGCGCGGCGGGGTACGACCGCCACGAGATCATCGCGAAGCGCGGCGTCGCCTGCGACCAGACGGTCGACACGCACACGCCGCATGCGTCGATCCGCTGCTGGGACGCGAAGGGCGCGGTAGAGTACACCGACGTGGACACCGAGCTCTTCGGGCTCTCCTATGAAGAGGTGTGGAACGTCCGCGCGGCGTTTGCGCTTCTCCAGGGCAGGGCGGACGCGAAGGTCTGGAAGGCCGCGTGGGCGAAGGCGACGAAGGCCGCGAAGCTCGCCTTTGCGGCAGACAAGTTGAAGGCGGCGAAGACGATCGCCGTCAAGAAGGGCCTCGACACCAACCAGGCTATCAAGGTGGCAGAGGTCAGGTAAGGGCGTGAGACGCGAGACACGAGACGAGATGTCTAACGTCTTTTGTCTTGCCTCGTCTCATGTCAAACGTCTCTCGTCTCAAACAACTAACAACCAAAAATACTCTTAGCCATGAAACCAGTGAAGATCGCGATGATGGGCATGACCCACGGCCATACCCGCAAGTACTACCAGACGCTCATCGACAACCAGAAGCTAGACTGGGTCGCGAGCTGCGCCCAGGACGCCGAGTCGAAGAGGGTCTACGAGCTCTACAAGACGGGCGTTCCGTGCTATCTCGACCCCGAGGAGATGTACAAAAAGCATCCCGACATAGAGGCCGTTGTGATCGCGTCGGCGAACGACCGCCACTTCGAGCAGATGAAGTGGTGCGCGGAGAAGGGCATCCACATCCTGTCGATGAAGATACCGACCTTCGACATGAAGGAGTACGACGAGATGATCGCCATGTGCGACAAGGCCGGCATCGTCTGCCAGATCGAGCTTGAGATGCACTACAACTCGGTCGTGCGGCGCCTGAAGAAGCTTGTGGCGGACGGCGCGGTCGGCAGGATCCGCTCGATCCAGGCGACGAACATCACGCTTTCGCCTGTGTGGGCGTTCCCGTGGCAGGGCGACCCCAAGGCGAGCTTCGGCAGCGTCGTGCAGCTGAAGAAGGGCGACCCGCGCTTCCGCGGCGGCGCGCTCTGCGACCATCCGCACATCTTCGACCTCATACGCCACCTGACGGGGTCAGACTTCGACTACATCTACGCCGAGGTCGCGCCGAACCTTCGCGACGGGCTGAAGGTCGAGGACATGCTGATGGCGGTCGGCAAGATGAAGGACGGCACGGCGTTCCTGTTCGATCCGAGCTGGTCGCGCCTCGAGGAGAAGCTGAAGGTGCCCGGCCCCGGCTGGGAGCGCTTTCCGAAGAGAATGGAGGTGAACGTCACCATCACCGGCGACGAGGGGATGATCAGCTGCGACTGCTTCGGCCCGAACGTGTACCACAACGGCGCGCCTAACGACCGCTACACGGTGCAGTACACGTACTTCGACGAGTGGGTGGGGCTCATCGACGAGTTCGTCGACTGCATCCGCAACCACAAGACTCCGCTCATAAACCTGAGGTGGCACAAGCAGACGATCCAGTCGATGCTTGGCTGCTACGAGTCGATCCAGACGGGCAGGATCGCGAAGGTCGGCTGAGATTCCCCGGACATGGAGATCCTCGGCTACGAGTTCAGGGACGGCGGGCTGCTACAGGAGGCGCTTACGACGCCTGCGTGCCGGATGGACTCGCCGGATTCGCGCGACAACCAGCGGCTTGAGTTCCTCGGGGACGCGGTCCTCGGGCTGCTGAGCGCGGAGCGTGTGTACGGCGAGTTCCCCGGGGAGAAGGAGGGCTCGCTCACCGTCCGCCGCACGCACATGGTGTCGTCCGCCGCGCTCTGCGAGGCGGCGGGACGGCTCGGCCTCGTTTCGCGGCTGCGGCGCAACCGTCATGCGGAGGAGCTCTCGCCGAACGCGAAGACGCTGGCGGACGCCGTGGAGGCGGTTCTCGGCGCCGTGTATCTCGACGGCGGCCTCGACGCCGCGCGGCGCGTCTTCGCCGCGCTGGGCCTGACCGCGAACGCAGCTCTGCCCGAGTGGTCCGCGAACCCGAAGGGGGAGCTGCAGGTGCGCACGCAGGCGATGAAGCCCCCTCGGCATCCGGAGTACGAGCTGCTGCGGACCGAGGGTGCGGCGCACGAGCCGCGCTTCACGGTGCGGGTCACGGTGGACGGCGTGGGCAGCGCCGAGGCAACTGCGGGCTCGCGCAAGGAGGCCGAGGCGCAGGCGGCGTCTAGGCTGCTGATGTCGTCGCGCCTCGGGGCGTCCGGCGCCTCCGATTGCCGCGGCGAGCCGCATTTGGTATAATCAGGTCCGTTATGACACTTCTATCAGTTGCGATGGTGGCGGCGCTGGACCTCGGCGCGCTGTTTTCCGAGAAGGACGCCTGGACGGAGAAGTCCGAGTTCTTCGCAGTCGAGCACGCGAAGGACGGTTTCGTGTTCGCGAGCGAGAGCCGGGACGTCGTGAACTGCCTCAAGCACGACACGTGCACCTGGCACGGCATGAGGGTGTGGGAGGCGCGCGTCTTCTTCGACAAGGGCGGCGAGGAGGAGCGGATCGTCCGGGTGGAGCTTTCGCTCTACAACAAGGGAGACGCGGGTCTTGCGTCCATGGACGTCCCCGCGCTCAAGGCGGCCATAGCCGAGGCGGCGAAGCACATCGACCCCGCGGCGAAGCAGGAGAGGTCGGAGAAGACCACGCTGCGCAACGGGTCGGTGCGCTACAGGCGGACGTTCGCCAAGTCTGATCCGGCGGCGGAGCTCGTCTGGGGCCTTTCCGCGCCTTCCGGCGGCGGGAGTCGCGACGTGGAGTACCTGCGGCTCACGCTGACTCCGCGCCGCGAGGCCGCCGCGCGCTCGTCCTCCGCCGGCCGCAAGCCGTCTGGCAAGTCGGGGAAGGCGAAGGTGCGCGACAACGTGACGAAGAGTCCGAACGGCGACGTGTTCATAGACGGGGTGCCGATGGTGGACCAGGGCCGGAAGGGCTACTGCGCAGCCGCCGTCGCCGAGCGCGTGCTGCGCTACTACGGGAGCACCGTGGACGAGCACGAGATAGCCCAGCAGGCTGGCACGAGCGCGACGGGGGGCACCGGCGTCTCGGACATGAAGCGCGCCATCACTTCGATCGGGGAGCGCAACGGCCTCGGATACCAGGAGATCGTCTCGCTCTCCGCCGGCATCGGCGACATCGAGGAGGAGGTCGAGCGCTACAACAAGGCGGCGAAGGCGGAGAAGAAGCCGTCCCTGTCGCTGGCCGACTTCACGCGGGGGAACACCATATACGTGTCGGAGATGCGCGGGGCGATGGACAGCAAGGTCGTGTACCGCATGCGGCTCAAGGATCCGCGCCGCAAGAAGTTCATGGCCGGCGTGCGACAGCAGGTCAACGCTGGGATCCCGGTGTTTTGGGGCGTCACGCTCGGCATATTCCCGGAGCGCGGAGTGAACCCGCAGACGACCGGCGGGCACATGCGGCTCGTCATCGGCTACAACGACAAGAAGAAGGAGATACTCTTCTCCGACACGTGGGGCGAGGGCCACGAACTGAAGCGGATGCCCGAGGACTGGGCCTTCGCA
>JAFRBA010000276.1 GCA_017405115.1 Kiritimatiellia bacterium
GTCCCCCCGCATGCTGGGGACAGTCCCCCCAGGGTGCTAATCGTACGGAAATAATTCTCTCCCAAAAGTGTGGTATTATGCTCACGTCCCGCGGGGACTGTCCCCGCCGGGCGAGCACAACCACAAGCGAAAGGAGAGGGCCAGATGGCAAGGACAAGGAGGATCAAGTTCACGGACCGCGACGCGCTGTACCACGTCACCTCGCGGGTGTCCGGCAGGCAGATGCTGCTCGCGGGAGCGGGCGTCAAGGGCGACATGCTCGGCGCGCTGGAGCGCGCTGCGGAGTTCAGTGGGGTGAACGTTGGGGCGTTCGCCCTCATGGACAACCACTTCCACATAGTCGTCCAGGTGCCGTTCCGCGAGGGGAGTGTCCCCGAGGGGGAGGTGCTGCGCCGGTACGGCGCGCTGATGGGCGGGAAGGAGCGGGCGCGGCTCGAGGCGCGGCTCGGGAGCCTCCGCGAAAGCGGCGGCGCGGCGGCGGCCGAGTCCGAGCTGGACAGGCTGCGCGCGCGTATGCACGACCTGAGCCAGTTCGTGAAGACGTTCAAGGAGGAGTTCGGGCGGCTCTTCCGCAGGCGCAGGCCCTACCCCGGCGCCCTATGGGAGGGGCGGTTCAGGAGCACTCTCATAGGCGAGGCGGAGTACCTTCGCCGCTGCGCGGCGTACGTGGAGCTCAACCCGGTGAGGGCTGGTCTCGCGAGGCGCGCGGAGGGCTACGCCTGGAACACCGTCGGGGCTGCCAGGCACGGCAACGCGTTTGCGCTCCGCTGCCGGGAGTGGCTTCTCTCCGTCCTGGGCATCTCAAGCGGGGACAGTCCCCTCGAAGAGGGGGCGTTGATGAGGCGTATAGCGCAAATTTCGTGCGGGAAGATACTGGGGAGCGCGGCGTTCGTGGCGGAGATGCTGGGGCTGTTCGCGGACCGAGTGCGGTCGCGGAGCGCCAGGGCGAGGGCGGTGGACGGGATCGGGTTCGCATCGCACGGCTGGAGGCTGGCGGCAATGCTGGACGCGGCGGCGTGAGCATGTGCGATTGGCATGGGAGGCTTCTATATGTAAGACAGCAAGATGGTGCGAGTTGGGGGCCTGTCCCCGGATGGATGATGCAAAGTTTTTCCACTTTCCCCCTTGACGCAATACATACTTGTCCCCGGATAGCTCCCCGGATAGCTCGGGGGACTGTCCCCGGATGGATGCAAGAGGGGGGCCTGTCCCCGGATAGCTCCCTGGCGGGCGGACGCGCCGTCTACGACATCGTCGTGCGTCCGCCGTCCGGGCTCCAGTTCCACGACGTCGCCGTCGTGGCGACCGACGCCATCGCCGACGACATCAGGCGCGTGATGGGGATACTAGGCCGCAGATGACGGCTGCGGTTTAGTGTTGCGGCGGGATGTCCGGTATGCGCTCATCGTCATGCCGAAGCTGCGCTTGAAGAGTCGCTTGAGGTGCGCGGCGGAGTTGACGCCGCATTTTTCGCCCACGCGCTCAAGGGGGATGTCGGTTTCCTCTAGCTGTTTCTTGACGAGTTCAAGGCGGATGCGTTGGAGCTCATGCGCTGCCGTTGTGTTCATGACGGCGCGGAAGTGTTTTTCCAGAAGTCGCCGAGACGTGCCGGCCGCCGTTGCTATGTCGTCTATTCCGATTGGGTCTGTCGCGTTCCTGCGCATGAACTCGCAAGCCAACGCAACGCTGCGCGCGGTGCCGCTGACGTCAGCGGTGGAGGCGCGTTCCACAATCTGCCTAACGCCATACAGCAACATGGAGCCGTGCTGGCAGTCCGAGCCGTCAATCATCTGCTGAAGTGCTTTGGCGGCGCGAACTCCACCGCCGTTGAAGTCAGGCAGAATGCTGGAAAGGGACGGCAGCGTGTTTTCGCAGATATACTCCTCGTCGTCCACGCCAAGGACGAGAATCTGCGCGGGGACGTCGATCTGAGCGATGCGGCAGGCGTCCAGTACGTTTTTCGCCCGCTGGTCGAACGCGGCCATCACGCCGCACGGCTTGGGAAGGTCGGCAATCCAGTGTACAAGATCGTCCGAGCTGTTTCGCTTCGCCTTTGGCGCCTTGTAGATGCATGGCGTGAATCCCGCCGCCATGAGAGTGTCCGCAAACGCATTCTGCCGACAGTCAAGGGATGCGTCCTTTACGTTTGCAGGCACATATGCGAAATGGCGCAGCTTCTTCGCCATCAGGAATCGTGCGCCCTCTTCGCCGACACAAGCGTTGTCGCATCCAACGTGTCGAAGACCGATGCCGTGTACGTTTGGATAGCTCGCTTTGTCATCGCGAAGGGCGATGATGCCCTTCAGCCCCAATTGCCGCATCCGCTTGACTTGCGCCTTGCCAAGTGCGCGGTCGGTGATGATTCCGACTGGACGCCAATTTGCCGAAGCCATGGGAACGTCGTTCATCGGGTGTCCGCGATGGATGCGGACGTCCCAGGACGGATGGAGCGCGGCGTACCGCAGCACGCCGCCCAGAAAGTCTCTAGCGGCTTTTTGCCCAAGATCGACGTTTACGAGTATTCGTACCTTGGTAGTTGAATCAAACATGCGACAATTATAGCATAATCTCTTTTGTGTTCGCAATGAGTCAGTAGATTGTTCGTATAGAATCATTTATTTGAGATTGGTATTTGGTATAATATGCATCGCCTGAAAGGATGAACTGACATGGCTAAACTTGAAATACGGTTTGATGAGGGGGTTGATGCTCCAAGGCGTTCGGGGCGTCACTACCCTACAAAACAAAGGATCTTTGGATGAACACGACAAGAAGAAACGTTTTCAGGGGAATGGTCGCGGCGGGGACGCTGCCGCTCTTCAACATCGGCTGCGCGGGATTCGGCTTAAGCCGGGCGCGGCAGATTGCAAGGGGTAGCAAGATTCGCGTTGCTCTCATCGGGTGCGGGATGCAGTCGAATGTGATGATTGACGGTGCGCTCTGCGAGAATCTCATCGCAGTGGTAGACCCCGATCCGGCAAGCCGTGATTGGCTGCAGAACCACACAGTGGCAAAGACGTGCGGTCTGGAAGAGCGCGCGAATTTCGCGTCCGCTCGCCATTTCTCCACCTATCAAGACATGTTTGACGAAATGGGCGACGAGATAGACGCAATCATTGTCGAAACACCCAACCACCAGCATGTCCTCCCTGCGGTCATGGCGATGCGTCGCGGCATCCACGTGTTTCTCGACAAGCCGCTGTGCCTCACTGCGGCGGAGTGCGATTTGATTCTTGCTGAAGCACGCAAGCATCCTGGCCTCGTTACGCAGTGCGGCACATACGGACATTCGTTCCCCTCGATGAAGTATTGCGTGGACCGCATCGCCGAGGGCGCGCTCGGCGAGATAAGGGAGGTGTGGGCCTACGACGACCGCTGCAACTCCATCTATCAGCGCCCGGCGGCGGCGCCGCCGCCAAAGGGGATGGACTGGGACCTCTGGTGCGGCGGTTCGCCCATGTGTGACTATTATCCCGGGACGCCCGACCAGGACGGGATGCACCCGCACGGCTGGCACTCGTGGATTGGCTACGGCAATGGCTCGATCGGAAATCTCGGCATGCATATTATGGACGTCGCTTTCTGGGCTCTTGGACTCACGGATCCCGACACCGTGACGTGCCACGAGGCGAAGTTCGCGCTCGATGGTGCGTGGGCCTACCGCGACGCATTGGAGTTCCACTACCCGACGTCGAAGTTAGGCCACGAGGTCACGATGCATTGGTGGGACGGTCTCAACGACGGTGTTCCCTACACGAAAGAGTACGTCAACAAGTTCGGACTGCCGTACAAGCGCGAGCACCTGAATATTCCGCCGAAGGTCCTGGAGGTGGAAAAGCAAAACGGCTTCGAGAGGGATCCGTTCTACAAGAACGGCGTCCTCTTCGTCGGCACAAGGGGCAACCTCTGGTTCACACACCATGGAGGCTACCGCTTCATGCCGCGCAAGAACGGCTGGTGCATCCCTCGCGTCGACAGACCGGACGACTTCGACTATCGTCGCGTGACGCCGCATCACTTCCATGAGTTCTACGCGGCGATCCGCGAGGGGCGCGAGGCCAACGACTGTTTCGAGTACTCTGTGCCGCTTGCGAAGACGGTCTGTCTAGGCAACATCTCCGCGCTTGCCGGGAAGGGCAGCGTCCTTAAATGGGACGGCCACAGCGTAACCAACAACGAGGAGGCGAATAAGTATGTCACCAGGAACTATCGCAGCGGCTGGAATCCTTTTGAAGGTTGGGAGGTGGCATGACGATATGCGCAATATTCGCCGCAGCGCAGATCGGCGGCGTGTTCCCGCTTCTCTGCACGCCATATTCGGAGGACGGATCGCTTGACTGCGAGACGCTTGCGAAAGAGGCCCGGTTCGTCGCCGACTGCGGGGCGGACGGCGTTATCTGGCCTGCGGCGAACGACGCGATGAAGTGGCTCTCGACGGAAGAGGAGCGGCGAGGGCTTGATGCCATCGCCGCCGCCCTTGACGGACGCGATGTCTGGTTTTCGCCTTGTTGCCCAGGCGCGAACACGGCAGACATGCTCCGCCGCGTCAGCGCGGTCAACGAGATTTCAGCGAAGCATCAAGGTCTCAAGATGACCATGCTTGTCAGGATGCTTGACGATGCGAAGGGGGACGCAGACTACGAGCGACAGTACGATGCGCTCGCTGCAGCGACCAGGATGCCAGTCATCATCCAGACAGAAAACGGGAAATCTCCGATGCCGTCCGCGAAGCTGCTCATAGAACTCGCGGAGCGCCATCCGCAGACGTATGGATGGTTCAAGGTCGAAGGTGCCGGATCGGGAATCGTCTCGTGCGCAAGGAAGCTCGTTGCGGCGAAGCCGGCCGTGAAGACGGTCTTCACGGGCGCGGGCGGACGCGACTGGCTATATCATTATCGGCGTGTCGGGACGAGGGGCGTAATAACGCAACGTCCCATGTACATCGACCTGATGGTGAGGACATGGCGGGCGCTTGAGGCGGAAGATCCATCGTCCGACGAGCTCTTTGCGAAGTTCATGTATCTGCGGAACCTTGAGAACACCATTCCCGCGCCGGAGATGCGCGGCTGGAACCTCTACGTCCTCAAGAAGCGTGACGTGTTCCGCAACACGCTCTCGCGTACGAAAAAACGCAGCGACGGCACGTGGGAGGTGGCGGGAGTGGAGCTTGCTGACGCAGACCGTGCCGAGGTCGATGCACGGCTAGCGTATGCAATTGGTAAAATGGCAAAAGATAAATAAACAAAGGAGAACATACCATGTCAACAAGGTCTCTACGCTCTTCAATGTCAATGTCCATCATTGTGGCCGTTGGTCTGCTGGCGCAGGCAGCGTATGCGGAGAAGGTGTACTTCGAGGCGAAGAGCGGCGATGCGTCGAATGTCGCGAACTGGTCCGCCGGGCGGTTGCCGGCATCCGGCGACACCTTGTGCATGACGAACGCCGCCGCGAATGAGATGCTCGTCAGGCCGGGGGATGTTCTTTCCGTCGGCAACCTTTCAATCTGCCGCAACAACAATGATTCCGTCAAGAACAAGCAGGTGATCCTGCAGTCCGGCGGCAGCGTCTCGACGACAGGCGGCGCCAGCTATTTCGCCACGTGGCCGAACGACACCTCGGAATACCGCCTTTCGGACGGACTCCTTTCCTTCGCCGGCAGCAGCGACAACGTGCATTTCTGCGGCCGCGGCATAGGAAATGTGCGTGTGGACGGGGGAGAGCTGCGCGTCAATGGCGGATACCCGCGCATCGTCGGCTACAGCGGAAAGGGAGCGCTTGACGTGCGCGGTGGAGTCGTGAATGTGACCAATGCGGCTTTCTACGTCTCGGGACAGGAATCCGGGCGCGGTGCGCTGAACGTCGGCGGGTCAGGAACGTTCAGGGTGTTCAACAAGAACATTGCGGCGAGTTCCGACAGTTCGGCGCCGACCAGCCTGCTCAATCTTCTCTCCGGCGGAATGATTTCCTGCATGGGGCTAGTCAATCCCAAGGGGTGTACGACCTACTACAGCTTCGCAGGCGGAACGATTGTCCCGAACATGGCGGCGATGGTAAACGCAGGATTCGTGACGAACGTCAATGTCGCGGTGAATGCCGGCGGCGTGACCATCGACTCAGGCGACAGGCACGTGACGGTGCATCCGGGGCTGTCAAAGGGCAACCTCCGCAAGGAGAACCTCTACCGCCGCTGGAGTTTCACCGATGGCTCGCTGGTCGATTCCGTCGAAGGCGTGGAGGGCGTGGCTGTTGGCGGCGTGGCGTTTGCCGACGGGAAGGCGATTCTGCCGGGAACCAGCTCTTCCTCCGGCGGCGGCGACTACGTGGCGCTCCAGCGGGGCGGGGCGGTGCTGCCGATTGACAACGAGGACGGCTTTACGATCGAGCTGTGGGCGAGCGCCAGGGCAATCCGCGCCTATCAGCCGGTGTTTCGCATCTGGAGCGGTTCAAAAGACAATAGCTTTAGCCCGCATTGGAACAAGGATGCCGGCACCGGAGGCGCGGCGTCCCAGGTCAGCATGTGGATTGGCGGCACATGGTATATGCTGGATGGCGGCATCAACAATTGGGAGACCAACGACATGTGCCATCTTACATACGTGTTCAGCAGGCAAGCCAATGGCACTTGGAACCTGACGGCCCGGCGTTCTGACGCACGTTCCGGCATTCTGTACGCAAGCGCGACCAAGACGTCCCTGCCTTCGACGTTTTCGCCGTCGCTCTACAATGCGAACTCGTCCGATTTCTCCCTTGGGTTGTCCTGCGAGGCGAACTTTGATGCCGCCGCAAGCTACGACGAGGTGAGAGTCTGGAATCGTCCGCTAACAGATACGGAAATAGCGGCCAGCGCGGCGATGGGTCCCGACGCTGACTTCGAGGGCGACAACGGGCTGACGAAGTGCGGGCAAGGCGTCCTGACGCTCGCGGGGCAGAACACGTATGCCGGCAGTACGGCGGTTTCGGCGGGTTCGCTTTCCCTTGGCTCTCAGTCGCCGCGCCCGACCCACCGTTGGAGCTTCAACGGTGACCTTTCCGACAGTTGCGGCGCGTTCACATTCCTGGGGCGGAAAGACGCGGCCAAGTACGGCTCCAATTCCGCGAACATCACATTCGACGCCGACGGAAAGTACGTCTCGATTCCCGGTGGCAACAATGGAACGGCGTATCTGAACCTTGTGCCGTCATACGGCGGAGTGTTCGACGCCGCGAGCTGGGAGCGAGGCATAACCCTTGAGCTCTGGGTTCGGGAGGATGCGGACATGGGCGGATGGGCGCGGATATTCGACATCCACAACAACACCGCGCACCAGAACTTCATGAGCTGGAACAAGCGCCTGTACATGTCGCAGAGTACAACCCAGCGCAGCGTTGCTGGAACGTACGCCGACTTTGACATTGGCACCTGGTACCATGTCGGCGTAGTCTACAGCCCGGCCGCTGACGGCTGGCATGGAACGGTGTACGTTCATAATGCGGAGACGGGCGACTACATCGGCAGCAGCACGCTGGTCGGTCCGGAGAACTGGACTCCTAGGGCCATCTACAACAGCGACTTCACCTTGGCGAAATCCGCGTCCGGCGACAAGGACGCAGCGGCGTCGTATGACGAGGTGCGCGTCTGGGAGCGGGCGTTCAGCCAGGCAGAGCTGCGCAACAACGTAAGACTGGGGCCGGACACGCTGCCGTCCTTCGGATCGTCCGCCGCGAACGCCGGCTCGCTGCCGCCTACCACCGACCTGACGATCGCGCAGGGTTCGGTTCTCGAGCTTTCAGGCACCGCGCAGACTGTAAATACGTTGACCTGTTCCGGCGTCGTGAACGGCAGGGGCTCCTTGACGGTGACCGTGGCGATACTGCCCGGCGAGGACGGAACCGGCGCGATGACGCTTGCCGGAGGCGCCGTGCTCGTTGGCGAGATGGCAGTCGCGGCTGACGGTGCCGGAAACTGTGGTAGGATAGAACTCTTTCCGGAATACGGCGTGTCTTACGACCTGAGCGGAATCAGAATGACGGTCGACGACGAAGAGTGCTTCGTCCCCGGCGTGAAGCACGGAGTCCTGTTCTTGAACGGCGCGGAGGTGTCGGAGTGGCCCGACATGTCGGGATTGCCGGCCGACATGCGGTTCAGATGCTGTGACGGGAGGCTCGAGATCTGGCGCCCGTCCGGCATGTCCATCATAATATACTAAAAGCACGGGAACCATGCTGCAATCATTGCTGCTGGCGGCGACGGTCGGGACGTCGGGGCTCGTGGAGTCGCTCTCCGGGACCTGGAAGTTCAAGGGGTTTGACCGGCAGGCCGATGCCTTTGGGGCGCTGACGCAAGAGGAGGCAAGGCTCCTCTCGCCGGAGTCCGACGACTCGAAGTGGTACGACATCAAGGTGCCCCTGAACTGGTGGCGCGACCCTGCGCACCACATTGACAAGGTGCAGAAGCCGGGCGAGATATACTATCGCGGGTATTACAGGCGCACGATCGATGTCGAGAATCCGAAGGACGGCTGCCGACGGATTCTGCAGTTCGCAGCAGTAGGACGTTCGTGCGATCTGCTGGTGAATGGAAGGTTCGTGCGAAGTCACTTCGGCGAATTCACGCCGTTCGAGGCGGACATCACCGACTTTCTCGTGCCCGGAACGAACTTGATAGCACTGCGCGTGCTAGCCGACCTGGGGCCGAAGCCGGGCGAGCTCTGGCGGCACGGCTATGGTGCGCGCTGGGGATCATGGATACTGAAGGGCGGCATATGGCAAGAGATCGCGTTGCTGACGACGCCGGCGGATCGCTTCCGCCACGTGCTGATCGACACCATGCCGTCGCTTGACTCAGTCCGCGTGCGCTGGAACGCCGACCTCCACGGCGTCGCCGGCGATGTCGCCGTGTCTGCGACCATCCGCGATGCCGACGGCCGCACCGTCGCATGTTGTGCGCCGCGGGCTGCGGCGACGGCAAACGGCGTTGCGCGCGGGGCACTTGACCTCATGGCGAAGGGCGTCCGCCAGTGGTCCCCCGAAAACCCTGCGCTCTATCATCTCGAAATCAGGCTGCTGCGCAACGGACGCGAGGTCGCGTCTCGAACGGAGCGCTTTGGGTTTCGACGGCTTGAAATCAGGGGGACGAGATTCCTCCTCAACGGCGAGCCGATCTACTTTCAAGGCGATACGGCGCAGTCTGGGCAATGGGGCGGGAATGGAATAGACGAGCGCAAGCATGCCTTTTTGCTCTTGATGCGTCACAAGGCCAACGGCGTCAACGTGCTCCGCACGGCTCACATGCCGACGATACGCGAGGTATACGGCGTGGCCGACGAACTCGGCATCATCATCTACGACGAATGGAGTTCCTGCGCGCTCGAGAAAGTAGACGAACCGTCTTTCGAGCGCAACAACCTTGCCGGCCTCAGGGAGTTCATCCTCGCCCACTACAATCATCCTTCTGTCGCGATGTACAGTCTTGGGAACGAAATATGCCATCGCGTGGATCCCGCCCTGCCGCGGCAGCTTGACAAGCAGTACGACCTTGTGAAGAGGCTGGACACCCAGGGTCGGCCTGTCTGCTCGTTCTCCGGGAATGCCGTTATTGGTGCCTACGGCACTTCGAGGATAAAGACCGACTTCTTGGATCTTCACAACTACATCGGGATCGAGAACGAGAGCTGGACGCGCTGGTTCCCGGTGATGGACAGATTCATGAAGCCGATCATAGAGGTCTACGGCGAGAACGGTAGGCTGACGATGCCGCTCGTGATGTTCGAATGCGTCGGCGCCGGATGGGGAGTCCACAGGGAGAAGGACATCAAGCCCGGGGACCCGAAGCGCTACGCCGACTACCTGAAGAACCCGTGCCCTACATTCACGGGCAGCGGAAACACCTCGACGTGCTTTTCAAAGGCGACCGGACTCTACAGGCTCGTCGATCCTGTGTCCGGCGGCGCGCATTTCATCCAGTCGTATCTCGCGCGGCGGTTGTCCGAACTGTACCTGCAGGACGGCCGAATCGCGGGCTATGCGCCGTGGTTCGGCGACGTGGACGTTCCGGGCGTAGGCCGTTGGATGCAGAAGGTTTACCCGCTTTTGCGGCGGGGCAGGGCGGGAGACCGTGCGTTTATGCCGAGACAGCTAACGAGCCCAGGACAGACGAAACTGGAGTGCGTAGTGGTAAACAAGCGTCCCAAGGAGGTTCTCGATGCGAAGGTGGTGGTTACGTTCGAGGGCGTCGACGGCCGCGAGATCGAGCTCGGCGTCTGTTCCGTGGGGAATGTGCCGCCGATGGGGGAGAAGTCCGCGCCCTTCGCTCTCGTGTTGCCATCAGGACTTCCCGCGCGCGGCAAGATCAAACTGCGCCACGAATCAAGGGATCGTGCGAGGGCGTGGAACGACTATGACGTAACCGTGCATTCTGCTGACGCCGTGGTTCGCGCCTCGAAAGCCCGGCGACGCTACGTCTCAACCGCGGCGGAGCTGCCCGCGACTGGTGCCGCAATAGTAGGCCCATCGGGCTGGCATGACGCCGACGCCCCGCTCCGGGATTTCGTTCGCCGCGGCGGCACGCTCCTTGTCCTTGAGCCTTCCGACGGGGCGGTGCCTGGGTTCCCGGAGCTATTCGTCTACCCGTGGTCGAACCATCTTGTCGACCTCGTGATGCCTGCGCATCCGGCATTCTGCGGTTTGACGCAGGAGGATTTCGACCTCTGGGCGGAGAACCCGTACGGCGATGTCGTCAGCCATCTTCTCCATCGCCTGGACGAAGGGCTTCTTGCCGGCATCTGGAAGGGACAGGCCGTAGGCGAGTATGCCTACGGGAAGGGGCGGGTTCTCGTATCCACGGTCGCCGCTTCGGCGATTGCAGACCGCAACCCCGCTGCGGCGAAATACCTTTCGAATCTCATTGCCTATGCGTACGGACGAGGGAAACCCGCCGCAATGCCGGCGAAGTTGGAGGATGTGGCTGACCGTACGCCTGTGCGCGGGTTCGCCGGCGAAAGTTTTTCAGTGCCGACGTGCCCTGCGACACTGGACTTCGCCGCAGGAAAGGATGACCGTCCGCCGGCGAAGATATTTTTCTTCAATGACGAGGCGAGTCGCAGGATCATTGGGCAGAAGGGCCTCAACCTCGTTGAGATTCGCTATCGGTCTTCGGAACGCGGGCGGATAGACCTGACGCTCCCCAAGAAAGACCATACCAATCGCCTCACTTTCACTCTGCCGGTCTCGGCAGACCCGGGAACGGAGAAGAAGGTCGTCCTTGATCTGGAGAAGGATTTTCGCTATGCGAAGCCGGACAGGTTCCCGCTCTCAGACATTCGCGGGGAACTCATCATCTACAACGGCTACGAAAGGGACTGCGGTTTCCCTCGCCCGCCAATCAAGCTCGAGCTTCTTTCCGTAGTGTTCAGAAAGGCAATGGACTCAGGGATAAAACAATGAACATGGGCATGCATGGTCTGTTGGTTGGGATTGCGATTTCGCTACCGTTTTGCGGAATGGGGGGCGGAAATGTCGTTTGGAGGACGTGCCAAAAGGAGAAGTACAACGGATACGAGCAGGAGAACTGTCCGCCGTTCCCTCGCCCGCCCTTGGAAGTTGAGATAACGGAAATGAGGTTTGAATGAAGAGGAAAGTCAAGATGACAAGAAGGGATTTCGTTAGAGGTTGCGCGGCAGCCACGTTCGGCTTGACGCCGCGTTGGCTGGTGCAAGCCGTCGAATCGCCCGAGGTCGGCGGAACGCTGCCGGGATGGAAGTCTGGGGAACTAGAACTGCACTTCATCTACACTGGCTGCGGAGAGAACTGCTTCTATCGTCTGCCGGACGGCACTTCGATCCTCAATGACGTCGGTGATTTCTATCGACCGCGCGACCTTGCGCATATTCCACTGCTGCCGTCCGGCGACAGACTTGGCGGAGAATGGGTGAGCAGGTATATTCAGCGCGTATACAACGAAAAAACGATAGACTACCTCATCCTCTCTCACTGGCATGTAGACCACACGGGAGCCATCGTCGCCGGACGGAAGTCGACATCCGACGCCATGTTCCGCGATAGAACCTTCGCGGACGGCACAAAGGGGAGCGGTGTCCTTTGTGTGGCGCAGGACTTTGCGTTCAGGAGGTACTTCGACCATCAGTATCCCGAATTCGGAGCGTACAAGTCTGAAGACAAGCCGTCCGTTGAGCTTATCAGGCCATGGCTTGCGGAACAGGTCAAGAAGGGGCTTTTCGCCGAGCCGTTCAGAGTGGGCGCACTGAACCAAATCAGCATGCTGCGCAATCCGGCGAAATACAAAGACGCATTTTCGATCCGAAACCTCTGCACGAACGGTCGCGCATGGGATGGGGCGGATGGTGAATGCGACTATGCCGCAGAGCATGTAAAGGCGACCGGCAATGAAGTGGTTTCGCAGAACCTATTGTCGCTTGCCTTTGTGATGCGCTATGGCAAGTTCAGCTACTTCGCTGGCGGCGATGTGAGTGGAGTCCTAAGGCGCATCAGCGGAGATACAGTGGATTACGAGGAAATAATTGGGCGGCTTGCCGGTAAAGTGACGGTCTGCAAGGCCAATCATCATGGTTGTTCCGATGCTATGAGTGAAGGATTCGTCCGCGCCGTCCGCGCAGACGCCTACGTCTCTTGCATCTGGTGTCCGGGGCAGCTTGACGAACTTACGCTCTCGCGCATGGCTTCATGCGAGATACACCACGGCAGCGCTCCAATACTTGTGCCCAATATGTATCCGGCTGTCCGATGGAAGAGGCACGAATCCCAGTCTTTCATTGCAAACGTGCCTGTCGAGACGCGGACGGGCGTACATGTCGTCATAAAGGTTGCGCCTGGCGGCGAAACGTACAAGATATACCTGGTTGATGCGAGGGATGAAGCTATGCGTGTTTGCGCCTGCTTGGAACGAGTGGCGTAGTGAACGGGTGTTACCACGCATTGGAGATGATGATGTCATGAAGAAGGTTGTTTTGATTGCGGCGACTGCGTGCGCCGCCGTCTGTCTGGGTGCGCAGGACGCTCAACGCGATTCGCGAGATCGCGCTGTTGTCTGGAGGACATGCCAAACGGAGAAGTACAACGGCTTAGGCTGCGTTTCTCTAGATCCGCTCCTGAGCGAGAAGGTGGTCGAACTCGGAGGGACGGTTGTTGAACTGCGTGCGGACGCCGACGCAGACGCCGTGCGCAGGGCGCTTGCGTTGATTCGCGACGAGGGCGTAGATCGGTTCAAGGTCTGCCCGTTCCGCGTCGGCCTAGCCGGGGCGCCGCAGGACGTTGTCGCGGAACTGGAAGGAGATGGATTGTCCAGACCGGATTGGATCGTCAGCCACGATGACGACGTCAGGGGCAAACTTGAGTACATGGGGATGATGCCGGTTCAGGGTGTTTATCCCAGGGCCTACCCCGACAAGAAGCTCGTCTATCCGGAGCGCATCGCCAGGAAGCCGACTCTTCGGGGTGTGATGCTGCCGGACAAGTGGTGCGAGGAGGCAGATTTCGTACAGCTCGAGAAATGGGGGGCGAAACTTGCCCGCTACCAGATGACACTGTTCAAGCCAACGCACACGAATTCAAACGAGTCCATCCGAAGCGACTATTTCCGCTGGCTTGATGAGCGGCTTGACCATCTGGCCGAAGTGCTCCCATGGGCGCGTCGCCATGGGATAGAGATAGTGGTTGACCTTCATTCATATCCCGGCGGAATATACAAGGGGGATGAACCTGGAGGGCATGGGGCGCATAATGCCAAGATGTTTTACGAGCGCTTCTGGGGCGAGGCGTTTGCCGAGGCATGGCATCGTATTGCACGGCGATTCGCGAAAGAGCCAGGCATCTATGGGTTTGACTTCTGCAATGAGGTGTTCCAGACACAAATGGCCACCTACGCCGACTACTGGACGATGCAGCGACGAGCAGGTGAAATCGTAAGGAGCTACAATCCCGAGGCAACGCTGGTCATGGAGGCGGTGCATTCCGACAATCCCTGGGGGTTCGAAGTGATGTGTCCGCTGAACGACGACAACGTAATCTACGAGGTGCACATGTACGCGCCTCATGAATTCACCCATCAGGGACTCGGCAAGGCGAAAGACGAGTATGAGCACTTGCCATACCCAAACGAGAAGAAGGGCTGGAACAAGGATTTCCTCCGGGAAAAGCTCAAGCCTGTGAGGGATTTCCAGCTTCGGACAGGGGCGCGAATATACTGCGGCGAATTCTCGGCCATAGCATGGGCCGAGGGCGCTGGGCGTTATCTGGAGGACTGCATTTCGCTGTTTGAGGAATACGGGTGGGATTGGACGTACCATGCATTCCGCGAGTTTCGTGGATGGGATGTCGAGAAGGAGGTCGATGCGTACAAGGGCGACGGCTCTGAGCCGAAGCGGTCACGTGACAATCCCCGGAGGCGGGCTCTCCTGCGCGGATTGCAGGGCGGAGTTTCTGCTGTCTTGCCGGCGGTTGGGACTACGGCGGGAATGGACGTGGGCAAGGTCGTTGACACTCGTGTGCGGACTTATGTCTACCCCGAGCGGATCGTCTGGCAGACTGCTGCCAGCAAATTTGACGATGGATGGCCGGAACGCGCCAAGGCGGAGAAGATGGAGAAGCTTCTGGAGGGCAAGTTCGGTCAGGTCTGCGAAGGCCCGTTTGCCTCAAAGTCCGGAACGAAACTCGTGAACAATGGCGAACCGGCTGGCGTTCTGTTGGATTTTGGAAGGGAATTGCACGGCGGCGTTCAGCTTGGGATGAGCCCCGGCGGCACGGCCGGTGCGCGTCTGCGCTTGCGCTTCGGGGAGTCCGTCGCCGAGGCGATGAGTTCAATCGGCGACGGCAAACACGCATCCAACGACCATGCTCTGCGCGACTTTGAGTTGCCAGTGCCTGTCTTTGGCTCCATCGAGGTCGGCAACACGGGTTTCCGATTCCTGCGCATCGACCTCGTCACCGGCGGGGAGGTGGGCATTGAGTTCATCCGCGCCGTTTCGCTGATGCGCCCAATGAAGGCGGTTGGCGGCTTCAGGTCTTCCGACGAACGGCTGAACAGGATTTTTGAGACGGCTGTGCGCACTGCCCATCTCTGTTGCCAGAATTATCTTTGGGACGGCATCAAGCGCGACAGGCTTGTGTGGATGGGAGACATGCATCCCGAGACGATGACGATCCTGAACATCTTTGGAGCAGCATCGATCCTGCCCGAGTCGCTCGACTACATGGCATCCGTGACACCGTCTGACCGTTGGATGCACGGTATGGCCACGTATACGCTGTGGTGGATACGCAACCTCGCGGAATGGTACCGCTACACGGGCGATGTGGAATACGTGCGTCGTCACGCCGACTATCTGGAAAAGACGTTCGAGCATGTGATGTCCGGCATGAAGTACGGCGAATGGCGGGCGGGCAACTTCCTCGACTGGCCGACGCGTCATAATGACAAGGCGGCATGGGCTGGCACTCAGGGGCTCGCGCTCGTCACCGCTCGCGAGACGGCGTTTCTCGCGGATGTGGCGGGGCGGACGGAACTCGCCACAAAGGCCCGTGCGCTGGCGGCGGAGCTGGCGAAGCTGCGCCCAGACCCGAACGGCGAAAAGTCCGCAGCCGCGATGCTTGCGCTTTCCGGTCTGCGCGACCCGAAGGAGATGTTCGCGCAGGTTCTTGGCGCGAACGGACATGCCGGGGTTTCCACTTTCTACGGCTACTACATGATCGAAGCTATGAGCGTGGCAGGCGAGAGCCAACGTGCCCTTGACACCGTGCGCGACTACTGGGGCGCGATGCTCGATGTCGGGGCGACGAGCTTCTGGGAGGACTTCAAGCTCTCTTGGACGAACAACTGCTTTCGCATCGACGATCTGCCAGTGGCGGGCAAGAAGGACATCCACGGCGACTATGGCGAGTTTTGCTATCCCGGCTTCCGGCATTCGCTCTGCCACGGCTGGGCGAGCGGCCCGGCGTCGTGGTGCATCAACCACGTGCTCGGAATCCGCCCTCTCGACACCGGTTGCCGCCGCATCGAGGTCAGACCGTTTCTCGGCGACCTCGAATGGGCGGAGGGCGCGATGGCTCTCCCTGATGGAAATGCTGTCAAGGTCATGATAAAGAAACTTCCCGACGGCAAAGTGGACGTGAAGCTTGATGCGCCAGATTGGGTCGAAGTCGTCAGGGAATAGGATTAATGACGACGAGCGTGATGGTTTAAGAGCCTCTTGACATCGGAAACAACGTCGGCGTCGCCACGGACGCGGGGAATTCTGATATAATTTGCGGCATGGAGACTTCTGAAGGGAAAGCTCAGAGCGCTTCTTGGCGTGGCCCCGGCATGACGGCGTTCGACGAACATTTCATGCGCATGGCCCTGCGCGAGGCGGAGAAGGCCGCGGCCGACGGCGAGGTGCCCGCCGGCTGCGTCATAGTCGAGGAGCCTGAGTCCGACGACGTGCCGCCGTCCGCTGTGCGGGTGCTCGGCCGCGCCCACAACCAGACCGAGGGGCTGGAGGACGCGACCGCGCACGCGGAGATCCTCGCGCTCTCGGCGGCGTTCCAGGCGCGCGGCAGCTGGCGGCTCACGGGCACGCGGCTCTACGTGACCAAGGAGCCGTGCCCGATGTGCGCGGGCGCCATCGTGCTTGCCCGGGTGAACACCGTGGTCTGGGGAGTCTCCGACCCCAAGCGCGGCGGCGGCAGCGTGTTCGGGATCTTCGACCACCCCGGCATCAACCACCATCCCGCATTGGTCGAAGGGGTCCTTGCCGACGAGTCGAAGGCGATCCTCCAGTCGTTCTTCCGCGCCCGCCGCGCATCCTCCGGCCCTTCCCCGAAATGCGAAAGCGAAGGAGAGGCGTAGCGATGACTGTTCGGACGTTGTTCGCGGCGGCGCTCGCGGCGCTGGCCGACTGCGCGGCGGCGGAGATGCCGTTCGCAATAGACCGGCCTGCGGAGTTCGACCCGGCGAAGGCCGGCTGGCGAAAGGTCTTCGAGGACGACTTCGACGGCCCGGAGGTCGACTGGCGCGAGAAGTGGGTCCAGCCATATTACGACGCCCGCCCGCGCGAGCTCGCGGAGACCGACGGCGAAGGGCACCTCCGCATCAAGGTGGACTTCGAGCCCGGCTCCACCAACAGGCTCCGTTCCACTTCGCTCTACACGCGCCAGGCCTTCGGCTGCGGCTACTACGAGGCGCGCGTGAAGTTCACCAGCCAGAACGGATTCTGGAGCGCGTTCCAGATCGGCGGCGACGCGAACGCCAATCCGTTCCTCGACGGCTTCGCGCTAGACGTCTTCGAGGACTTCTGCCTTCGCATTCGAAACCCGACCAACGAGCTCTTCAACTGCCTCGACCACAGCCTCCACGTCAATGGCGGCCTCGGCAGGCGCAAAAGCTGGGACTACAAGTCCGTCCTCCCTGGTCCCGCAGACGGCTGGCACACCGTCGGCGTGAGGTGGACGCCCCTTGAAATCACCTGCTATCTCGACGGCAAGGCGGTCCGCGCGAAGTCGGCCCCTGACAATTCCCCGTGGGACACCGTGACCTACGACGCGGCGAACCACGCGGCCTGCGCCGCGCCGGTCCATGCGGTCCTCTCGGGCTACATAATGCGATCCAGGTGGAACGAGGCGTGGCAAAACCTCGCAGGATGCGAGTTCCCCGCCTGCTTCATGGTCGACTGGGTGCGAGTCTGGGAGTACCCCGACCCGCCGGACGAAAGGCCGACGGTCTCGTGGAAGGCGGAGTCCCTGGGCGAGGACGCGTTCGTCGCCCCGGGCGCGACGGTTCGCGTTGCGGTCGACGCGAAGCCGGCGGAGAAGACAGGTGCGAAGCTCACGGGCGTCCACCTCTTCTCCAACGGATTCCTTCTCCAGAGCAAGACCGAGCCGCCGTATGTCTTCGAAATCCCGTTCACGGACGAATTCCTGTCGACCACGGCCTATGCCCGCCCGGGCAGGCAGGGCGAGGCCTTCAGGCTGGCCGGCTGCGGAATGCCGCACGAGCTGCACGTGTATGCGCAGGACGAGAACGGCCGCGTCGGCCGCACCGCGCGCACGCTGACGCGCATACCGCTCGCCGCCCGCTCCCAGCCGCATCAGGGCGAGGCGCAGCGCCTGCCGGGCACGCTGAACCCCGCGAGATTCGACGACGGCGGTCCGAACGTCGGCTACTACAAGCATCCCGTGGCGACGACCAAGGCCCGTCCAGACCTCAATCCCCGCCCGTCCCGGCGCTTCCGCGGCGACGAGGGCGTGTCCTGCTCGGAGGACGGCACGACGCTGGACTTCACCACTACCGGGGAATGGCTCAACTACACTGTGGACGTCGCGTCTTCGGGAAGCTACGACGTGTCGTTCCCATACGACGTCTACGGAACGGGGATCAACGAGGTCAGGTTCTTGCTTGACGGCCGCCCTGCCGGCTCGGTGCGGCTCGGGCAACGCGAGGAGGGCAGGCCAAGGCTCGGCGCCCAGGCGAAGACGCGGCTCGAGCTTCCCGCGGACCGCCATGTCATCACCCTGATGCCCGTCGGACCCATGGCGATAGGCCCGGTGTCCGTCTCGCCGAAGAAGTCGGCCACTGCCGAGGAGTGGGAGGAGCGCGGGCGCGAGGAGACGCAGGACTGGTTCGAGCGCCACTGGTTCGGTCGCCGTCCGGTTGAGCGGCCGGCCGACGAGAAGATCGGCCGGCGCCACGTCGAGCTCGCCGGCGGCCGCAAGAAGATCAACATCGACCTCTTCCTGCCGGAGGGCGCTAGCGCCGCGAACCCTGTGGCGGTCTTCGTCCACGCCGACCACTATACCCTGCCGGCGAGCGCCGCACGCGAGGCGCAGCTCCTGGCCGTGGCCACGAACGCCGTGCCTCGCCGCGGCTTCGCCTATGTGCACTTCAACCTCAACGACGTCACCCCGAACAGCTGGAACAGCGCAAGGGACCCGCGTTCGGCAAACGCGCTCCTGGGAGGCGCCGAAAAGCCTGACGGCTGGGGGGCGGTCTCGGCATGGGCGTGGGGCTGCTCTCGCGTGATGGACTGGGTGGAGACGCGTCCCGAGCTGGACGCGAAGCGAGTTGCCGTGGTCGGCACCGGATGCGGCGGCAAGGCAGCGCTCTGGGCTGGCTGCGTCGACAGGCGCTTCGCCCTTACGATCGCCAACTGCTCAGGAACTGGCGGCGCGCGCCTGCTCGGTCTCCCGCTCGAAGGGGCGGAGTCCGTGGAGCAGATGAAGGATCGAGCCTCCCGCCTGTGGTTCTGCCCCGACTGGATCGAGTCGTGCGCCGGGCGGAATGCGGAGATCGTGCGCGATGCGGACGACCTGCTGAAGCTGATCGCGCCGCGCCTTGCCTACGTGTCGAGCGCCTCGCGCGACACGTCGTCGGGTCCGGCGGGCGAGTTCGAGTCCGCCAAGAGGGCGTCGGCGCTCTGGCGCGAGTACGGGCTCGCCGGGCTGTCCCTCGCCAGCTTGCCCGTGCCAGGCGCATGGGATCACTCGGGGAATGTCGGCTACCACCTTCGGCCGGGGGCGCAGGCGCTCACGCCCTGGGACTGGCAGCGCTACATGGACTACATGGACCGCCACCTCCCCGGTCCCCGCCAGGCGCGCGAGATGTCCCGCGCGACGCCGGAGTCGCAAGGCGTTTCCTCCGTGGCGATAGGCAGGTGGATCGAGGCGTGCGAGAAGGAGCTTGACGCGCTGCACGGATTCGTGATCGTCCGGCACGGACGCGTGATCGCCGAGGGCAGCTGGAAGCCGTTCGACACGCTGACCCGTCCGCACATGCTCTACTCGCATTCGAAGAGCTTCACCGCCACCGCGATCGGGTTCCTTGTGGACGACGGCAAGCTCGACCTCGACGCACGAGTCCTCGGCCTGTTCCCCGACAAGGCGCCGCCGTCGCCGTCGGACAACCTCAAGGCGCTGCGGGTGCGCGACCTGCTCACCATGAACGTGGGGGCTGACAACACGAACCCGATTGCCGCGGACGAAGGCGGCGACTGGGAGCGGCAGTTCCTCGCGAACGCGCTCGAAGCGGAGCCCGGCACGCGGTTCCGCTACGATTCGCTTGCGACATACATGCTCTCGGCGATCGTCCGGCGAGTGAGCGGAAAGGACGTGATTGAGCTTCTGCGCGAGAGGCTGTTCGACAAGATCGGCATCGGCCCGGTGGCAAGCTCCGCGTCGCCTGGCGGCGTGTCGTGCGGAGGGTGGGGCATGTACATGACGACGCGCGACCTCGCGCGGTTCGGCCAGTTCCTGCTCCAGGGCGGAACATGGAACGGCGAGCGGCTGCTTTCCGCCGAGTGGGTGGCGCTTGCGACGGGGCGGCAGACCTGGAGCGGCGCAGCAGGTTCGCGTTCTTCCGCGGCGGCATCGGCCAGCGACTGGGCGCAGGGCTACGGCTTCCAGTTCTGGCGCTGCAGGCACGGGGCCTTCCGGGCCGACGGTGCGGGCGGGCAGTTCACGATAGTCATGCCAGAGCAGGACGCCGTGGTGTCGCTGCAGGCCGGTGTCGGCGACATGCAGAAGGAGCTGGACCTTGTATGGGAGCACCTAATGCCTGCGATGGGCGGCGGCGTGCTGCCCGAGAACCGTCCGGCGGAGCAGACGTTGCGCGAATGCTGCGAGTCGCTCTCCCTGCCGCCGGTCGCTGGCGCGCGGGAGGTGCCGGACGGCGTGCTGGGCCGCGACATCGGCTTCGCGGTCAACCCGCGCGGCGTGCGGTTCGCGCGGCTGGACCGCGCGGACGGCGGGCTCACTCTCGCCTTCGAGGCAAGGGCCGGGATGTGCCACCTGCCGGTTGGGCTGGGGCGGTGGGAGCCCGGCGAGGCGAGAATCGACCCGGAGGGCTACGAGACGCTTGGCGGGTACATAGGCAGCCATCCCACGGCAGCGTCCGCTGCGGTCGAGGGGGACGGCGCGCTGCATGTGCGAGTTTACTTCACGGACACTCCCGGCCGCATGGACTTGTTCTTCCGTCAGTCGAAGGAGGGGCTTGTAGTCGACGGCCGGCTTGACGTGATGCGAGGATGCGACCTTTCAGGGAGGCAGAAATGAGCAAAACGACAAAGAGGCCCGGGCGCGCCTGCGCCTGGCGCCAGGGATCTGTAGCGGTGGCGCTCGTCTTTGCGGCATGCGCCTCCTTCGCGGAATTCAAGGCCGGCTTCGCAAGGGTCGACGCCACGCCTCCGCTCGGCATCCCGATCACGGGATACTTCCACAAACGCATCGCCGACGGAGTGCTGGATCCGCTTTACATCGACTGCGTGGCCGTCTCCGACGGCACGAACAACGCCCTTGTCTACTGCGTCGACGCCCTGAGCCTGTCCAATCCGTTCGTCAAGAAGGCATTTCCCGCGATCACGGCGGCGACCGGCGTCCCGCGCGACAGGATATACCTCCACGCAACGCATACGCATACCGGCCCCGCCGATTCGGAGCGGAAGTCCTTCACGAAAGAGGAAAACAGGCTTGTGACGCTCTACTCCGACATGCGCGCCGCCAAGCTTGCGGATGCAGGACGTCTCGCGATCGCCGACATGGCCCCCGCGCAGATAGGAGTTGCCAGGACCTTCTGCCGCAACGTCTCCTTCATCCGCCGCTACCGCATGAAGGACGGCTCCGTCCGCACCAATCCCGGGGTCAACAACCCCAATGTAAAAGAACCCCTCGGCACGCCCGACGAGACGTTGCAGCTCGTCCGCTTCCGCCGCACGGGAGCGCCCGACATCGCCATCGTCAACTTCGGCACCCATCCGGACACCATCGGCGGGACGAAGTTCTCCGCCGACTGGCCGGGCGTCGTCCGCCGCACGTTCGAGGACGCGGTCGGCGACGGCGTGAAGTGCATGTTCCTCAACGGCGCCCAGGGCGACGTGAACCACCACTACTACCAGCCGCCTCCGGGGCAGGTTGCGCTCAAGGCCGAGCGCGGAACACGCCGGAACGCGGTCGCGCTCCACATGGGCCGGGCGGTGGCAGGCGCGGCCCTGTCGGTCTGGGACGTGTGCGAGGCGATTCCCGCTGGTCCCGTCCGCGGGCTTGTCGCCGGACATGCCATGCCCGCGAACCGGCCGACCGCCGACGAGCTCAAGTGGGTGGAGATGTTCGACGCCGGCCGCAAGAAGGACATACCGCTGGGCTCCATGGAGATCATGACTCTCACCAGCCCCGGCTCGCGTGTGCGCAGGCTGAAGAACGGACCCGACCACTTCGACATCCTCGTCTCTTCTCTCGCCATAGGTGACAGCTTGGCGTTCGCGGGCCTGCCGTGCGAGCCGTTCGTCGACATCGGCCGCGCCATCAAGGGGCGTTCGCCGTTCCGCATGACTGTCGTCACGTGCCTCACCAACGGCAGCGAAGGCTACATTCCGTCCACCAAGTCCCATGCCGAAGGCGGCTATGAATCACTGTCGTCGCGATTCGCCGCCCCGACTGGCGACTGCCTCGTCGACGCACAGCTCGGCCAGCTGGCGGCACTGAAGGAAAACGCGACTGCCGGCGCTGACGGCGTCGCAAGGCCGATTGACGTCGGAAGCCGCCTTCAGGTGCTGTGGGACGACCATGTTGTGGACGCGGAGAAAACGACTGCGCGGCGGGTGCTCCACCACCCGGAGTTCGCAGGTACCGTCATGACGCACGACAAGCCGTGGGAGGGCGACGGGAGCGACTACCACTGCATCGTGCCGGACAGAGACGACAGGGGGGAGTTCCTGCGGATGTACTACAACGGCGTCGCGATCCGGTGCGGCTGGAAGGACGTCCGCGACCGTTTTTCCGCGGACGGCGTGCGAATCTGCTACGCCGAGAGCTGGGACCATGGCCTCACCTGGGTGAAGCCGAGCCTCGGCATCGTCGAATTCATGGGGTCGAAGGAGAACAACTGCATCTTGGACGCGGATTCTTTCGGCAAGGCCTGGGACAACTTCATGGTCCTCAAGGACGACAACCCCGCCTGCCCGCCGGAGGAGCGCTACAAGGGCGTTGGAAAGCTCGACGGCAGGCTATGGTGCTTCCTCTCTTCGGACGGCATACGTTTCCGCAAGGGCTGGCCGATTGCTGTGGCGGGTGCCTTCGATTCGCTCAACGTCGCGTTCTGGGACAAGGCACGTGGGGTGTACCACCTTTATTTCCGCGGATTCCACAAGGTCCAGTCGGAGCGCAACGGAGACCTCAACGTGCGGGACGTGCGCCACAGCGTGTCGAAGGACTTCAGGACGTGGTCGGAGCCGAAGCTCCTCGACTTCGGCGAGGGGGCGGAGGACTATGCGCTCTACACGAATGTAATACAGCCCTATTTCCGCGAACCGTCGATCTTCGTCGGTTTCCCGTCTCGCTATGTGGAGCGCAAGGCGTGGACGGCGAACTACGACAGGCTGCCGTCCCCCGAAAAGCGCAGATGGCGCATGGACAAGGCGCACGGCGGGCAGCCGCGCTATGGCTTGACGACCACCGACTGCATCTTCGTCTTTTCCCGTGACGGGCAGCGGTTCTTCCGCGAAGACGACGCCTTCATGCGCCCCGGGCCGGAAAACCCCGGCAACTGGGTCTATGGCGACGCCTACCCCGCCTATCGGCTCATAAAGACCCCCGCGCCGTTTGGGGGCGACGACGAGATTTCCATCTACGCCTTCGACCAGCACTGGAGCGGGCTTGCCTCGAACCTCAACCGCTGGCGCATCCGGCAGGACGGCTTCGTTTCGCGGCACGGAACGTACGCCGGGCAGAAGGTCGTCACGAAGCCGCTCATGTTCACGGGTTCGGAGATGCTGGTGAATTTCTCCACGTCGGCGCGCGGAAGGATGTTTGTGGAGATACGCGATGCGTCTGGGCGTGCCATCAAAAGCGTTGAGCTCTTCGGCGACAAGGTTGACAGGGTCGTCGACTTCGCCGCGGACGCAAAGCTGTCGGAATTCCAGGGCAGGCCCGTGGTCGTAGAGTTCGATCTGTCCGACGCCGACATCTATTCGTTCCGCTTCAATGGTCGTCTGTGAAGCCAAGACCGCGCTACGATCCGTTCCGCCTCGCCCCGCGTCCAGCCACGTACCGCAGTCGCCTGGCGCGAGCCTCCGCTCGCTCGCCCTTTTGCGTTTTTGCGCGGGCACTTGATTTGGCGGCGGGAAAAAGTGTATAATATGCGGAAATCATACCGAAAACAGGAGCCGGAATAACATGGCAAACATCAAAGGCGGACGCGCCGCCCGTAAGCGCGATCGGCAGAACGCCAAGGCGCGCAAGCGCAATGCGACGTGCAAGGCGAAGCTTCACGACGCCCACAAGAAGCTGTTCAAGGCGGCCGACGCCGACCAGAAGGAAGATGCGGCGAAGAAGCTCAGGGAGTTCGTCTCCGGCCTCGACAAGGCCGTCAAGAAGGGCATCATCACCAAGAACACGGCCGACCGCAAGAAGAGCCGCGCTCAGCTGAAGATTAACAAGATGGCCAAGTAAGGCCGTCAAGAATCCCTCAAAGGAGGTCCGGAAATGGATAAGATGACTCTACGCGACGTGCAGCTCGCGGGCAAGCGCGTCGTGATGCGCGTGGACTTCAACGTGCCGATGGCCAAGGACGGCTCCGGCAAGATCATGGACGACACGCGAATAGTCGCGGCGCTGCCGTCGATCAAGTACGTGCTCGAGCAGGGCGGCAGCCTCGTGCTCATGAGCCACCTCGGGCGCCCGAAGGGCGTCAAGCTCGGCGCCGCGCCGAACCCCGACAACGCGGCGTTCACCCTGAAGCCCGTCGCCGAGGAGCTCTCGAAGAAGCTCGGCCAGGAGGTGAAGTTCGTCCCCGACTGCATGGCGGCCGACGACGTCGTGAAGGCCCTCAAGCCCGGCGAGGTCGCGCTCCTCGAGAACACCCGCTTCTACAAGGCCGAGGACGGCAAGGTGAAGAAGGACGACGAGAAGAAGGGCATCCACCTCACCGACGAGGAGTTCGCGGCGAAGAAGGCGGAGCTCAAGGCGCAGCGCGCCGAGATGGCGAAGAAGCTCGCGAGCTATGGCGACATCTACTGCAACGACGCCTTCGGCACGGCGCACCGCGCCCACGCCTCGACGGCCGTCGTGGCGGACTACATCCAGCCGGCCGTCTCGGGCTTCCTCCTTGAGAAGGAGATCCAGTTCCTCGGCGACGCCGTGGAGAACCCGGTCCGCCCGTTCGTCGCCATCCTCGGCGGCGCCAAGGTCTCGGACAAGCTGGCGGTCGTGAAGGCCCTCCTCAACAAGGTCGACACGCTCATCATCGGCGGCGGCATGGCCTACACCTTCAAGAAGGCGCAGGGCATCAAGATCGGAACGTCCCTCTGCGAGGACGAGCAGGTCGCCTACTGCAAGGAGATGCTCGAGGCCGCTGCGGCCAAGGGCATAAAGATCCTCCTCCCGGTCGACAACGTGATCGCGAACAAGTTCCCGGAGACGAAGGACGCGAGCGACATCGAGATGAAGACGGTCGAGGGCGACATCCCCGACGGGTGGATGGGCCTCGACATCGGGCCGAAGTCCGTGGAGCTCTTCGCCGAGGCGGTGAAGGGCGCCAAGACGGTGGTCTGGAACGGCCCGATGGGCTGCTTCGAGTTCGAGCCGCTCTCCAAGGGCACCTACGGCGTCTGCGACGCGGTCGCGACGGTGAAGGCCAACGGCGGCGTCTCGATCATCGGCGGCGGCGACTCCGTGAGCGCCGTCAAGAAGAGCGGCAAGGCGGCGGAGATGAGCCACGTCTCCACCGGCGGCGGCGCATCGCTCGAGTTCCTCGAGGGCAAGGTGCTCCCCGGCGTGGCGGCGCTTACCGCGAAGTAGCGGCCAGGCGGCGCATCGAGAAGCAGAGAGGCGGTTCCGTCCGGCGGGGATGGGGCCGCCTTTCATTTCATGCAGCGGATAACATGGCAAAGGCGCCTACGACATCCACAACTCTTTTGCGCGACATCGCGCAGGATTCGCAGCATGCCCGCTGGGGCGAGTTTGTCGCGCGCTATCGTCCCATGATGGAGGCGTATCTGCGCGAAAGGTTTCCGTCCGTAGATGCGGACGACATCATCCAGGAGACGCTTATCGCCGTCTGCTCGGTGTTGCCGTCCTATCGCTATGCGCCGGACGAGAAGGGGCACTTCCGCAGTTATCTGACCGGAATCCTCCGCAACAAGGCGCTGAGGCAGCTGGGAGTGAATCGCCGCCAGGCAGAGATTGCCGAAATGGTAGGGTCACGCGTCCCGCGTGACCGCGACGGTAGGGCGGGCGCTCCGCGCACGCCGCCCGACGTGATGGCCGGCGACGAACAATCCTGGCGCAAAGCGCTCGTTGAAATCGCGCTCCGGCAGCTGATGAACGACGAGTCGATCCAGTCCCGCAACCGCCAGGTGTTCCTTCGCGTGGCGGTGAACGGCGACAAGCCGGAAGATGTCGCCGCCGCGTTTGGAATCAAGCGCAACGCGGTAGATCAGATCAAGCACCAGGTGATGCTCCGTCTTCGCAAACTCGTGTCGGAATTGGAAAAGGCGGGAAACATATGAGTCTCGGTGTGGACGAAATAGAAGGAATTCTTTCCGCCCATGGACGGATGCCTACCGGCGCGTCGTTTCAGGACGGCGAAACGTTCGGCAACTGGCGCTTGACGGCGTTTATCGGCAAGGGCGGGAACGGCGAGGTGTATCGCGCGGTGCATGTCGCGCTCGGCACGTCCGCCGCCGTAAAGGTGCTTTTCCGCAACGAGCCGCGTGTCAGGGAACGCTTTGTGCGCGAGGCGAAATTGCTTTCCGAATTGAAGTCCGCCTCGTTCCCGCAGTTCCTTGAATACGGCGAGGCGAATGGGCGCGCCTATCTTGTGATGGAACTCCTTGAGCCAGGCGATCTGCCGTCTGGCGACAGGGAGGTCGCGCGCTTTCTGCGGCAGGTTTGCGATGCCGTCGCCGAACTTCACGCCCGTGGAATTGTCCACCGCGACATAAAGCCATCCAACATTCTGTGGCGCACTGGGACAACGGGCGTCTCGCCCGTTGGGGACACTGGGAGAACGGGCGTCCCGCCCGTTGGGGACACTGGGACAACGGGCGTCCCGCCCGTTGCCGTCCCCGTTCTCGCCGACCTTGGACTTGCAAAGGACATCGCGATATCGGACGCCGGACGTCCGACATCGGATATTACCCTTGGCGGCGTCGGCACGCCAGGCTACGGCGCCCCCGAGCAGATGGAGCGAGGGGAGGCGACCGTCGCGTCCGACATCCATGCGCTCGGAGTATTGGCAGACCGCTGCTTCGGCGGCAAGCCGCCACGAGCATGGGCGCGCATCATCGAGCGCGCGACGTCATCCATTCCGGAGCGCCGCTACCAGTCCGTTGATGACCTCGTCAAGGCCATTCAGGGACGAAACCTGTCGCGGCGGTTGTGGACTGGTCTGGCCGTGCTTCTTCTGGCTGGATTGTCTGCCATTGGTGTTGCCATGCTGTACAAGCGGCATGGAGGTGAAGAACAGAAGTCATGGTCGATTGGTTCACGCGAACCGATTGTCAGCGTCGAAAAGGATTATGTGCCGTATGAGAATCCTGTTTCGGGCCGCAAGGGCTACCGTATAGTGACGAAGACAAACACTGTTGACGGTGTCGTAATCCGCTTGAACGGCGAGACTGTTTCGTTCGCGAAACCGATATCGCTTGAACCGGGCGAATATCGCATAATCGGCCCCGGTCGGCTTGACGCGGACATTTCGGGTCCGTCAAACGCTTTGGTGCGCATAAAAGGCTGCGTCTTGAACAACTTGACTGCGGCAGGATATCGAAAGAACAAGGTGAACTATGTTCTTGAGGGCGATGCATATCTAAACTTTGCGAACCTTGACGACGACTACCGCATTCGCAAATGCATACGGCACTTTGACGGGCTTGCCAATGGCGATGGAGGGGATGTCGCGTTTCGCGGGCCGCTGACTATCGAGGAATTAAGGAAAGTCCAAAGCGACAGGCGAAAACGCGAATGGCAGAAGGAGTTGGACGAGGCGAACGCAACGCAGTTCAACGATTCTCGTACACGAATTTATTGATTTCCGCATAAGATTTCAGCACGCACCTTGCAGTATGAAATAGAGGCAAGGTCTGTCCTTGCCACGGGAGAAGGCGCAAGGTCGCGATGCTGCTGGCGAGATAATGCAGATGACCGCCCACAGACGGGCGGAAATCTGCTATAACCCGACTTTGCCACTTTGTCGGTAGCGTTCGGTATGGTGCGCGATAGGAATCTTCAATAAAATCAACATTCCCCCTTGCATGGCATCGTCGATTATGATATAATTATATCGTAATCGCATAAATGACATAAAGGGA
>JAFRBA010000277.1 GCA_017405115.1 Kiritimatiellia bacterium
AGGGCGCGCTCGTTCGCCGCCGGAATCGACACCCGAAGCCCCGGAATGGCCCGGCGCAGCTCCGCGACGGACTCGAGCAGCGTCGCCATGTGGTGCCGAATCTCCCCCATCCTGCTTCCGGGAAGCACCGCCAGAAGCTTCCCACCTTCTTTTTCCACACCTTTCAAATCTACACGCTCTACACGTTCTACACGGCCACCTTCCGCAAGAGGATGACCAACAAACTCTGCGAAGCCGGGGCGGAACAGCGCCGGCTCGAACGGGAAGAAGCAGCAGAGACGGTCGAGCGAGGCCTCGATCTTCGGTATGCGGCCCTGCTTCCACGCCCATACCTGCGGGCAGACGACGTGGACCGCGCGGATCCCGCGCGACTTCGCATGCGCCGCGAGCTTCAGGTTCATGCCTGGATAGTCGACGGTGCACACGACGTCCGGCCGCCACTCGTCTATGGCGCGCTTCATCGTCCGCATTACCCGCATGAAATAGAAAATCTTGCGGATGACGGCAAGAATCCCCATCACGGCAAGGTCGCTCACGGCAAAGCCGTAGTCGCCGTATCCGCGTATTTCCGCGTCCGGCCACGCACGCAGCACTGCGCGGCGGATCTGCTCCGCGTAGAGTACGCCCGACTCCTCGCCGGCGAGCAGGAGAAGCCGCTTCATGGCCGAAGCGGGGCCGGCGGCAGCCCCGAGTCCACGCCGATGATCGCAATGCCATGCCTGTCGGCGAATTCCACCACGGCCTCGCGGTCGAGGAGTATGAGCCGCCCCGCCTGGAAGCCAAGCGCCGTCGCGCCGGCGCGCCGCATGACCTTCAGCGTCTTGAGCCCCACGACGGGTATGTCGAAGCGCATGTCGTGCCCCTCGCGCGCCGCCTTGAACACGACGGCCCCCTTCCCGCCGAGCTTGCCTCCGCGGCGGATCGCCGCGTTCGTGCCCTCGAACGCCTCCACCGCAAGCACCATGCCGGACTTCACGACGACCGTCTGGCCGACGTCGTGCACGCCAACGTCATGCGCTACCTCGACGGCGCATCGCACGTCCGCCGCCTCTGCCTCCGAAAATCCGCGCGACCCGACAGGCCCCGCGCCGGGAAGATGCCCGTCCATGTACAGCGAGGCCGGCAGGACCTTCGAGCCGTACGCCTCGAACTGCTCGATGAGCTTGCGGAAGATGGTGTGCGCGTTCTTAGTGGGCAGCTCCCGCAGCCAGGCGCGCACTTCGTCGCTGAACCTGCAACGGAAGAGCGATAGCGGGTTGATCTGGCCAGCCATCACCAGTCCGTCGTAGCCCTGCGCGCCGGCCCACCGAACTGCCTCGTCCAGCGTGCCGAGCGCCACCCTGTGCTCGCCGTCGGCGGCGCGGACCGTCGCGGCAGCCGTGGAACCACGCACGGACATTACGTCCACGCGGGAGACGCCCGCGCGCTTCGCGCCTTCTATCACGAGCTGCGGGTAGCTACCCGCGCCCGCCACGACAAGCAGCCTGGAGATCATGTCTCCTCTCGGAGACGCTGGATGAGCGCGTCGAGCGCCATCGCGCCGAGGTCGCCGTCGGCGCGCGAGCGCACGGACACAGTGCCGTTCGCCTCGTCGCGCGGGCCCACCACCACCTGGTACGGCACCTTCTGAAGCGTCGCCTCGCGGATCTTCGCGCCGAGCTTCTCGGCGGAGATGTCGACGTCCACGCGGAAGCCCGCCGCCCTCAGCGCGCCGCGCACCTTCTCGGCGTACGCGAGCGCCTTGTCGCTGACCGGCAGCACGCGCACCTGCTCCGGCGCGAGCCAGAGCGGGAACGCACCCGCGTAGTGCTCAATGAGTATGCCGAAGAACCGCTCGATGGAGCCGAGCAGCGCCCGGTGCACCATGTAGGGCTGGTGGTCCTTGCCGTCCGCCCCGACGTAGGTGAGGTCGAAGCGCTCGGGGAGGTTGAAGTCGAACTGCACCGTGCCGAGCTGCCACGGACGCCCGAGCGCGTCCTTGATCTTCATGTCGATCTTCGGACCGTAGAACGCGCCGCCGCCCTCGTCGACCTCGTACGACATCCCCTCCTGGTCGAGCGCGTCGCGCAGGGACTGCGTCGCCTGCTCCCAGCGCGCAGGGTCGCCGACGGCCTTCTCGGGCTTGGTCGACAGGTAAGCCTGGATGTCGTGGAAGCCGAACTTGCCGAGCATGTTCTTGGCGAACTCGACGGTGTCCTTGATCTCCTGCACGATCTGCTCGGGCGTGCAGAAGATGTGCGCGTCGTCCTGCGTGAAGCCGCGCACGCGGAAGAGCCCGTGCCTGACGCCGTCCTTCTCGTAGCGGTACACGGTTCCGAGCTCGGCGAGGCGCATCGGCAGGTCGCGGTAGCTGCGCTTCTTGAACTGGTACACCTGTATGTGGAACGGACAGTTCATGGGCTTTACGTAGTAGTCCTGCACGTACGCGTCCTCGCCGCCGCCCTCCTGCACCTTCATCACGGGGAACATGCCGTCCTTGTAGAACGAGAGGTGTCCGGAAGTCTCCCACAGGTTCGACTTTCCGACATGCGGGGTGTAGACGATCTCGTAGCCAGCCTCGTAGTGCTTGCGGCGCCAGTACTCCTCGATCGCCACGCGCACGCGCGCTCCCTTCGGAAGCCAGTGCGCGAGCCCCGGGCCGACCTGCTCGGTTATCGTGAAGAGCTCGAGCTGCCTTCCGAGGACGCGGTGGTCGCGCTTCTTCGCCTCCTCCTCGCGCGCGATTATCTCGTCCAGCTCGGCCTGGTCCCTAGCGACGATTCCGTAGACGCGCTGGAGCATCTTGTTGTGCTCGTCGCCGCGGTAGTAGCTGCCCGCCACGCGCACGAGCTTCACGACGCCTATCTGCTTCGAGTGCTCCACGTGCGGGCCGCGGCACATCTCGACGTAGTCGCCCACGGTGTAGGTGGAGATCGCGACGCCGTCGGCAACGACGTCGGCGAGGCGTTCGAGCTTGTACTTCTGCCCGGCGAGAAGCGCCTTCGCCTCGTCCGCCGTGACCTCCTTGCGCACGAACGGCTCGTCGAGCGCGATCAGCCGGGCGATCTCGGCCTCGATCTTCGGGAAGTCCTCCGGCGCGATGCGGTGCGGAAGGTCGAAGTCGTAGTAGAACCCGTCGTCGGTTGCCGGGCCGATGTCGACCTGCACGTCTGGGAACACGTTCATGACGGCCCTTGCCATCATGTGCGCGGCGCTGTGCCGCCTCATTTCGTCTGTTATCATCTCTGCCATCTTGAACCTCGCTTTCCGCATATTATACCATAAACGGCACTGCGCCGCAGAGCACAATTGGAATTTTACATTTTTCACTCACCCCATTGACAATGATGCAAGCAAATGCGATAATATGCATCACTTAAACGATGCAGAAAGGAGATTCTTGGAATGACTACGGCGTTGACATTTCGAGCGGAGAGCGATTTCATCGATGCCATTCGGGCGTATTCGGAGAAGGCGGGGCTAAGCGTCAATGCGGCGCTTAAGGAAATCATCGCGCCGGTTATCGGCTTCACGCGACGTCGTTCAAATGTTCCGCGAAACAACCTCGCTTCGTTTTGCGGCGCTCTCAAAGATGTGGACTGCAGCGAACTTGAGGCAACACAGGCGGCGTTTTCGGAAATTGATGCGGAGATGTGGAAATGAAGCCACTGATGCTTGACACAAATGTGCTGATCAAATTCTTCCGAAGCGACCGCAAAATTGCCGACATAATATCGGCGTACGAAAAAATAGTCGTGCCAACTGTCGTACTTGGGGAATTCAAGGCGGGGGCCGACCCTAAGACATCCTGTGGGCAAAAGCAACTTGAAGTATTGGAGTCCTTTCTTGATTCACCGTCAGTCAGCATCATCACCGTTACCGAGGACATTGCATCCGTGTATGCACGGATTTTCAGGGCCCTTAAGGCAAACGGCACTCCGATCCCACAGAACGACATGTGGATTGCCGCCTGCGCCGTGGATGCAGGGGCTGCGCTGGTCTCGTCAGACGACCACTTTGCAAGCATTCCGCTTCTCGACATGCGCATAGTTGAATAGGCAAAACGTCAATACAGAAACCCAAACAGCCAGAGTGGTATCTTGTTGCCGATGCCAAGTTCAATGCCGTCGTTGACGACGTAACTGTCTGCCCTGTCCTTGATCTGCGAAAAACCTTTGCCGCGGCCGCCTATCTCAAAAAGATACTTTCCGTCAACAACGAAATCCCCCTGTTCCGGCGACTTGATCTCATGCCCTGCGGCACGCATCTGGTTTGCGAAAAAGGTCTCCCGCACGGCACCGACGTCCGGCATCGGCACAAGCGCGTACATGAGGTTCGTGTCGCCAAGAAAGACCTTGCCAGGCCCGGAAAGGCGCTTCAGCTTCGACGGCCCCTGTTCCACCGACGCAAACAGCTCCGCCCGTTCCAACGCCTCGAGGAGTTTCAATCCCAGATTGCGGTTCGTCTCGAGCTCGCGATAGAGTGCGGACATGTTCGGTTGCTGCGGACAGTCGCGGGCAAGCACCATGAGCATTTTCTTTGCCTTGCGCACCGTTGCCGTCGTCACGTCCTCAACAGACGGAAGATCCACATCGAGGACGCTATTCACGATTGCGACCAATCGATTCTGGAATTGGCTGCTGACATCGCGGTACATAGGATAGTAGCCGCACTTCAAGTATTTCTCGAAGAACAGAAGCACCTTAACCTTGTCGCATATCTCGCCGGCGATCTTGCGGTGTGCTCCAAGCAATTCGTCAAGCGACAGCGGCGGTCGGTCAATCGCCCCCTCCAACGACAAGAATTCACGGAACGAGAGACCCTTCAGGCTGTAGACTGCCTGTCGCCTTGAAAGGTCTGCATCACCCTTGCTGATTTTCAAGATTGACGATCCGCTGTAAACCACATTCAACTTCGGATAACAGTCCGTAATCGTCTTGATCTCGCGCGACCATTCTGGCAGATGATGCACCTCGTCGATGAAAAGGTGAGTAAAACCATGTGTATGGAAGTATTCGACTGCATCAAGCATGTCGTGCGAAGAGAACCAGATATGGTCGGCTGGAAGATAGACAGCCTTGCCGCTGCGAACGCCGAACGTCTCGCGGATATGCTGAAGAATCAATGTCGTCTTGCCAACGCCCTTCGGCCCTTTTATGCAGATAAGCCTGTCTTTCCAGTCAATCAATGGAACCAAATAGCGCCGGAAGTCCATTGAGACTTCGGATACAAGCCTATCTGATGCGTCTATGAGCGGCCTAATATCTGCTTCTTCCATTTTACACCTCGTTTTCGTCCTTTGAAATACTAATCATCGCGCGATATTAGTACTTCGAAGTATGAATATTATACCATAAATTCAGGTCGGTGTGCGGAGACCTCGCAAAAATCCTCGTCTGCCATCCGCGAAATCTTACACTACCACCATGCCAATATACGCCCCCGCCACAAGAATCTGACAAGCCTCACGCATTCCTACGCCGCCGCCGAACGCGCCCGATCTCGCGACGGTGCACCGCGCCGCTAAGCTATCGACCCGCTACAAGCAACGGTGCCATATAGAGAGGCAGGCACTTAATGTCGCCGTCGGTTTTCAAGTCTTTGGGGTGAAGCACATACGATACATCAAGGAACCGTTTGTACTTTGCTCGGAACTTGTTGAGCGACACTGTCGAGTAGCGCTTGCCGCTCTTGACCTCTATCGGAGAAACGTTTCGCTTCCTCTCGGTACGTGACTTTGCCAGAAGGAAATCTATCTCCATCCTGTCTTTCGCCGATTCCCGATCCGAATCCGAGAAAAAGTACAGCGCGTGCCCTGCCGCGCGAATCATCTGCGCGACGACATTCTCAACAATCATTCCCTCGTTCAGCTCAATGTCACCGAGCAACAGCCTATTGTGAATGTCCTTGGCGGCAAGCTCATTCTCGCCGAAGGCATGGCTCACGAGAAGTCCCGTGTCCCCCATGTAACACTTCACCGACTGTCTGTCCGCAGCCAGCTCAAGTCCAACATTTGGCTCTGACGCCCGGCGACATACGTTGATCGTCATCGCCGATTCCAGCCAATCGAACGTCGATTCGAAGTCCCGCATCCGTCCACCCGCTCTCACCTCAGAGAGAACAAGACGCTTTTCGTGTCTGGAAAGCTGCGACGGAATAGCATTGAACACCGAGGCGGCCTTATGCCTGAGAACACCGCCGTACTTATGGATGTCCGCGCGGTAGAGCGCGAGGATGTCGCGCTTGACCGAATCCACCGCCTCCAGGTCGCGCGTTGCGGCAAACTTCGCGACGGCCTGCGGCATGCCACCGACGATCATGTATTGGCGGAACACATCCATGATCTGGCGATGTACATCAGCGCCAAGCGGTTTCATGTCAGCAAATCGCTTCCGCACAAGCGGCATCGTCACAGTGTCCCCCATCGCCCAGAGAAATTCCTCGAAATCCATTGGATACATTGGAATGCGATGTTCCTCGCTAGGAATAAGAATGTCCTTGACGTTCTTGTTGATTGATATGAGCGAGCCTGTTTCTATGTAGTGATAGCGTCCGTCCGCTACAAGATGCTTAATTGCTTCCCGCGCACGGGGGAACTTCTGGACCTCGTCGAAGATGACAAGAGCATTTCCCCTGACCAGACGGGAATGCGTGATGCGCTCGAAGTACAGAAAGAACGTGTCAAGGTCGTCAAGGTACTCGTTGAATATTCGTTTCAACTTGGTCTGCGCCTTGCTGAAATCCACAAGAACATAGCTCGCATATTCGTTCTTTGCGAACTCTTCAACGATATAGCTCTTCCCGACACGACGTGCGCCATCGATCAGCAGCGCTGTCGAGCCATTGCTTTTTAGCTTCCACGCAAGAAGCTTGTTGTATATCTTCCGCTTCACCTGCTTTCTCCTTTAAAAACAGGCGTATTCTATCACATTGCGATGTTGCCGTCAACCAACTACCGCACATTTTCAAGGGTTACGCAACCGACCTTATCGCACATATTCAAGAGTATAGAACCACCGCCATCCGCACATATTCAAGTAGTCCATCTGCAACTTCGCCTCATTTGGTAAGTGATTTTGCAGTGCGCATTGCACCATATCCGCCGTGAAACAACAATAGCCGCACAAGTTGCGAAAGTCGAAGCCCATCACTTCTTGCGCAGATCCTCGCTCCTGTCGGCAGGAATCAGGTTGCGCTTCATGACGCGGGCGGTAGACTCCCGCATTTCCTTCGCGTCGACAATCGCAGATGTCGGGTTTTGCGGTCGTCACCCCAAGTTTCACGACGGAGTTGAGAAAATCATTCCCGTCCGTCGAATCCGCGTCACCCTGCGCGAGTGCCGACACTGCGGCAAGCGCAACGGCAGCCACCACTCCAGACGCGGACATCTGTTTCATTCTTGTTTTTCCTTTCTGTATGTTACTCGTATTCAGATCAAAGTTTGAGGTTGCCCCCCCGCCACCAATCACCGCTTAAGGTTGTAACCGAGCAGACATCGATGGCGGGCGGGATTGTTCACCTACCTCCACATAGCAGCCCTATCAGTCCGCATATACCAGATGCCATCTTCTTCAAGCCGCGTCCCATCTGAGCCCTGCAGTCCCGAGTGTCGTAAAGAAACTTGCGCGTGGCATAGCCGGCGACCTTTACGGCCTCGTCGCACATCTGCCCTTCGCTCATCCGAGCCGCGACTCCAGTGTCAAGGAGCCCACCGGAGAGACAGAATCGGTATAGCTTCGGGGGGCGCTCGCGAAAGCCGCCGCCCCGGCTGCCGAATCCTCCTCTGGGCTTGTAATGTCCCCCGCCTCCCACGCTTACATGGGTCACATTGGTGACATGAGTCACGTTCGTGACGTGTATGTTGGCACCTGGCGCGTACACGCCCGGATAGCTGTATCCATTACCAGTGAACCTGCGCATTGTTTTATCCTTTCTTGTTTTGTGTTTGACCTCGCTCGCCATTTGTCATGGGAGGATGTGGAGAAATATTACGTAAAGTATTATCACTAGAATCGCCATGTTACACCTCCTTTCCACAACGCCCGCCATATTCCTCGTAAATGGCTCTGCCTGTCTTCTTGATCTCGCCAACTGTCTGCGCTTCGCAGTCATCTACGACGAAACGCAGCGTCTTCGTAAGCTCCGCCGGCAAGGTTTTCGTGGCTTTGTAAATATCACGTATGCTCCAGGCTGTTGTTCCCACAACCACTGCACCCCCAACGAAGTCGAGTATCGGCAATGGCCCGTCAACCAATGCGGCGCCAGCACCAACAGCCGCTGAACCCGCTATGCGGGCAGCCGCCCTGCCAAGAATCCTCGAGATGTGGTTGACCGTGAATCGAATGCATGCAGCTTCGAAGACAACGCTGATGGCCGCAGCAATCTGTCCTTCGAGAAGTTTGCGCTTGCTTTTCTCGATGCGATCGCCGCCATCAGTCAACAGGCCCTTGAACGCTTCGTCGCCTGGCAGCTCAATCGAATCAAGCTCGACTTCAAGCTCGCGCTGGAACGACTTCCTCTCCGCCTCGGCGTTTCTCAGGAAGATCACAAGATGTGCGTTGACCTTGTCACGCGCATCGTACAGCCCCCTGTAGAAATCGGCTTCGAGATCCCGCTTAATGCTCTGCTCCGTCCGGTTGCCCTTGGATATCTTGTCCTTGACGAGCGTCACGAGCAGGTCCTTGCATCGGGAGAAGGCCCCGAACTTGCTCGCCACGCTCGGGATCCCGTCCCGCACTTCGCCAAACCTCGCAGACGCCTCGGACTCGACGTCGGACACGAACGTCGCATAGTGCCGGTCGAGCGCGGCGATGTAGTTCGCCCGCAGCTGCGCGACCTTCTTGGCGCGCTCGGCGACCCGCGCCTTTTGGCTGGCGGCAGCGTCATGCCCAGTTGGAGACTGGTCGCCATCCGGAGTCCCGGACTTGACGATTCGCCACACGCCGACAACCGACAAGAGCAGGAATCCAGCAAGCATGACGATCAGCTCCACTCTGGTGAACCCAGGATGCGCACTAGCGGGAGCCGACGGTGCCACGTCGATGACGTCTGCCGCGCCGTCGGCGACGGGCTCGGAGCTTCGCATCGTCGCCGTCCGCCTGGCGGCGACAAGTTTGCTCCAGTTCCTGACGAGCGAAGCCCACGGCCAGATGAACCAGACTAGAAAGGCCATCGCGCCTGCGGTTGCCATTCCCACCAGCCATCTGATTGGCGAGGTCACGGTTTCTGCTATGCGCTCAGCGAGTTCAGGCTTCTCCCTGACGGCCTCCTTCACGCCTTCGCCCATCTGCTGCACGCCGTCTGCCGTTTCATGCGCCGCGACGACCGCCGCCGTACCGACACCTGCAGCCAGCAGCTGCTTTGCCGTCACCTTCTTGGCCACCCCTTCGGCGATTCCCCCCGCCGTCCGCTTCGCGGCCTCGCGCTCGGTAGTAACGGCGGCAAGCTTGGTGCCCCCGCGTACAGCAGCTTCGCCCGCGGTTCGCAGCCCGATCTTGGCCGCCAAATTCTCACCGCCCTTGATTGCGGCTTTTGCCGACAAGGACGCAGGTGATGCGAAAGCATTTACGCACATCGCGAGAATCGATGCAATCCCAACTATGGTCTTTTTCATTTGTGTTTTCCTTTTTATGTTACTTTTACTTGCGAAAAAACTTGTAGAGCTTCCATCCCCCGAACCCAACGGCCGCGACTCCACCAACGACGGCCACGGGAATCGCCCAGGCAGGAGCAGTCACGATTGTCGTGGTCGTAGCAATCGGTATGCCAAGCCAACCGGCGACTGTCGTAGCAATGGATCCACAGACTGCGGCCCCTGTCGTGGCACCAGCCGCAGCTAGGGGAACTGTTGCGGCAATCGCCGTTCCACCCGTTGCAATGCCTGCGCCTGCGCCGAGAACCGCACCTGCACTTCCACCGACGATTCCACCAACGGCCGCGCCTGCTCCCGTTATTGCAGCCGCGCTTACTCCTGCCGTAGTGATCGTGGTGGTCACCCCAATGGCGGCAGCGGTTGCGCCCACTGCGCATGCGCCTGTCCCGGCGACAATCGCTCCGTTCTCGACAAACGAACGTGTGTTCTTGTTCATGCTTCCATTCTCCTTTCTTGCCCCATTGGACCGGGTTTCGCCATTCTCCACTTCTTCTCTCGTAGTCATGTTTTATCCTTTCTTGTTCGGACACCTCTTGTTCGGACACCGGCACCCGTCACTTTATACAAGCATCATCAAGTCCGCATTTCCGTTCATTCTGGAAACTTCTCGTATCTTCTCTTGCCGGCGACGAGGCGCAGCCTACGCGAAATCGCCAGTCGATCGCCACGAGACGTGTGAGACGCCGAACTTGTCGCGCAAGGCGCCGGCGATGCGGTTGATCGACCAAGTCGGAAAGTCCTGGTCTTCGCCCGTAATGCAGTAGCGCGTGAACATATGGCAGTTGTTGAACGCAAGGCTATACTTGCCGCGATGACCAAGCGCGGCCTCGGCGCGACGGGCAATCGTCTCGCTGCTCAGGGCTCGCCACTTTCCGTCCTCGTTGGAGGACGCGACGTAGATGTACGCGCCTGTGCGCACAAGTCCATCGCCATGCAGGAACTCGGACGGCGACACCTCCCGCACAATTGCCTCGCCTTCATCCTCCGTGACCTCGACAATGCGGTCATGCCCGACATAGACTCCTGAATGGGTTGCACTGCCGCACGCGAGGTCTATTTTGAGGATCGAACCTCGCTTCGGCTTGACAGTGTCGCAGAACACCTTCTTCACGAAGCTCTCGCCAACTTCCTTCGTTACACCGCAGAGCGCAGCCCCCGCAATAGCATTTGTCGCCACGCCAAGCGCGGTCTTGCGGGCGACAACACCGACCGCTCCCTTCACCGCAAGGCCAAGCCCGGCAGACGCCCCGAGGCCTCCAAGTATTGAACCCAGCCCCGTAGAGGCCGATGCTGCGGCAGCAGCGGTCAAGACTCCAGCGCCAAGCGCCGAAACGGCAGCTCCAATCAGGGGAAGCACGAAAATCATCTTTGTTTTCCTTTCTTTTCCTTTGTCACTTTTTGTTCGGACACCATTGCCCGCTATTTTGTATAAGCAGTTGCCGTCGTCCATTTCCGGCGCACATCTGGATTTTCTATTCAACGGCATAGACCGCGTCTGCGATCATGGCACCTGCGATGACCGCGAACTTGACCTGACACTTTGTTGTTTAAGCTGATCATCTCTCGTTATCCGTTCGCCCTGCGCAAGGACTCCTCGAATTTCTTGCCAGTGGCAAACTCATCAAGAACTTCAAGGTAGCCGCTTACACGGCGGATGCGTTTGACTGATGTCGAGCCGCAATTCGGGCAGACATCGAAAGTCCCCCTCGTCCCGCACTCATTGCACAAGTCGAGGGGAAAGTTCACGCCCAGATACGACACTCCGCACGCTGTCGCCAGCCCGACGATGTCGCTTATCGCCTCAATATTGCCGATGGGGGCCTCACGCAATTCAACATACGATATGCTCCCGCCGTTTGCGAAACGATGAAAAGGCCCCTCGACCGACAGTTTGCGCGCGATGCTGACGCCGGAATCAACGGAAATGTGAAACGAGTTGGTGTAAAACCCCTTGCGCCAGCATGCAGCTTCGGGGAATCGCCTTGAATCTTCATCTGCAAACCGCCCAGATATCCCCTCCCCCGGAGACGCCAGAAGCGCAAAATTCAACCCAGTCGCAACGCTAAACCCATCCACGATGCCGCGCATGGCCTCAAGGATATTCTCGGCGAGGCGGACACCTCCACCAGTGCTCAGCATGTCCTCGCCCAGCATCTCCACTGCCTCTGAAACTCCTATAAATCCCACGGAATATGTTCCCTGACGGCAGATGTCTTCGGCATTGTCGGCGTGCCAGCACCCCGAGTCTGCCACTTCGGCAAGGTAATGACTCGCCTTTAGCGTCTCTGCACGGAGAATCAGCACGCGTCTTGCCGCATCCATGATCTCCGCAAGGCGCGTAAGAAAAGTTTCTACGTCTTGCGACTCAAGCGCAATGCGCGGCAAATTAACGGAAACCGCAGCAATGTTTCCGCGTCCGACGGAACCATTGTTCCCGTTTCTGTTTGCATACACCCTGGTGCGACACCCCATGATGTTCAGCAGCCATGGATCGCAGTCGGCGTTCGGCTTGGAATCCATCAGCAGATATGTCGGTATCATCTTCTTTGCCGTGCAGGCACAGGCACGCTGGAAGAGATCATGGTTTACACCTCCCACTCCGTTGATGTCGCGCTTCACCTTGAAAACGATATTCGGCCGGGTAAAGTCGCCTGGGAGAGACTCAAATGCGGCAATCGACTCCCGGGTGACGGCACGCCCCCATTCGCTCGTATCCAGCCCCATGTTCAGCGTCACATAGAAGTTCTCGCATGCATTGCGCAGACGATGCGTACTCAGCCCGGAGAAGAACCGAACCGCCTCCTCGCGGAACGCCGCGAAGTTCGCGTCTGTGGGAGCGACCCCGCAGCCGACCAATGCCGCAGCCATGTCGCGGTCGAAGTTCCCGCAGCCAATGCCGCCTGTCTGTCGTTGCCCGACAGTGTAGATCATGGACTTGACCTGTTCAAACACATCCGCGATCTTCCCGTAGTCGGTTTTGCTGCGCACAAGCCCTGGGCGAAGGTAGCTCTCTGGCAACGGCGTTGAGCAGTTCCCGACATCGTTCCATCCATCGAGGTCATGGATATGGATGACGCCGGCACGATGGAGGTCTGCGAGCTCCTGCGGCAAGGCGGCGAGCACACGCGCCTTTTCGGCCCTTGCGCCCTCGGCGAAATTGCGCCCGGCGTGGGTATCACGGACAGCGGAGTTTTCCTTTACGATGTTCATTATCCGTCCTTTCCTACGCAACCTTCATAAAACGCTGGTTGGAAGATCCGACGAACGCCATTGTGCTTGTCTTAAGCTCATAGCGGAACTCTCCAACCTTGAGCCAGTCGACTTTGTCCAGGACATCCTTCGGCACTTGGCCTTTCTGGCGCCATGTGTAAAGAGCGACGTCAAACCCGTTCTTTTTGAGCGCCGCAAGCAGTATCCGCAGTCCACCCGCCTGAGCAAGCGGCTCGCCGCCGGAAACCGTCACCTTCCTGATCGGAGACTTTCTAAGCTCGGAGACAATGTCGTCTACCGACATTACTGTTCCGCCTTCCTGTGAATGCGTCGACGGGTTGTGGCAATGGGCGCACTTCACCTCCCTGTCGCATCCCTGAAGGTAAACCACGAGCCGAATGCCAGGCCCATCGGCGACCGAACCGTTTAGATCGATGCCGTTCACGCGCAGAGTCGCCTGACTGGGGTCAGCGTGTTCCATGTTTTGCTCCTTCGTGTCCATCGGCGGCAAGCGATCGCAAGGCGTTGGCCTGCTCACGCGTAATTATCCTTGGACGAGGGCCTTTTATCGTTGGATCGTCATGATTCGGCGGCCATATCTCATAGCCGCAAAGGTTTAACAACATTTCGCGAAGCGATTTCATAGTTTTCTTTCCTTTTTCAATGTTGCAATCAATGCCATGTCTCGTTCATGCGGCCATATCCTCGAAATCATTTACGAGTGCCCATCCTGCGGCCTCAATAAGACCTGCCGAAACTGTCGCAGCGAAGGCGGAGCCAAGAAACGGCACAAGCTTGCCGAGTTCCTTCGTTATCACCTTTAACGGCTGCTTGAGGAGGGTCTTCTTCAGCGCGTCAACCGCCATGACCTTGGCCGTGCTTTTGGGTATGTTCTGCCCGAACACCAAGGCAAGGCTAATTGCCATGCTCACCATCGCCGCCGTATCCGCAGCGATACCGACGCCCGGGATCGGGACGACGTTGCCGCCACCGGCCGCAGCCGCGTGGGAGTGGATAATGTAGTGACACTTCTCCTTCTGGGTTTTTGTCATAGTCTTATTCCTTTTGTTGTTGCCTTAGATAAGCAGTTGCCCTCACCAATTTCCGGCAGGCACCCTGTATAAGCATTCATCCCGCTGGTTTCCGAGTTTCCGAACAGAACACTTGCTCCACGCTGTCAGACTCTGGCCTTAGGTGCACGCATGTGGCGTCTCGAGTATCGCCCTCAATGCGTTTCCCATTCGCCAAACGACATCCTCCCCGTCATTGTGCGGCGATTCATCTAGGGCTTCGCTCGAATCGACTATCCCCATCACGAAAAAGGCCGCAAAGCCCACCACTCCGAAGGCGACAATCACAAGAGTTACGGCGATTTCTATCAGAGCTAATGTTAGCATCATCTTCTTTTCCTTTGTTCAATTGTTTCAACACAGGGAATAAGCCCCCATCTTGCTATTTTTCCGCTAACATCTGCCGATTCGCAATTCCTTGCCGATTCCACTGATGAGGGCAGGTGTGCCAAGCAAAAACATCATGTTGCTTTCCTTTCTTCGGGCTTCATTGCCCTTCACCATAGATAAACATCCACCGTCCCCGATTTCCGGTGACTACGATTTGACACATTGACATTTCCGTTTTTTCTTAGAATTCCCTAGAATTTTGCATAATTTCGCAGCCATTTGCCCCACGGCTGCTTTTTGGTATAATATTCAACACTTGAGTAATGAAAGCAGTCCTCATAAACCGCGCTGTCCCGGGATCGGGCAAGACGACTTTTGCGAAGAACATCTTCGCCGCCGTCTCTACGGCCGGTTTGACCGTTGCCGTCCATTCAACCGACGACTACTTCATGCGCGGCGGGCGCTATGTGTTCGACGTATCCATGCTCGGCGAATACCATCGCCGCAACCTGGCGGCGTTCAAGGAATCTCTGGCTAAGGGAATCGACCTCGTGGTGGTGGACAACACGAACCTCCACCCGTGGGAGACCGAGCCGTACACGACTGCCGCGCGTGCGGCCAGCTACCGCATCATTCTCATGAACTTCAAGCCGCGCGAGTTCGAAAAGCACATGGAGGCGCAGAAGGTCACGCCGGAGAAGCCCGACGCGCATCAGGTGCCTGAATCCTCCATGCGCGAGCACATCGCCGACTTCAACAACTACAACGAGCTGCTCGACAAGAACGCCGTCCCCGATCCCGCCCGCCACTTCAACTACCGCTGGGACGAGACCCTGCAAGACGTCGTGCGCGTTCCAACTCCAGTCAAACCCTTCGACTACGACGTTCTCATCCAAATCACCCCCGAAACCTACCACGAGCTCAAGGAGAAGATCGGCATGCAGATACTATGCTTGTCAAATGCAGACAGGGTCTCAGAAAGAACATGAGACGAATTAGGGTGCCGGGCGGCCGAGATTATACGTCCGTCCTTCACGCGGCCAGTGAACCGACATCATCCGTCATCCAGCACTTTCTTCACGAAAACGATTATGCGGCGCGCCTATCATGTGCGCCGTTGTCGCGGCGGACACGCCTGCCCCTGCCATACTCGCAAAAGTTCTCATGGTTTCCAACAAAGATGGCCATACTCAAGGCCTTTCGCCGTTTAGCCGCGAAATGATCGGCAAAATATCGGGTTCCGCGAATAGCTTCCGCACGCATGCGCCGTTCGCGCAAGCTGCATTCCCTGCGCCTTTTCTCGAATGCGCGCGCAAGGCGCTCGTAGCGCGTGGCCTTCTTGCCGTCGGCAGGCACGGCGGTTCCTCCACGATACATTTCGGCAAGGACGCGGTACGCAGCTGGATCTCGCTTCGCCACTTTCTCGTAGAGTCGCACCGCGCCCTGTTCGTCGCCGCGGCGGACACATTCGTCGGCCACCGCGAAAAGCCCGCGATGGTTCTCGGCGACATCTTCCGTGACAGACATGGCCGGCACCTCGGCAGAGCGAGAGTCATCCGTGGAGGCGTCCTGAGATGAGCGTGCCGGCGTCTGCACCTCGACAGACGGCGTACCATGCGAAGCTGCCATCTCCTTCTGGTTGTTCACGACGACAATCGCGTGCGGGACGCCGTTTACGAGAATCATGGTCTTGTCGCCGACCTTCGCAACGGAAAACGACCTGACACGTTCCGTGCCCACAATGTCCGGGAAAGCATGCGCATAGTCGTCATAGCGGTCGCGCGTCACGCAGACTGAACCCGGCAGCGCCTCTGCCATCTGCAGAATGGCGCAGTCCGCCTCACCCGTGCCGCTGCCGCCGTCCCCGACGACCACGACATCGCCGCGCCGAGCGAACATGTCAAGTTCGGCGGCCTCTTCTGCAGAGCGCTGGTTGTGCAATGCCCACGTAAGGCAACGCCGCTCTATGAAGAACATGGCCTTGTACCTCTGCCCGGACATGGTTTTGGCGATTGACGCGAACGTCTGCGCCGCGTCTTCAGCGCCAACTGCACCAAGAAGATTGGACGCATCCCAAAGAAATGTCGTGTCGGCCGCAAGCGGCACGAAGGACTGCTTACGAGGACATCCCGCAGTTTTCGGCCGGACAATCTGGTGGACAACCTTACCCGTCTTCAGCGGCGAAGACACAAGATGCTCACAGCCGGCGAGAACCAGCGATAACGTCATTGTGCGAGCATCGTAGCTACGCACGACCACGTCGAACTCGTCATCTGGGCGAATTGCCGCAAGCGCCTTTTCGCGCGCGATGCCCGTGCCCCAACAACGAGACGAAATGATTCCCGAGCCACGACCGCCCGGCATCTTGACCTCAACGCCCATCTCATGGACGACCTTAACCGTGGCCCGGAGCGCACGCCCAGGAACGAACTCGCCTTTCTTGCAGTTGATTATGTTTTTGTTGTGGAGTAGAGCATTCCGCCTCGGTTCTTCCGATGCGGAAGCCCCCTCTTCAAACCGTGCGTGCGGATTTCCCGCACACGGCTTCCCGTGTGAAACTGGTGTCATCGGTATCTCCTTCTTGTGAGGGCTATCAGCCCGAGTTTCTGTAGTTCTCCGTAGTAGGTCTCGGCGTAGTTCAGCCGAGACCGCCGCTGGCTCTTCCTGTTGAGGAACTTGTACAGGCGATACCGCGCGTAGGTGTTCACTTTCGCGAACTGCCGCGACGGATATACGCACTTGAAGTACCTTCCCCATCCGTCCAAGACGAGGTTGAGACGCTTTATCACTCCTTCTACGGGCAGAAGCAACTTGCGCCGCATCGTCTCTTCCTTGACTTTCCGGCAAACCTTC
>JAFRBA010000278.1 GCA_017405115.1 Kiritimatiellia bacterium
AAGGGGTGGCGGCGAAGCGAGTGAGTCGCATGAAAACTATGATGAACCCGGACATCCGATATCAAAGTCCGGCAAGGGCGGCGACGGCGGAAATGGCGGAAATCAGGGCGGTGAAGGTAGCCTTTATGTGCTGTCGTCGGTAACGTTTACCGCTTCCCCGGCGCGCGCGGCTGCGCAACCGGCGGCACTAAGCGCCGAGGATGCGCCGGCCGATTCGATCACCGTCACGTTCATGTCGGACGGGGTTTCCGTCGGCACGGCGCAGGCGACTCTGATGCTCGCTCCGCCGGCCGCGCCCGCCCCCGCTGCCAAAGCAAACTATGCATTTCAGGGCTACTACACGGCAGGCGGAACACAGATCTACGATGCGGACTGCAACCCGGTCTATCCCGTCTGGCAGACCGTCGAGGATACGACGCTCCATGCGCACTGGGCAGCGGTGTATTCCGTCACCTTCGTTTCGACGGACGCGACAGTAGGCTCGGCCGTCTATGTGGAAGGTGAGGCGGGGGCTGCCGCGCCGGTTCCGTCCCGCTCAGGCGACTACATCTTCCTCGGCTACTTCACGGAGAACGGAACGCAGGTCTTTGACGCAAGCGGCACGCTCGTTCCGGGCGCTCTGTCGGGTCTGACGCCCAAGGCGACGCTCCGTGCCCAGTGGCAGCGTCCGGCGGGCAGCGTCGCGAGGCTCGTCTATCGCGGGCAGCTGACGAAGCTCGGAACCGACGACGTTCCCGCGAGCGACGAGAGCTATACGAAGACGATGCACTTCAGAGTGTACGACGACGAGTCTGCGGAGACGCCGGTCTGGAAAGCCGACAACCAGACGGTGAATGTCAACAAGGACGGCAGCTTCGTGGCGACGTTCGGCGACGAGACGCTCGCGGAGCTTATCGCGACAGGAAGCGTGACGCACGTCGGCGTGGCGATCGGCGACAGCGCGATAGAGCTTAAGCCGCGCCGCGCGCTCAGGCCTGTCGCGGTCGTCAACCGCGCCCTGGTGGCCGAGGCCGCCGGCAAGGACCCGCGCGTCGGGAACCTGATAACGGAAAACGCGCTCGCGGCGAACGACGTGACGATTTCGCGGCTGGAAGTGGCGGGCACGGTGACGGCTCCCGGCGCCGGGCCGGTGGACGTCTCGCCGGTGGTGGTCGGCGAGCGCGAGACGCTGACGCTTCTGCGCGGCGACGGCGTGAATGTGTTTTCGAAAAACAGGATCGACCTGGGCGAGACGGCCAACGTGCTGCGCGGGCAGAAGATTGGTTCCAGGGCGGCGCCGTCGGACGGCATCGCGCTCATCACGAGCAGCAAGACGGGATTGCGCGGCCTGCGCATTCCGGGGGTGATCCAGTACTGCCGCGAAGGGGAGTGGGTGCGGGCTCCCGCGTCGGAGCCTGAAGGGGTGAAGGTGACGTTCTTCCCGTTCATCGGCTCCGCCCGGTGAAATGGTGAAAGGAAGCGAATGATGAAAAAGACACTTCTTGCAATACTGGCGATGGCCGCCGCGCTCTCCGCAAGTGCGGCGACTATTGAACTACTGAAGAACGGCGCAGGTGATACAAGGGATGGATGGAATTGGAACGATGTTGCGATCCTGGTCGACTGGGATGGGGATTGGTTTATGGTTGACTCGGATGATATGGCGGCATTCAATTTGTGGCAGATTGTGACGCTTGCGGACTACGAAATCACGGATGACGTGCTTCTGACCCCCTTGACCGTGAAAGCATCTGTAGAAGCTAGAGCCGGGGTTGATGGTTGCGGCAACGTCTGTACAGTAAAGGTCTATCAGCTCGATGCGAACGAGAATGTCCTTGATACGCACACGATATTGGACAAATCCGGCGAAAACGCCAGCTTTGGGAAAACCGTCTATGCGCTTGATATCACGCTCAATGGCAATGTCCGCAAGCTCAAATACGAGATAATCGTCGAAGATGATTCAAGATTGGGCTTCGGCCCACGTTTCCGGAACTGTAGCCTGTCTGTCAACAAATTGGCCATTACATTCGTTTCGCAGGACGAACCCGTCGGCACTGGCTCGTGCTTTTTGGGCGGCACGATGCCGACTGCACCGACCTTGAGCCGGAACGGATATCGCTTCCTCGGCTACTTCACGGACGCGTCGGGCGGTGTACAGGTCTATGACGGATCCTGTGGATATGTGTCAGGCGGAAGTTCCGGATGGACGCCGACGTCGGACGCGACTCTGTATGCACGCTGGGAGCCGGTTGCCATCACTTTCAAGTCGGAAGACGCGACGGTCGGCACTGTCACCTACTCGGAAGAGGGGTTGGCGACTGCCCCAGTTCCGACCCGGAGCGGCGACTACACCTTCCTCGGCTATTTCACTGAGGACGGGCAGCAGGTCTATGACGGGAGCGGCACGTTGGTGCAAGGATCCCTGTCGCAGTTGTCGTCGGACGTTACGCTCCGCGCCCATTGGCAGCGTCCGGCGGGCAGCGTCGCGAGGCTCGTCTATCGCGGGCAGCTGACGAAGCTGGGGAAGGACGAGCCGCCCGCCAGCGACGGGGGGTACACGAAGACGATGCACTTCAGGGTGTACGACGACGAGTCTGCGGAGACGCCGATCTGGAAGGTGGACAACCAGACGGTGAACGTCAACAAGGACGGAAGCTTCGTGGCGACGTTCGGAGACGACACTCTCGCCGAGCTCATCGCGACGGGAAGCGTGACGCACGTCGGAGTGGCGATCGGCAGCAGCGCGATAGAGCTGAAGCCGCGCCGTGCGCTCAGGCCGGTCGCGGCGGTCAACCGCGCGCTGGTGGCGGAGGGCGCCGGGAAGGATCCGCGCATCGGGAACCTTGTCACCGAAAACGCGCTGGCGGCGAACAACGTCACGATTTCGCTGCTGGAGGTCGCCGGCACGGTGACGGCGCCCGGCGCCGGGCCGGTGGACGTCTCGCCGGTGGTGGTAGGCGAGCGCGAGACGCTGACGCTTCTGCGCGGCGACGGCGTGAATGTGTTTTCGAAAAACAGGATCGACCTGGGCGAGACGGCCAACGTGCTGCGCGGGCAGAAGATCGGTTCCAGGGCGGCGCCGTCGGACGGCATCGCGCTCATCACGAGCAGCACGACGGGATTGCGCGGCCTGCGCATTCCGGGGGGGATCCAGTACTGCCGCGAAGGGGAGTGGGTGCGGGCTCCCGCGTCGGAGCCTGAAGGGGTGAAGGTGACGTTCTTCCCGTTCTGCGGTTCCGCCCGGTGAACGGTTGAAAGGTTGAAGGGTTGAAAAGTTGAAAGGTTGAACGACAATGAATTTAAAGAACCATATTAAACTTCGCAAGGAGGGCAAGAACATGCGCTTTGCAAGAGAACTCATTGAAAGGCTGAAAAGCAACTTTTCAACCTTTCAACTTTTCAACCTTTCAACTCGCGCGTTCGCCGCATTCGCCGTAGTCGCGGCGATGGCCGCGACGGCTGCGAATGCGGCGGCTCCGCAGGACACGGAGGTAGGGCTTGGCGAGGTGGGGCTTCCCGTCTACGGGGCCGACGACTATTCACAGCCGGAAGCGGCCTACCCGATTTCGGCCGCAAGCGCCCCGGTGCTGGCCGAAGATCAGGTGACCGCGACCTCCACCAGGGACACGCAGGTTTCCTGGACGCTCGCCGCGTGGACGGTCGGGCGCACGCTCTCGGAGCAGAAGCCGGACGCGAAGGTCGGCGACTTCTGCACGAATCTCCCCTCGGATGAGACCATCGACTGGGCGAAGACCATAGCGGCGAACGCAGCGCTGGTCGCCGAGGGCCGGCTGATCTTCGACACAGGGACTACGAACGCCCTGGAGCGTGTGCTTTTCACCGCGAGCGGCGCCGTGACGGTGAAGTGGGTGAAGAAGGACAATACGCAGGAGGAGCAGACGTACAAGATCGGAGCTATGTCGGCGTCGCGTCCGTACAGGATTTTCGCTACGCGCGCGGACGAGGAGAACTCTGCGGCGTTCATCGACCTCTCGGGGAAGTTCGTGAAGTTCTTCGGAAGCAGCCAGCTGCTTTCAAGCGAATGGCAGGTGAAGTCCGGAGGCATGTCGAACGTCGTGTACGGGCTCGACTACAATCCTTCGGTCTCGAAGATGCTGACGTTCCGCTACACGGTTGACGAGCGGACCGGGGCGGTTCGCTGTCCGCAGGGCCAGTTCGTGCTGGCGTACTACGACACGGAGACGAAGGACCACATGGTCGCGCACGTCGTCGTGGAGGTGTGTCCGCCTGCCGTCAATACGCTGTATGCCGGCGTCGGCGACGCGCTGACGCCGGCCGGGGGCGGGTACGGCTCCTCCGACCTCTACGCGGTCGTGGTCGCCGGGCTCACGAGGGAGGCCAACGACCCGTATTCGCCGTACCTCGAACAGTACAAGGCCGCAGAGGGCGAGGAGGTGACGGATCCGAACCACGGCAAGGTCTTCGCCATCGCGCCGACCGACGTGACGACGAGCCCTGCGGGCCTCGCCATGCCGTGGAAGGCCGACATCTACTGGCAGACGACCGACCCGATGAAGACGCGCTGGACGTTCGAGCACGACTGGTATCTCGTCAGCTGGCCGGAGAATCCCGTACGTGTCGTGGTCGCTCCGTCGGACTTGACGCCCGGGTGTCCTTTCCTGGTGCCGACCAACTACACGGTCTCGACCATGTTCCGCATGCCCGAAGACGTCTCGGCGACCGTGGATCAGCTGACGGGCGAAGTCTCGCTCCGCGGCGGGAACCATGGCAAGATCCTCATCCGCCTCTCGAACGACAGCGACACCGGCTGCCCGTGGTACATACCGGTGGAGATGACGGACTACCGGGACAAGTCGGTGGCGACGCCCTGGGACATCGACTGGCCTGTCGGCATGGAGATCACGCCGCGCCTCGGGATCGAGGCCGGGCCGGACGCGCGGGCCATGTCCGAGCGCGTGGACGACAGGCTCGCGGGCTACATCTACGAGCCGGAGTCGCCGGGCCGCAACTGGAACCCGCGCCTCTACCACGCGCCCGCCGGTTCCTCTGGCATGCCAGACATGTCGTCGGCGTTCGGCGACGTGGACGGAACGGCGGCGGATGGCACCGATCCGTACGCCGCCCTTGAATCCTCGATCTACGCCGTGAACGCGAGCGACGGCAAGATACAGGTGTGGTGGCGCGCGAACTTCCAGGCCGACGGCATGCCCGCTCCGGTCACCTACCCCGCCCTCGTGCAAAACTACCGCGCGAGCTGGGCGACGACGATGGCCGACGGGCTGCTGCCCGAAATCGCCCTTTCGTCCGGGCTCGGCTCCGCCGACCCCGCGATGGTCGCGTGCGGCGGACGTTCGCTCATTCTGGCGGAGACGAACTCGACCGCGTCGGTGAATCTCGCCGGGACGAAGGTTGACGGCTCCGCCGAGTCGGTCGCCGCGGGCTTCGCCATATACGTGCCGAAGGACGAGCCGGCGACGCCCGGGCGTCTCGTCCGTCTCGTCTTCGGCGGCAAGGGCGCGCCCGGAGCCGCCACGGTCGATGCGTGGCTTGAGCGCGTCGGCACGAACGGCTGGCAGGTGGCGGTGTCGGCGACCGGCGGGGAAAGCCAGGCAATACCCGTCGAGGCGGGCCGGTGGAATGTCGTGACGATGCAGGTTCCCGACGCGGCGAAAGGGCGCGGCGTCGCGGCGACCATCGGCGCGGTGGAGGGCGAGAGCGGCGCGTCGGCGACATACGTGGCAATCGACCGTCTCGCGCTCTGGTATGGCGACACGGCCGCGCCGGAGTCGGAAAGCGACGCAATCTTCTCCTTCAGTTTCACCGACGACGACCTTGCGACGCTCGGCTCCGACGGGAGGGTGCGCACCGCTACCGACGCGAAGGGCAACACGCTGCGCGCCAGCGACTGCGCGGCGCTCGGCATGGGCTCGCCCAAGGCGTTCAGCCTCACGCTCGCGGCGGAAGGCGGCGTCTCGCCCGAGATCTACTACCAGAACACGTATGGCGCGGTCGGCTTCAACCCCAACGAAGAGCATGCGTTCCTCGAGGCCAACGGAGACGAATACGTCGTCTGGGCGCTCAGGAACGACTTCAACCAGTACGGACTGTCGGAGCCGGTTGTCATGGTGATGTACGCTCGCAGCGGCAAGGGCGCCATGCAGGCCTACCGCGTCGCCGACGCCAACATCGCACATCCCGATTTCACGAGGGCGGTGACCGTCGGCAATCCGATGCTGCCGCCCGGGCCTGTCGGCAAGGTGCCTGACTGGGGCACGGAAAAAGACATCGCCGTCACCCTGTCGTCGGCTGACGACGCCTCCGTGGTGTACATAGACCGCAAGAAGCAGATGTGGGCGCGGCGCGACGGCATGGCGCTCGCCGCCTACTCCTATCCGCTGCAGCCCGGCTTCTACTGTCCTTCGCTCGGCGACAGCCAGCTTCCGGCCGGAACCGTCGTCGGCTGGATGAACTGCACGAAAGTCCCCGTTCCGTCCGCCACGGACATCCAAGACGGCACGAAGTCGATGCCGTGGACGTGGCTCGCGCAGTGGCCCGCCACGAACAGCGTGCCGACGATGCGCGTCGGCCAGGTGCTGACGGTCGCCGAGAACGGCCTGCCGGAGGTCTGGAACGCCGCCTCGATGGCCGTCGCATACCCGTCGCCGTCCGACGGCCTCCGCACGGTGGTCCAGCTCATCGACCCGACGGTCGCGCAGTACTCCAAGGCGGAGCTGCCGATCACCGCGAACTTCGCCGAAGAGTACGGTTTCGAGGTCGGCCCGTCGGGTACGGCGATGCTGCGCAAGGGCAAGTACTACTTCACCGGTCTGCCGCCGTCCATCAGCGACCGCTTCTACATCGACGCGAATGCCGATCCGATGTTCCGCGTGTGCCTCGTCGGCCGCCGCGTGGTCAAGGAGTCGGGCGGCTCCTACCTGCAGCTCAACGTGCTGACGGACGCGGAGCGCACCGCGCTCAAGGCCATCTGCACGCTTAAAGACACGGACGTCCACAAGAAAAACTGGGACAAGGCCATCGACTCCCTCGCGAAGGAGGAGTTCACGCCCTCGATCCAGTCCGGGCGGAAGCTCTACACCAAGGCCTACACCACCCGCAAGACCTACGCCTTCCCGTCGCAGAAGTCGTTCGACGCGTGGACCAACAAGCTTGACTCCGTGAACTTCATCGTCTCCAGCGTCAAATCAGATCTCACGCTCGAATACAAGCTCATCACCGGACCCATGCCCGCGATCGCCGGTGCCGAGTATCTTGGCGCGACGTGCTCCTGGCATACCGCCCGCGCCAAATGGCACCCGATGCTCTTCTCGTCCAAGGAGACCGACCTGGCGGCGAGATGGGCGAAGGACGGGCTCAAGGATTACTTGAATCTCGAATGGGAAGCGGAGAACCGCAGCGAATCCGGCGCTCGCGGCTATCTGGAGGCGGAGATGGAGTTCACGGCCAACATCACCGATCGCCTGCCCATCACGGTATATCTGCCGCGCGACCACTACGCGCTCGTAGCGAACGGCGCGGGGGCGGGCTGGGTAACGCTTGTCGAAAACGACAATCCGGACGCGACGCAGGTGAAGCCGGGCCTGCCGGTCTCGATGAAGGTTCTGCGCGTCCTTCCCGAGCTTTATGTGGACGGCATCGCGGTCTTGAAGGATCCGCTGAACAAGCTTTCCGAAGAGCTGACGCTCCAGTACCGCACGCCGCTCGGCAGCGCTTCCGGCGACTTCGAGTTCGAGTGGCGCCGCGCCACGCCCGCGTCCGACGGCACGCTCGACACCGCAGACTACGAGCGCGCGCCGTGGGAGTACTACCGCGGCGCCGCCGGGCTCTACTCGATCCTCCTTGGCGCGAAGGGCGCGCGGCCCGACGAGTACGTGAACACCTACTACACGCTCCGCTACCGCGCCAGGGAAGGCACCCTCGCCGCCCTTACCGTCGGCACCGGGTGGAGCGACTGGGCGCCGGAACAGCTCGCGGAAGGGTGGCTCCAGCGCGTCCTCAACGAGGTGACGCCGTTCGCGCAGCGCGTGGAGGACTTCTACGAGAAGAAGGCCGACTCCTGGATATCCATGCTGGAGGAGATCGGCCGTCCCTACCAGGGCGACGTCGCGCTCAACAACGACAACCTCACCGAGGTCGGCCTCCTCGAACTCTACCAGACGCTCTTCAACCGCGCCGAAAGCGTGCTGCAGGCGTCCGGAACGCCGAGCGTGGACCTCTCGAAGCAGCTCATGCTGGCGCAGACGCGCATGGGAGAGTTCTACACGCTCCTCGGCGCCGAGGCGTATTCGGACGCGAAGAACCCGCTTGTCGCACAGCAGTCGCTGGACGGCAGGGAGGACAGCACGCTCAACCTGCCAAGCTCGGTGTTCTGCTTCGCGAACCAGGTTCCGACGCTGCTCGACGAGGAGCTTGCGCTGCTGCGCGGCCGTTCGGCCTCCACCGCCTATCCGCGCATGACCGAGGCGCCGTGCTACAACCGCCTCGCCTGGAACTTCACCAAGGGCATCAGCGAGGGTGAGCCGGCGTACGTCGCCAACTACGGCATCCGCGCCCGCGACGGCGTCCTCGACGTCAACTGCGCGGCGGCGCAGTATCCGCAGGGTCATGGCGACGCGTGGGGACACTACCTCTCCGTCCTCTCCGGCTACTACCGTCTGCTGAGGAATCCGCTCTTCGACTGGTCGACCGCGATGGGTGAGATGCTCATGGACCAGAAGCTTACGAACGTGGACTACCAGGACGAGGAGAAGTTCGCCGACGCCGTCGCCAAGCTCGCCCGGATCGGACTCGACGCGATGGATCTCACGGTCCGCAAGCAGTACCGCGACAACGAAGGCGAGACCGGCGGATACCGCGACTCCAACACCGACCAGGCCTTCGGCTACGGCGAGTGGGCGACGCGCACCGGCCTCTCCGCCGCATACGGCTGGATGACGGCCAACGCGCTTCTCCCGACCAACGACGCGCCGTACAAGGCGTTCACGGACAGGGGCATCATGAAGATCGACCGCATGACCGCGGCGCAGCTGCCCGTCATCTGCGACGCTGTCAGATCCGTCGAGAACCGCCTTGCCGCGACAGAGGCCGGTCTCAACCCGCTAGGTCTCTCCGACGACACGATCCCGTTCGACATCGACCCCGACCGGCTCGACGAGAAGGACTCGCACTTCGAGCAGATCCTCGAGCGCGCGGAAAAGGCCCTCGCCAACTGCAAGACCGCGCTCGACTACGCCAACAAGTACGGCAACCGCATCTCCATGCTCTCCAGGGAGGAGACCGACCTCATCGAAGAGATCGCCGAGCAGGAACTCGCCTACAACAACCAGCTCATCGCCATCTACGGCACGCCGTTCTCCGGCGACATCGGGCCGGGCGGGACGTATCCGCAGGGCTACGAGGGGCCGGACCTCTACAACTACAACTACATGGATCTCGAGCCGTTCGGCCTCTATGAGCTCTCCACCGCGTTCACCAACTCCTGGACTCTCAAATGGGGCAACGCGCTCGGCTTCTGCGACCTGAAGATCGAAAAGGACGCAAAGGGCAACCTCTATCTCCAGGGCTACGACCTGGAGACGAACCTCAACGACCTCGCCGGCGGCCTCGGCGTCGACCTCAGCGGCGACACGCTCGGCGCCCTCCTCCCATACCTGCCAGCCACCGTCCGCAAGATACTGTCCGGCACCGGCAAGAAGTCGGTTCCCATCGAATACTCCCTCAGCTATAACGTCAGCGAGGGCGGCATCCGCGCCAAGCCCCTGCTCGTCACCGGCGTCCGCGCCACCGAAGGCAGCATCCAGGCTGCCTACCGCAAGTACCTCCTCGCCTACAAGGAGGTCGAAGCCGCCTCGTTCGAGGTCGACATCAAGTGGCTCGTGATGAACGAAGTCTGGAGCCAGCTCAAGATCAAGCTCGGTATGCATCTGCCCCAGACGATTCTCTCGGTCGGGTACTCCGAGGTCGGCCTGGGCATGGCGATCGCCGTCAAGGATGCGGCCTTGCAGACTGCGAAGGACACCTACGAGCACGCATACAAGGTCCAAACCCTGACCGCGGCGACAATTCCCATCGTGGCGGGCGCCGGGACCACCGTCGTCACCAGCCCCCAGGCCATTGCCGAAGCCGCGCAGGCGGCGGGGCTCGTGGCCGCGTTCACCGCCACGCAAGAGGGCGTCAACACTGTGCGGGCCGTCAAGACCAAGCTCGAAATCACAAAGATCGTCAGCGACATCGCCTTGGGCATCTACGAGATCGCCAACACCATCTACGACAGCATCATCGAGCTGCGCGACAACCTGCTCACCGCCGCGCTCGCCTACGACGTCGCCGTCGTCCTCGCCACCGAGAAGTACGCCGCGCTCGCGAACGCCGAGGCCGCATACCGGGCCGAAGTGTACAAGGGCGAGATGCTGCAGGACGAGCGCGCCGTCTGGCGCAGGAAGATCGCCAGCAGGGCCACCATGCGCCGCTACCTCGACATGTACAACCGCGTCGAGCGCAACGCCGCGCTCGCCAAGTACTCCACCGCGTTCGACACTGCCCAGCGCTACGTGTGGGAGCTCGCCAAGGTCTACGACTACGAGACTGGCCTTCTTTCCACCGATCCGCAGAGCGGCAAGCGCTTCCTCTCCGAGATCGTCGCCACCCGCTCGCTCGGGCAGGAGGGCGTCACTGTCGGCTCCGCGACGACCGACGGCGGCCTCTACGACATCGTGCACCGCATGAAGGAGAACTGGTCCGTCCTCAAGGGCCGCTTCGGCATCAACAACCCCGACAAGCCCGAAAAGTGGTTCTCGCTCCGCTACGAACTCTTCCGCATACGGCCGGACGAATCGGGCGACGCCGCCTGGCGGCGCGAGCTGAAGAAGTACTGGGTGGACGACCTTCGCTCCAACTCCGACTTCGTGCGCCATTGCCAGCCGCTCGAGAGCGAGGCGGTCGTCGTGAAGGAGCCGGGTCTCGTTATTCCGTTCTCGACCTCGATCAACAACGCCGAGAACTTCTTCGGCAACACCCTCCAGGGCGGCGAGTCGCAGTTCTCGTCCGCCGACTACGCGACCAAGATCGCGGCGGTAGGCGTGGACTTCGTCGGCTACGACAAGCTGACCGCGCAGACCGCCGACGGACTCGCCGTCGAGCCGAACGTCTATCTCGTGCCGGTCGGCAGCGACTATATGCGCGCCCCCGCCGGCAGCGGACGCAAGCTCGTCAAGTGGAACGTCGTCGACCAGGTGCTGCCGCTGCCGTACTCGATCGGCTCGACCCAACTGGACGACGCCTTCTGGATATCGTCCTTCTCGGGCCTTGACGGCACGAGCGACTCCGTCGCGACGATCCGCCGCCACTCGACGATGCGCACGGGGCCCGACTTCAAGTCCACGCGGCTCGTCGGCCGCAGCGTCTGGAACGACCGCTGGCTGCTCGTCATACCGGCTTCGTCGCTGAACGCCAACCGCGCAGCGTCGCTCGAGAAGTTCGTGAACGGCGTCGACGACATCAAGATCGGCATCAAGGCATACTCCCGTCAGGGGAACTGATGTCGGTTCGGTATGGACACGACGCTCAACTACATGCAGATAGCGGAGGCGCTGCGAGAAGAGATTCGCAGCGGAGCCTATGTCGACTCTGACTCGTTCCCAAGCCTGACGAAGATAATGCGCCGCTTCGGCGTCTCGCGTCCAAGCGCCGTGCGCAGCGTCGCCGAACTGAAGAGGCTCGGGCTCGTCACCGCGAAGAAGGGCTCGGGCACGTTCGTGTCAAGGCAGAGCCGCACCATCGGGCTCGTGATACCCGGAACCGCCGACTCGGAGTTCTTCTCGTCCATCATGGACGGCCTCGTCTACAACTGCAACCAGTCCGAGATGGACCTTGTGGCCGGCGACGTGTTCCCCGTCGACCACTCGATGCGCAACAGGCAGGCGGAACGCCTTGCGCGGCACCTGGTCTCGCTGCCGGCGGCCGGTGTGGTAATGCAGCCTGTCGCATTCCACGAAGACGCCGGACGCGTCAACGGCGTCATTGCGGACATACTCGGCGAGGCGGGAATACCGGTCGTTCTCATCGACTACGACATAGTGCAGCCGCCCGACCGCAGCAGATACGATCTTGTCGCGATAGACAACTTCAGCGCCGGCCGTCGGGTCGCCGCGCATCTCATTGAGGTCGGTGCGAAGAGGATATGCTGCCTCCTCTGCGGACTCAGCGCGGAAAGCGTCCATGTGCGCTTCGCCGGCGTCGAGGCCGAATACCACCGCGCGTTTCCCGACAGGCACGTCGGCGTCATCAAGGCGAAGGCGGACGACGGGCGGGCGATTGCCGCTGCACTTGACGAGTTCCGCCCCGACGCGATCGTATGCTCGAACGACGTCGCCGCGGTGGCGCTCGCAAATACGCTCGGAAAGCTTGGCGTTCGCATCCCGAATGACGTGATGCTCGCCGGGTTTGACGACGTCAGGCTCGCGGGCGAGATGACGCCCGGCCTTACGACAATCCACCAGCCGTGCTTCGAGATCGCGACAACGGCGTTCAGAACCTTGCTTGAGCGCATGAAGAACCCAGAGCTTCCGCCGCGCCAGATTCTCCTGGAGGCGCCCCTGGTCGTCCGCAAGTCGACCGGCACTAGAGGCGTGTGCTGAGCACTTGTCATAGCCGCATGAAAGTGTAGTATGGTCATCAATATTCGCTCATGAAAGTGTAGTGCCCTATTGCAATACTGCGAATAATGGCTCTTCAGAGTTTTAGTGGAAATCTTGACCACGGAATGCTCTGAAACGCCTTCGGCGACACTGAAAGCGGCTATTGAATAGAAGCCTGCGAAATTATCAGCTGTCATACATTCGCTTACCAGAAGGCTACAAGACTCGGCAACGAACCCCGTCGCTCCACTTCGACTTAGGCGAGAGGATACTCGCGAATCGCAGTCGGGGAGACCGTTCATTGCAATGGGGCAGACCTTTGTGCCATCGTGAGGCCCAAAATTCCCTGCCTTGGGTCTCAAAATTCCCTCAAGTGGGTCTCAAAATTCCCCCTCTGCCTCGCACACAACCAATACTTCAAGTGGCCATACAGGGCCTCACCTTGAGTCATTTGACCCACACCACCCCTGCCTGCCAACTACCTGTGGATGCGGAAAATCACCCCGCACATGAAAAAAGTGGTTAAAACCAGTTGGGCATTTGGGTGGGAATTTGGTATAATTCGTCAGACGAAAGCGCGATGAGTCTTTGCCGACACCGAAACGGAAAGGAACAACAACCCACGAAACAACTTCAACTCACTACAGCGGCGCACCGCCTCGCTGCGGTGCTTTCACTCGCCCTCGCATTCGCCATCGGCGAAGCATGGGCGACGGACAGGACATGGAACGGCGGAACCGGCGGAACGGAGGCCGCGCCGCTCGACATCTACAACGCGGGCAACTGGAATCCGAGTGGACTGCCGACGACTTCAGATAGACTCATATTCGCCACGACCGCATCGACGGTTGTCACAAACGGTTTTGCCGACGGTGCGACGACACAGATTTCAGGCGATTGGTATCTGAAGAGCGGCGACTGGACGTTCCTTGGTCCGGCGAAGTTCCCGACTTTGGAGAACCAGCAAAACTCCGGCGACATCACGGTGGTCAAGAAAGGCGACTGGACTCTTACGTATGCCATGTATCTCTGCCGTAGCGGCAATACGATGACGTTCACGAACTACGGAAAGGTGACGCACACGCCAAACAACCGCTGGTTCCAGATTGGCAACGGGGGCAACGGACCGTGCGTTTTTGAGAACATTTCCGGAGACTGGAATGTCGCAGGTGCTTTCAGCGTCGGCGATGCTTGTAAAAACACTACGTTCAACTGGCGTTCTGGCAATATCAGCGCTACAAGAACAGACCAGCCGTTCTATATCGGGCGCAATATCAGCGCGAGCGGAGTAGTCAATGTCGCAAAAGACGCGGGCGACTGGACGCTGCAAGGCGGCTTGTTGTTCAACCATGGCGCGGGGACGTTCGACCACAACGGCGGCACGACGACTGTTGCAAGCGACAAGTCGACCACGCTTGCAGGCTATAGCGGCGCCGTCAGTACGCTGAAGCTCAACGGCGGGACGTTCAAGACGAAGGAGATTGTGCGCGGCAATGCAGGCGGCACGGCGGAGCTCGTCTTCAACGGCGGCGAACTTGTGGCGAATGCCGCCTCCGCAAACGGTCTTGTGGCGGCGGGCGTTTCTGTGAGCGCGGGTGCGCTTGGTGGCACGATAAACGCAGGCAACCTTGATGTCGTTATCGTCCCCTCTATCGGCGGAGAAGGCGCGATGACGTTCAAGGGCGGCGGCGGCGTGACGCTTTCCGCCGCGCCGACGTATACAGGCGCGACGACTGTCGAAGTCGGCACGACGCTCATCGTTCCGTCTGCAATCGCCGGGAACAAACTCACGTTCACGATTCCCGAAAGTCTGGACAAGGGAGTCTATGACGTTGTGCGTGTTTCGGAAGGCGTGTTTGCCGACGATGTGCTGACCGATGCAACGCGGCCGCAGGACGCAAACGCGCAGTTCAGGCTGAACTCCTCAAAGATGACGATTGTCTGCATTTACGGCTATGAACCAGGCGAGGTCGCGTACATTGGCGGCAGCGGCGGCAGTTTGAGCGTGGCGGACAACTGGACGACGGGTGTCGTGCCGACAAGCGGCAACGAGACGTTCGATTTCGCCGCCGCTACGACGATTGTCGTCGGCGACGTGTTCAGTCCTGACACTTTGACGATTCCCGAATCGTCCGCCGTCGTCACGCTCGCAGGTTCGCTTACGGTTTCGGCGCTGACCAATGCCTGCAAGCTTGCCGTGGCCGACGGCTCGTCGCTCACAGTGACTGGTGACCTTGTGGGGTATGCCGCGACCAACGATCCCAAGCCGCTTCTCTATTCCAACCATGGGACTGTCACAGTGGGCGGAAAGGTGCATTTCCGCTCCAACGGTACGAGCGGTGGCAATTCCATCGTGTATCAGTATGCCGTCGCAGACGCCGATTCAAAGCCGATCGCCGCAACCGGGCTTGCCTACAACGCCGACAGCTGGAGCGACTATCTCGTGGCGAATCTCGGCTCTATGGACAACGGCTCCGGAAAGTGGGTGGTCGGCGCGGCAGGCTTGACGATCCCATATTCGCGCAATATCGACCGATCCGGTTTTCGTGTGACGGGAAGTCAGTCTGCCACGTTGCATTCCTCGGCAGACTGGACGCTTGCCGAGTCGTACCGGCATAAGGGCAACGACCTCTTGATTCTCGACACCGCGACGGTGACGATCGACACCGCCGACTGGAACGGCGGATCGGTTGGCCATACGGTGACGCTCAAGGGCTACGTCAATGCAAAAGGGACTGCCGCCTCGCCTCTCTCGGTGACCGGCAACGGGAAAGTCGTCCTGGCCGCAGTTCCGGCGAACGACAACACGAACATCGTCAACGGCGTCTTGTCTGTCGCCAGCGGCGCGACTCTTGAGATTGAAAGCGGCGTGGACGTCGCCGGCACCGGCACGATCTCGCTCGCGGCGGGAGCGATACTCTCGCTTCCGGCGAACGCCGACCGCACGTTCACGACGCGCGATATAATCCCTGTCACGCTTTCCGCCGAAGGCACGGCGACTCTGCGCATCGACGGCGACAAACCGCTGAAAGGGGACGATTACATTCTCTTCGGCAATGTTCCGACGGGCTACGCCGACCATCTGACCGTCACCGGCACGGCCCTTGAGGGACGCAAGGCTCCGCTCACTGACGATGGCGAGACTCTCAGTCTCTCCGGTCAGTCCCCCGGCCTGATGGTTATCTTCAGGTAAGGATGTAGAATGTTGCCAGTGTTGCCAATAACCAATACCAATGTCCAATAATTGGAAATTGGCAACATTGGCATTGGCAACATTTCCACATTGGCAACATTCCGCTATGGATGCCGCATGAATCTGCCGCGACGGGAGTTTGCGAAGGGTGCGCTGGCGGTGCTGGGTTTTCTGGCGCTGCCCGGCGGACTCTTCGCTGCTCCTGCCGGATGGAAGACGAAGAAAAAGCCGAATCTTGTCGTTGGGATACTCTCGGATACGCATCTGCAGTCCGGTTGGGACGGCGTGACGCCGCACGGAGGCTTCCCTCTCACCTACGTCACGAATGCGATGAAGCTCTTCCGCGAGCGCAACATCGACGCGTTCATGCATCTTGGCGACATGGCGCACCGAGGCAAGAACATCGAGGCGCAGTACCACCGCGATATTTTCGAGAAGTTCTTTCCGAACGGCAGGGGGAAAGCCGGAAACAAGGTCGAAAAGCTGCTTGTTGCCGGAAATCACGAGTGGTATGGCGATGCCGTCGGCGGTGCGGGGGCATGGGCGCCGAGCATCTGGCCGGACAAAGCCGAACGCGACAAGCATACGCTTATCGGCAACATGCCGAAGCACTGGCAGAAAATATGGGGCGAGCCGTACGAGCCGGTCTGGCACAAAGAGGTCAAGGGGTACCACTTCTTTGGCCGCCACTGGGACGAAAAGGGCACGGAAACGGCTTTAGCCGATTTTATCAGTGCGAAGGCGGAGGAATGTTCGCTCAAGGGTTCGAAACCGTTCTTCATCCTCTCGCACGAGCGCAACCATTTCGCGTTCTTCCATGAACTGAGAGAGTATTCGAACGCCGTCGCGTTCTGCGGACACTGGCACATGAGCAATGCGGACTGGAAGACCATATTTCTCGGCGACTTCGGTTTTAGCTTTTTCCCGACAATTCAGGTCGGTGCCTGCCGCATGGACGGCGCAAACGTCCTGGACGGAAAGGAGCATCTTTCCAAGGGTGAACTGACTGTCGAGCAAATCGACCATCCGGCGGCGTGGAGCGAAGTGAATTATCCATCCCGCCAGGCGATGATCGTCAATGTCTACGATGACATGGTGGTCTTCGAGCGGCATGAAGTCGGCGAAGGCGGCAAACTTGGGCCAGACTGGGTGCTGCCGCTTGGTGCGTTCAAGCCGCATCCGTTTTCGCGCGCGGAGCTGGTAAAGACCTGCGGCACGCCTGAGTTCGGCAAGAAGGCGAAACTGGGAGTTTCTTTAAAAGAGCCTACCCTGTGTGTCAAAATCCCCATGGCCGACGGCAACCCCGATTCGCGCGTCTATGCATACGAGATGGTCGTTGTCGGCGACGATCCGAAAGCGAAGCTATTCAAGAACGCCTTTTTCGAAGGCGCCAATGTCGGTATCGGCCATGAGCCGAAGAATGGCATTACCGAGGTGAAGATTCCCGCCGCCGAGCTTCCCGCCGGAAAGAAGCTCACCATCGCCGTCCGCCCCGTCAGCTCGCTCGGGGCGAAGGGCAAAGCGATTGCAGCCAAACTAAGAACCTGAGAACAAGGAGGTGTACCATGATTCGTTTCTTCAAAGCATTGTTCGCCGCTGCGATTACGGCCGGAGTGCCCGCCGCCCGGGCCGAGACATTCAAAGCCGTCTCGCCGGACGCTCTCAATGAAATCCGCCTCGAAACCGGCGAGAAGGGCATGGCGTATTCCGTCTGGCGGCGCGGCAAGTCGATTGTCGAGCCGGCGCGAATTGCGTTGAAGTTGGATGGGCATGGTTGGCTGAACGGCGCGGACGCCAAGCCCAAGGCGACGACGCGCAAGGTGGAAGGGACGCTCGCGACGCCGCTGTACAAGAAGTCAGCAATCGATCTCGCGGCGAACGAGACGCACGTCGATTTCGGCGATTGGGCGGTGAGGCTCCACGCCCGCAACGACGGCGTGGCCTGGCGGTTCGAGACAAGGTTCGACGGCGAGATTACTGTAAACGCCGAGGCGACGAACATCCGCTTTCCGAAGGGCGCGGAGCTTTGCTATACGGTTGCAGGCGGTTTCATGTCCGGCTGGGAAAAGCCTGCGCAGATTGGCCCAGTGGAAAGCGTTCCCGCCGGGCACCCGCAAATCGTGATGACGCCGTTCACCGCGACAGTGCCGGGTGTGGGTGTTGTCACGGTGACTGAATCCGACCTGCGCGACTATCCGGGGTTGAACTTCTACCGTCGCGAAGGCGAGCCGGATACGCTGCGCTCGTGGCAGGCTGGCGTGCCGAGGGACGTCGACAAAGGCCGCCGCAAGATCAAGGTCGTGAACCGCGAGCCGTATCTTGCGAAGACGAAGGGAACGCGCAGCTTCCCGTGGCGCGTGTTCGTTTTGGGCGACACTCCGAGCGATCTCGTCGAATCTGACGCCGTTTATGCTCTCGCCACTCCCAACTCCCAACTCACCCACTCCTCCACTCCCAACTCCTCCACTGACTTCTCCTGGGTCAAGCCCGGGCAGGTCGCGTGGGACTGGTGGAACGGCTTTCAGATCACCGACGTCCCCGGGCTCAACACCGGCTGCAACTTCGAGACATACAAGGAGTACGTCAATTTCGCCGCGGCAAACGGCATCGCCTACATCATCATGGACGAGGGATGGTCCGAAAAGCTCGACCTCGACAAGCCGCGAGACGAGGTGAATGTGCCGGGTGTGATTGCATACGCGAAGGAAAAGGGCGTGGGCGTCATTCTATGGGCGGCATGGTCGCCGCTTACCGACCGCGAGACGCGCCTGCGAGTTTTCGACCGCTATGCCGCGATGGGTGCGAAAGGCTTCAAGATCGACTTCATCGAGCGCGACGACCAGAGCGTCGAAAGATTTCTTGAAGAGACGGCTGCTGACGCGGCGGAGCGCAAGCTGGTCGTCCTCTTCCACGGCATACACAAGCCTACGGGGCTTCAGCGCACGTATCCGAACATCCTCAACTACGAGGGCGTCTACGGGCTTGAGCAGGGCGGGCGCAGCGGCGGACGCAAGGTCGTCATCTCCAACGACGTAAACCTCGTCTATACGCGCATGGTCGCAGGCTTCATGGACTACACGCCCGGCGCGATGAGGAACCGCACTTTCGACGCGCCGCCGTTCGATCCTGAAAGGGACACCCGCGCCTGCTACGGAACGCGCTGCCACCAGCTCGCGCTCTTTCCGCTCTTCGAGGCGCCGATACAGATGCTCTGCGACTCGCCCACGCAGTACCGCAGTGAGCCGGAATGCACGGCTTTCATCACGAAAGTCCCGACTGTCTGGGACGAGACGCGCGGTGTCGCGGGCGCGATCGGCAAGTTCGCCGCCGTCGCGCGCCGCAAGGACGGCGACTGGTGGCTCGGCGCGATAACGGACTGGACGGCGCGCGATGTCAAGCTGCCTACGGACTTTCTCGGTGAAGGCGAATGGACGGTAGAGGCGTTCGAGGACGCTCCCGACGCGGACAGGAACGCGGAGCATTACGTCCGCCGCGTGTTCACTGTCAAGGCCGGCGAACCGCTGAAGGTGCGCCTCGCCCCCGGCGGCGGTTTTGCCGCGAGATTCACGCGATGAAACTAGATAGATACGCCCGTGCGCGAATCCGCCAAGTGGCGGCGATGCTGTTTGTCTATGCGACGTTCTATGTGTGCCGCCTCGCATTCTCCGCCTCGAAGAAGGGGATGATCGAGCAAGGCGCATACACGCCGGCGGAGATTGGCTACATCGGCTCGGCGATGCTCTTCGCCTACGCGATAGGCAAGATAGTCAACGGGTTCATAGCCGACCGCGTGAACGTCAAGAAGTACATCATGCTGGGGCTGTTCGTCTCGTCACTTGCGAATCTCTTGGTCGGCTTTCACATTCCGGCGCTGATGCTCGCCGTCGTGTGGTTCGTGAACGGCTTTGCGCAGGCGTCTGGCGCTCCGTGCTGCGTCGTGGCGCTGTCGCGCTGGTGGCCGAAGGAGAAGCGCGGCACGTACTACGGAATATGGTCGTGCTCAAACAATCTGGGCGAGGTCTTGGCCTACGTCGTTTCGGCGGGAATCGTCGTCTGGGTCGGCAAGGCGTTCGGGCCTGATTGGGCGTGGCGGAGCTGCTTCTGGGGCGCGACGGCGTTCGGCTTCGTCGGCATAACTGCGGCGTGGCTCTTCTTCGGCAACGCGCCGGAGGACGAGGGGCTGCCGTCCGTCCCCGTGGACGCGGCGGATGCAAAGATCGACACGACCGGCGGACAGAAGATCGCGCTGACGTCCACCGCTGTGTGGCTCATCGCGCTCGCGGGCGGATTCTTCGCGGCGAGCCGGTATGCCGTCATCGACTGGGGGATGTTCTTCCTTCAGGTCAAGAAAGGCTACACGGAGGCGGGCGCGGCGACCATCGTCTCCATAAACTCCGTCGTGGGCGCGGTGTCGTCTGCGCTTTCGGGGGTGATCTCCGACCGCTTCTTCAAGTCCAGCAGACGCGGGCTTGCGCTTTCGGCGGGCGTTCTCAATGTCGTTGCGCTCGTCCTCTTCATGCTCGTGCCGGGGCGTCACGCCTGGCTCGATGTCACGGCGATGGTGATGTTCGGCTTTGCGGTCGGCATTCTCCTGACGTTCCTCGGCGGGTTGATGGCGGTTGACTACGTGCCCAAGTGCGCGGCGGGCGCGGCACTTGGCATCGCGGGCATGGGCAACTACATCGGCGCGGGGCTTCAGTCCATCATATCCGGCTACCTCATAAAGCGCGCGGAGGACGGAACGGCGACGCTCATGGGGCACACCTTCGCGGGCGGCTACACGCTCGACTGGCTCGCAGTGTTCTGGATTGCGATGGCATCGCTTTCGGTCGTGTGCGTCATCTGGGCCGGTGACTATCGACTAACGACTAGCGACTAATGACGAGTCTGTGGCTTTCACATGTCGGCCGAACGACAGTCGCTCGCGAGGTTGCGAAGTTCGGGGTTCTTGGCGTAGAAGGCCTCCGACTTGGCTTTGAGCGAGGTTATGTCGATGCGCCTGAAGTCGCGCTTCACTTCGTAGAAGTCGGAGTTCTAGGGGGACCCAGCTGAAGGCGGGGCAGACTGCCGGAACTGGGGCGAATGACTAACTTGAAAATTGAAATCGGCATCGTTGACCATTACGAAGCAATATGATATAATGTCGTTGTCATTACAAAAGGAGATTCCCGATGCAGCAGTCATTGATACAAATTCGAGTTGATCGTTCTTTGAAGGATGAGGTCTCGGATATTTTTTCTTCTCTCGGCATTGATATTTCAACAGCGATCAGGATGTTCCTTATGCGGTGCAAGTGCGTGAAGGGCATTCCCTTCGCGCTTACGATGCAGGATGCCCCGCCGCAGCGAATAATCGGCATTGCGAAGGGCAAATGGCATTTCCCGGAGGACTGGGAGTCGCAGGACAAGGCATTGGACGCCGAGGTGGCGAAGGATTTCTATGCGGATTCTCTTTGACACCCATACCTTGATTTGGTTTTTGGAAGACAATCCAAGACTGCCGTCCAATATCCGTGCGCTGCTTCTGCGTCAGGATTCGCAGCTCTTCTTCAGTTCGGTCTCCATCCTGGAAATTGCAATCAAGCACTCGCTGAAGCCGGACGTGATGCCTTGCGATGCTGATGCAGTCTATGCCGATGCATTGGCGTCCGGCATTTCGGAAATCCCCTTCATTTCGCCTCATGCTCGTGAGGTCGGCAATCTGCCGTGGCTACATCGAGATCCGTTTGACAGGATGCTCATTGCGCAGGCGCGGATGGACGACGTGCGGCTTCTGTCCCATGATGGCGACGTTATCCGTTACGGTGAGGGAGTCATGGGATTTTGAATATACGATTGTAACCTTTCGCCTTGCGGCGTGTAAACAGTAAGCAGAAACTTTAAAACCGAAGGAGCAGGAAAACAAATGGCACTGGAAATCATCGGATACAACGCAACGTTCAACGAGTTCGTGAAGTTCGCGGAGGCGCAGCATACGGCAGGCAAGGACAAAGCCGTCGCTCGCTTCGAAAAACCCGATGCGGACGGATTGGGCGGGATCGTCAACCGCACTATCAAGCCCGGATCCGGCGACTGGGTTGGCATCGGTGTGGGGCGCCTCGCCAGCCTGAAGAGGGCCAACAACATCACCCGCGAGGCGTTCATGAATGCGGTCGGCAACATGTTCGGCGGGGTGGACCACATCCCCGACAACGTGAAGGACGCCATGAAGATGCAGGACTACGGGAAGGGGAAGCCCCTCACCGCCCGGCGCATCCTCGCCGTAAAGGCCGCGATCGACGCCGTCAAGCTCGGGACCTTCCAGTCGGCGGATGCTGGGGGGATTGCGCTCAACATGGGCTTCGTGAAGTCCGAGTTCCCGAAGCTCGCGCGCACCGCGCACTTCTATGCCCAGGCGACCGGCCTGTCAGAGCTGGAAGCGCTGACGGCCGTCGCAGAGCCGAACTCCAAGCCCAACCGCCTCATGCAATACGGCGGGCGCTTCCTTGACAATGCGGAGAACTTTGCGAACGGCCTCCGCCTCATGGACTCCTTCAATGACTGGTTCACGGCGGTGCGCGCAACGAAGAATGCGGACGGCAATTCGTTCGCCAATGCGCAATCGTTCACCGACCTCAACATCTACAGCCACATGGCACGCCACGACTCCACAGCCGGCTTCGAGCGCTTTGTGTTCGAGGAACTGGCGATCAACGGCGCGCACGACCTCTCCGGGACCGACCCCGAGAAGCTCTTCGGGATGAAGGACAACGCGGCGATGCGCTTCTTCGGCACCAACCGCCAGGCCCACTTCACGGGCGTTATGGCGTCCGTGCCGCCGGAGAAGCGCGGCGCGATCTTCGCCGTCTTCGACAAGCTCTCGAAGCCGCTGCCGGAGACGAAGGAGGACGCGAAGGCGTTCTACGCCATGCCCCTCGTCGAACGCGGCGTCAGGGATTCCAGCTTCGTCATCGGCCGCATCCTGCGCCACCTGCCCGAAATCGAATCGCTCATGGCGAAAGGAAAGCTCACCGAGGCGAACATCGTCAAGACCCTTTGCCCCGACATGCCCTCGAGCGACTGGACGATCAGCGGACTCAACGAGTTCACGCACAACGTTGACGATGTCGCCAAGACGAAAATGCGCGATCTCGGCCTGGACGAAGACAATGTCGAAGACCTCGGCCAGAATATCCGGCTCGTGATGGAAGAGACGTGCTGCACGGTCGACGAGGCCGTGGAAGCCGTCAGGACCGGCAAGCGCGTCGCCCCGCCGAAATACATGACCAACGCGACGTATGACATTTACAAGTTGGACGGCACCACGAAGGCCGCGCGCGCCCAGCTCGACGGCGACGGGGCGGGCGACCTCTTTCGCGCCTACGACTACGGCGCGGCGGACGACCCCAAGAACGCGGAGAAATTCTTCATCAAGGACAAGGATTCTCTCGCCTTTGGCTTCACCTTCCCCGACGGCACCTCGCTCAAGGCCAACGCGGGCGTCCACAAGGGCAACATCCCTCAGATCCTCGACAAGCTCGAATCGCTCGCGGGCAGGGTGCACCCTCGCCAGCAGACGGCGCTCCTGTTCGCCGTCTCGCAGGCGGGTGTCAGCGCGCTCAAGGGCGGTCTTGTGCCATACGGCATCGCCTCTTCCGAACACGCCGCCGTCGATTTCACGCTCTCCAGGAACGACAAGACGGGAGACATCACGATTCGCTACACCAGCCCCAAGAAGCTGCCGTTCTCCTTCGAGTGGACCGCCACGATCAATGTCGACGGCACCGTTAGCACCACCCCGCTGTATTTCATGTCAGAGGAGTCCCGCCGCTTTGAAGAGACCGTCGTCAAGGATAAGGCGCTAGCCACCGGCTACAACAAGGCCGAACTTCCGATGCTCGCGAAGGCGTTCGCGTTCATCAGGACCGTGACCGGCTGCAGCGACGATGAGGCGCTCAAGAAAACGCTCGATCCGCAAAGCCGCGAGCGTCGGCTCTTCGACTATGGCGGACGCTTCGCCCAGAATGCCGAAAACTTCGCCGACGGACTGAAGCTCATGGATACGTTCGCCGCGTGGCATGACAACCTCACCGAAGGGTACAACGCCATCAGGCAGAGTGGCACGAGCTTGGATGGATACGACTACACCATCGCCGACACGCCGTCTAAGCTCAATGTCGATTCCAACGCAATAAACGGCAGGGACGCACTGGAGAAGTTCGTCTTCGAGTCGATTGCCGCCAATCCCTCGGCGAATCTCAAGGAGACGGACGGCGAGAAGATATTCGGCTTCGCGAACAACGGCGCGAGCCGCTTCGTCGGCCAGGGCTTCACCGGTTCGTGCTGCAACACGGTGGCCAACATCCCGCCCGCGAAGCGCGAATGCGTCTTCAAGGTGTTCGACCTCTTCTGTCCGATGTGCAGGACCGCCGAAGACAAGTCGATTCCGGTCAAGAACCGCCAGCTGACTCCGAGCGACAGGACGCGTCTTCTCGGTCGTATCCTGCGCCACCTCGACGATGTCATCGCGCTTGACGCGGAAGGCCAGCTCACCGCAGAGAACTTCATCAGGGTGTGTCTCCCCGACATGGTCAAGGCGGGTGCGGCCGGAGACTGGGACTTCAAGGCACTCGGCGCATTCTTCAACAGCATGGATGACGAACTGAACGAGAACCACCCCAAGATCGCAAACGTTGCCACGCTCGTTTTCGAGACGACGGGCGGCACGGTCGACGAAGTCGTGGATTTCCTCGAGAACGGCAAGCCCCTCCCGCCCGCGCAGTACGCCTCGCAGGGCCAGATGCCGATCGATGAGCTCGAGACGGTCGAGGGTGGTTTCAAAGTGATCAAGGCCGACCTGGACCGTCCGGGCGGCTACAACTACATTGGCGCGCAGGAACCTCTCTTGAAGGGCGGCCCCGACGCAGGATTCGGCTTTACCTTCCCGGGCGAGGACCGCTTCGTCACGAACCACACGCAAACAGGCAAGGCCAACATCTCCAAGGTGCGGGACAAGGTCGTGGAGATGTGCGGAAGCATCCACGCAAAGCAGGCCAGCAACGTGCTGCTCATGCTTAGCCAGTCCGGCCTCGGCCCGCTCAACCGCGGGCTCATGCAGTACAACATCTTCTCTTCCGAGCACAGCGCCGTGGAATACACCCTCTCGAAGGACGACGAGACGGGAGACGTCACGATTCGCTACGCCAACCCCAAGGAGCTGCCGATTGCCTTCGAGTGGACCGCCACGGTCAAGACCGACGGCTCCATGAGCACCACGCCGATCGTCGTGCACAAATGAGCACTTGAACCAGCCAACGCAACTTTCGACAACTTGGCAACAAGGAGAGGCCAACCATGGAACTGAACGAACTGATGTCCTCGTTTGCGGAAAAACTCGGAATCGAAGGGATCGAAGTCAAGGACGGCATCTGCTCCATGACGATCGACGACATCCCGATGGAATTCACGGAGTCGCCCGGCGGAGAGGCCGTGATCGGCGTTGCCGTCATCGGCGAACCGCCGCCTGAGAAGCGCGAGGCCTTCTACGAGATGCTTCTCGAGGCGAACACGCAGGTGTACGGGACGCTTGGCGTCGCCTTGTCGAAGCTGCCGGACACCGGCGAGATCGCTCTTATCGGCGGCCTTCCGTTCAAGGACCTGGAGGTGAAGGAGTTCTGCAAGAGCCTGGACGAGTTCGTCAGCAAGGCCGAGGAATGGCGCGAGACGGTGGAGAACTTCCGCCCCGCCGCGGAGGAGGCAGCCGTCCGTGACGAGGAGGCGGCCCGGTTCCGCCGATTCGGCATGAACGGCCCCGGCTTCATGAGCGTCTAAGTAATCTCGCTCATAAAAGTGGCTGACAAGGCGAAAAGTTCGCTCATAAAAGTGGCTGGCAAGGCGAAAAGTTCGCTCATAAAAACAGACTTTAGTTGCTTTCCGGCATCTTTTTATGGTATAATGTGCAAACATGAAGCCTAAAAAGCCGATTTTATATCTGCGCCGTAAGTTTGACGCCTTCCTTAAAGATTGGAAGGCGCGGGAGAATCGCTTGCCGCTTATGATAAAAGGTGCGCGGCAGGTTGGCAAGACGGAGACTGTGCGACACTTTGCGGAGACGGGCTACGAGTCGTACATCGAAATCAACTTTGTCGAGCGACCGGAATTCAAGGAGATTGTTCGAGACGGATTTTCCGTTGACAACATTGTCAGGAACATTTCCGCCATAGACCCCGGTCTGCATTTCACGCCGGGGAACACTTTGCTGTTCTTCGACGAGCTCCAGGAGTTCCCCGAGATTGCGACGGCGCTCAAGTTCTTTGCGCAGGACGGACGCTTTGACGTGATATGCAGCGGTTCGCTGCTGGGCATACAGGTCAAGCGCGTAAAGAGCTACAGCGTCGGTTATCAGGAGACGGAGACCATGCGTTCGCTGGACTTCGAGGAATTCCTGTGGGGGTGTGGCTACGGCGACGGACAGATTGCCGATCTTCTGGAGCCGGCGTTTGCATGCCGTCCGTTCGGCGCGGCAGTCAAGAACACGATGGACAGGTTGTTCCTTGACTATTGCGTGACCGGTGGAATGCCGGATGTCCTTGAGACGTACTTCACGGAAGGCACGTTTGAGGACGTTCCGCAGACGCAGCGACGCATACTCAACGATTACCGTGCGGACATTCGCAAGTATGCCGAGGGGCTGGATCCTGTTCGCATTCAGGCCGTGTTCGACTCGATTCCTGCGCACCTTGCCAAGGAGAACCGCAAGTTCCAGTGGGCGACGGTTTCGAAGGGCGCGACGCGCAAGGACTACTGGGGCTGCGTTGAGTGGCTTGAGGATGCCGGCGTAGTCGCAAAGTGCCGGCGCATGGACGTGCCGGAACTGCCGATTGGCGCACACCTCGACAACGACGCGTTCAAACTCTATCTGTGCGATTCCGGGCTGCTTTTGTCCATGCTTGAGAAAGAGGTGCAGGAAGACGTGCGGATTCGCCGGAATCTCGGCACTTGGAAGGGGGGGCTTTTCGAGCACATCGTCGGCGAGGCGCTCGTCAAGGCGGGCGTGCCGCTCGCATACTACAAGCGCGAGAACTCGACGCTTGAAATGGATTTCTTCGCGCGGTCTGCAGATTGCCTTGTTCCGATAGAGGTGAAGGCCGAGAACAACCGCGCCAAGAGTCTTCGAACGATGATCGAATCCGACAGCTACCCGGAAATCCGCTGGGGTGTCAAGTTGGTGAATGGCAACGTAGGATGCGGAAACGGCGTCTTGACCCTGCCTCAGTGGTGCGCCTTCAGGTTGCCGGAGATAATCAGGGCCAAGGCGGAGTAAAGGACAGTGGAGATGATGGGAAGATCGATAGTTTCGACAATTATTCTTCTTTGCGCATTTTCCGCGTTTGCGGAAAACGCGTACACGAACCACGCGGGGAACGTCGTTTCGGGTGTTGTCGTAGCGCTTGACGCGCGCACGACGACGATATCGAACGCGATGGAGACCGTGAATCTGCCGTTGTCGATTTTCCCCGAATCGGAGCAGCGGCGCATCGCGGCGGATTTCCTCCTTCGCCAAGGCTCCGGAGGACAAGTTGGCCTGCTGCGCATTCCGGTGGCCGTGAAGCGGGCGGTCTCGGGGGCGGAGAAGGCGATGGCACGTTCGCGCAAGCGGGCGGAAAAGGGGCTTTGCACGAAGGAGGAAAGCGACGCCTTCTGCGCGAAGTCCGAGGCCGCGCTCAAGAGCTACCTAGACAAGCAGGTCAGTGAGGGTTTAATAACCCCAGACGAACGAAAGGCGCTGGGTCAATAGCCGATACGGAAGAGCGTGAGCGTCATGAACACAAAGTTGATAACGTTGCTGACGGCGGTTGCATCCGCCTGGGTATGCGCCGTCGGGGCGGATGCGGAGGAATCTCCGGCTGAGCAGGAGTGGTCTGCTCGGCGCGTGGGCGACGAAATTGCCGGCGAGGATCCATGGCATGGCTTCAACCACGCCATGTTCGGCATACAGGACGTGGCGATGGACTACGTCGTAAAGCCGCTGAACTATGTATATTGCTCGATCCTGCCAAAGCCACTGATAAACGGCATCGACAACGCGCTGGACAATTCCGAGTATCCCGTGCGCTTCTTTGCGACGCTCTTCCGTGGCGAGGGCGGATGCGCCTGGGACGAGACAAAGCGCTTTTTCGTCAACACCGTGCTCGGTGTCGGAGGGCTCTTCGATCCCGCAAAGAACTGGTTCGGGGTCTTTTCGACAGACGCGTCCCTCTCAGGCACGCTCGCCGAGTGGGGGGTCCCGAAAGGCAACTCGCTTATCCTGCCGTTCGTTCCTCGCGCAAACGTCCGCGACTGCACGGGATATGCTCTGGACTTTGGCCTTGACCCGAAGACCTACATCGACATTTTCTTCCCTACTGGCATCTGGATTGGGTGGACGACTGCATTCTGGCCCAATTACCTGGCAATGGGGGTCGACCCATGGAACGCGCATGTCAAGCAGTCGTCCGACCAGTATGCCGCCTACCGGCAGATGATAGCGGCGAAGTCCCTGCTTGACGAAAGGCTTGCCGTCTACCATTACCTGAACGAACTCGTCGCGAACGAGGAAGGGACGCGCCGACCGCCGGTCCGCGAGCCGATTCCGCGCCCCGCCGGGCTCAAGGGAAAGTGGAGGGACATCGCAGACTACGAGCCGCGCGCCCCGGCCATCGACACGATGAGGCAAAGGCTTTTCGCCCCGGCCCGCGACGACGATTTCTGGTGGATGCGCTCCAGCGTCTTCAACGACGACTTCGCGAAGGATGTCGAGGCGCGTTCGGTGTCCGTCGACACGAACTTCCCGTCTGCCGCGTACGGTTTCGTTCCCGCGGCGGAGCTGCATAGCAGACTTGTCTTCGTCATTCCGGGCATCGGCGGGGAGTTCAACGCAGATTCAACGCTTGCCATGGCCGAGATTCTGCATGACGCCGGCGCAGACGTCGTCACATTGGACGATCCTTTCCACTGGCGCTACGTGATGTCCGCCAACAAGCGCATCCTGCCGGGCAGCTTCCCCGAGGATGCGCGACGTCTGGCCGCATTTATGCGCGCGGTGGTCGACGACCTCGCGAAGGACGGTCTTGTGGACAATGCGGAAGTCTCCGTGGTCGGATGGTCGATGGGCGGGGTCTTCACCGCGTATCTCGCCGAGCTGGAGAGCCGCGGCGAGCTGGGCTTCCCGGTCGGCACAATGCTTGCGGTCAATCCCCCGGTTGACTCCGAGCACGTCCTGTCGGCGATCGACTCCCTTCTGGAGCCATCAAGGTCGTGGACGCGCGAACAGGCGCTAGAGAAGTTCGTGGACATTGCGCCTCGTCTTCTTGTCTGGGACGAGCTGCAGTTCGACGAGACCCCAGACATCTCGGAAGAGGACGCGGGCTATACGGTCGCAGCCCTGCTCGTAGCCACGATTCCCGAACTCGTCGGGTACGTGGAGCATGCGGAACCATCCGTTACCATCCGGCAGTATTTCAATCGCCATGTCCAAGGCCAGGGCCAGGCGGAAGGTTCCGTGGATGGGGCGCGGCATGTCGGATTGAAGGCGCTTGAGAGCGTCCTCCGCGGCAATGCGCGCATCAAGATGATCCACACCCGTGACGACTTCCTGCTGGACGCCGCCGACCGCGACTTCCTTGACAACGCTCTTGGCGACCGCATCACATGGTTTTCCGCCGGTGCGCACTGCGGCATGTTCCACACTCCCGAATTCAGGCAGGAAGTTCGCGAGCGACTCGATCTCGGCCAGGGCCGGTGAGAGCATTTCCTATGCAATCATCGAGGCGTTCAGTCGAGCGAATCAACATTGCGGTCGTCGCCGTAACGGCGACTCTCTTCCTCGGCATCGCGACATTCGTAGCGCTGAGTACGTCGAAGATGATGGAGGATGAGGCGCACAGCACCGTTGCGAACGTCGTGAAGGCGACGGTTGGCCGCATCGACCGCCAGATGGCGTCGGTCGAGAGCGCGGTGGAGAACTCGGCCTGGATCGTCGCGGAGCATGTCTCCGATCCAGACTACATGTTCAGGATCACTGGCGAGCTTGTGCAGAACAACCCGTTCATCGTCGGCAGCACTGTCGCCTTCGAGCCGAACTTCTTCCCGTCGAAGGGATACTACTACTCCGCCTTTTCCTGCAAGGACGCGAAGGGCGATGTCAAGCGAATACAGCAGGGCGGAGAGAATTTCAAGTACCATGGCATGGACTGGTACCGCATCCCGAAGGAATCGCGGAAGTCCTCGTGGTGCGAGCCATACTTTGACGAGGGCGGCGCGGAGGTGATGATGTGCACATATTCCGTCCCGCTGGTGAATCGCGACGGGAATGTCTACGCAGTGCTCACTGCGGACATCTCGCTCGAGGACCTGAAGCGCCACGTAGCGGCGATCAAGCCGTATCCTGACTCATATGCAGTTCTCCTCTCGCAGAAAGGCAAGTCGCTCGTCGCCGCTCCCGCAGGCGCAGCGACGGCAAGAGGCACGGTCAAGATGTTCGGGAAGGCCAGCAACGGCTGGACGGTGGAGCTAGTCTGCCCGCTGGCCAACATACTGCAGGCCGCGCACAGCCTAGTCTGGCGGATAGCGTTGTTCTCGGTCGTAGGACTGGGCCTCATCTTCTTCGTCTCGTGGTCATTCTCGTCGAGACTGCAGCGCGCGACGGCGGCCAACGAGCGGCTCAGCAGCGAGCTGGGCATCGCGTGGAAGATACAGTCGAGCGTGCTGAAGCGCAAGGCGCCTCCGTACCTCGGGGCAGTTCTTCGTCCCGCTCGGGAGGTGGGCGGGGACTTCTACGACTTCCAGGAGAAGGACGGCCTGCTCTATTTCGCGGTGGGCGACGCGTCGGGCAAGGGCGTCCCGGCGGCGCTGTTCACCTTCCTGGCGAGTGCTGGCTTCCACATGGCGACGGACATGGGGCTGCCGCCTGACGAGATCGTCGCCCGCATCAACGCGCTCCTCTGCAGGGACAACGACGCGTGCATGTTCGTGACGCTCTTCGTGGGTCGCATCGACCTGTCCACCGGGCGGCTGGAGTACTGCAACGCGGGGCATACGCCGCTCGTCGTCGTGGCGCCGGGGGGCGGCGCGGAGTTCCTCGCCGCGAAGAGCAACGTCGTCGCCGGGTTCATGGACGGCTATGCGTATGCGATGCAGGAGACGACGTTCGAGCCTGGTACGATGCTGCTGGCCTACACGGACGGCGTCACCGAGGCCGAAAGGGCCGACCACGAGCAGTACGGCGCCAAGAGACTGCTGGCGTTCGCGTCCGCGCACGCAAAGGATTCGCCGGCCAGCTTTGTCGAGAACATGGAGCGGGAGCTGGACGCCTTCACGGCAGGCGCGGAGCAGTCCGACGACATCGCGGCTCTAGCCGTCCGCGTCGACGGCGCTGTAGGGTAGAGGTGATTCCGCAAGGATCTGGTGCTTTATTGCCTGCAAGTGGCCGATTTTGATATAATGCGCCTATCCCTTTGAGGCAGTCGGGCAGAATCACCCCGGCCGAGCGCAATGCCCTTGGCCGCTGACCTCCTGCTGTACGAACGGCTATGAAGATCATACACACTAGCGACTGGCACCTTGGAGACCGCCTCCACGGATGGGACCGCGCCGACGAGGAGGAGCGTTTTTTCTCGCAGCTCAAGGCCGTGGTGGCGAAGGTGCGGCCCGACGCCCTGCTTGTGGGCGGAGACGTCTTCGACACCGGCACGCCGGGGAACGACGTGGCCAAGAAGTTTACCGACGCGCTTCTGGACATTGCCGAGGCGTGTCCAAGGATGGAGACCGTCGTGATCGCCGGCAACCACGACAGCTATTCGCGGCTGGTCGTCGACGAATCGCTCTGGCGCCGCCACCATGTGCATGTCTTCGGGAACCCGGCGGAAGACGGCGACGGCAGGGCCGTGTTCGCGGAGAATGTCGTGGACATCGCGCAGAAGGGCGTAGTCGCCGCCGTTCCGTTCTGCCATGAGCGCAATTTCCCGTCCGTCGCCGGCGCGCCGGGCGAGAGCCGCATCCGCGAGTACTTCGCGGGGATGTCGCAGTTCGCCGCGGAGCTGGCGCATGGCCGGCCGTGCGTACTGATGGCGCACCTCGCGGTCGGCAGGGATACGGACTTCACCGGCCAGGACAGGACGCTGGCAATCGGAGGCCAGGAGTGCGTCGATCCCGGCGTGCTGGGGCCGGGCTACGACTACATCGCGCTCGGGCACATACACTGTCCGCAGTGGGTCAAGGGCGAGAGGAAGGTCGCCCGGTACTGCGGAACGCCGCGAGCGGTTCACTTCGACGAGACGTACGAGCACGGCGTCGACATCGTCGAGGTGGAATCCGGCAAGGAGCCGTCGGTGCGCACCGAAGTGCTCGCGCCGATGCGCGACGTAGTCACCGTCGGCGGCAGGAACGGCCTCGCCTTCGACGACGCGCTGAAGGCCGTGGAGACCCTCGGCGCGCCCGCCGAGACCTACATACGCCTCAACGTCGCCCTGGGCGAGAACGGCGCCGTGGGGCCCGACTGGGCGGAGCGCGCGCGCCGCGCCTGCGTGGCGAAGAACTATCGGTACTGCATGGTCAACCCGATCCGCAGGGAGGTCGCCGGGAACGCGGCGGCGGCGAGGAAGGTGCTTTCCGTCGAAGAGCTCAAGGAGCTCTCCAACGAGGAGGTCGTTGCGATTCTCTCCTCTAGGCGGTCGCTCACGCCGCGGCAGTGCGAGCTCATCAAGCTGCTCATGGAGGAGGTGGGCGCATGAGGATCAGGAAGCTCGCCATCAGGAACATCGCGTCCATCGAGTCTGCGGAGATCGACTTCGAGAACGGCCCGCTGAAGGACTCGCCGCTCTTCCTCATCTGTGGCGAGACGGGGTCCGGCAAGACCACCGTCCTCGACGCGATCACGCTCGCCCTCTACGGCAAGACGCCGAGATACTCGGACGATCGCCGCAAGAAAGAGCTCCAGGTCGGAGGGATGGCGTTCAACGACGCGCGCCAGCTCGTGCGCCACGGCGCAACTTCCGCGAGCGCCGTCGTCGAGATCGTCGGCAACGACGGCAAGCCGTACGAGGCTCGGTGGTCCGTGGGCGCGGTTACGCGCGGCAGCAAAAAGGGCACGCTCAAGGATGCCGAGTGGACTTGGAAAGACCGCTCCAAGGGCGGACTGGAGTACACGCATGACAGGGACATCTGGCCGGTGCTCAAGAACGCAGTAGGGCTCGAATTTGAGCAGTTCTGCCGGACGACGCTGCTGGCGCAGGGCCAGTTCACGGACTTCCTGCTCGGCGGCGAGGACGCCAAGGCGGAAATCCTCGAGAAGCTGACGAACACGGAAAAGTTCAAGCAGTTCGGCATTGCCATCGGGGAAAAGTACGCGAATCTAAGCAAGGCAGTCGCCTTGCTGGGCGAGGAAATCAAGCTGCTGGCCGGCCTTGGCATGGAGCGTCCGGTCGTCGAGGCGAAGATCAAGGAGCTCAGGGGGAAGCTTGACGATTCGGACAGGCTCATAAAGGCGCATGAAGCACGGAGGGACTGGCTGCTCCGTGCCGCGGAGCTGGCGCAAGGCGAGCAGAAGGTCCGAGCAGACCTCGCCGTCGCATTCGCCGATCTCAGGGCTACCGAAGCCGAGACTGCCGCGCAACTGCAGGCGGCGAGGGATGCCGTGGACAAGATAGACGCGTTCCTCGCCGCGAACGAGCCGAAGGCGATCATGTATGAGCAGGCCGCCGCGATCATTACAGACCTCTGGCACGTCCGCGACGCCCGCGAGAAGAAGTCCGCGGCAGAGGCCAGTCTCGCCAGGTTCGAGAAGAGCCTCCCCGCCCTGAACAAAGAGAGGGTAGAGGCAGCCGCGGCGCTTGAAGCGTCCGTCAGGATCCTCGACCTTGAGTCGGCGAAGGAAGAGTCCGAGAAGCAGAAGCTCGAAGCGATGAAGCTCAAGGATCTCCGCAAGGCAAAGGAGTCCGCCGTAAAGAGGCGCGGCGACATCCAGATTCTCGGCGCGCGGCTGGAGGGGATTGACAGGCTTCTCGGAGACAAGAAGGCGCACGAAGAGGCCTTGAAGGATCGCCAGGATGAGCTGGCGAAGAGCCTGGCGGCCCTGCCGGCGCTTGAGGATGCTGCCAGAACGGCGGCCGCGAAGCGCGATGCCGCGAAGGCGGAGCGCGACAGGGTCAAGGGCCTGATCGAGGACGGAATAGAGAGGATTGTCGCAGGGCTGCACGTCGGGGACGAGTGCCCGATCTGCAGGTCGCGGATCGAGCAGTTGAACAGTTCCAGCGTGTTTTCGGCGCTTATGGAAGAGAAGAGCGCCGCGTATGCCGCGGCGGACAAGGCCTGCGTCAAGGCGGAGAGGGCGTTCGATGCGGCAAAGGCCGCGGCAGACGGGGCCGAGGCAAAGGTGTCCGACGCCAAGAGGCAGATCGAGGCGGACAGGAAAGCCGTCAGGGATTCCTACGACGAGATACAGGCGATGGTGGCGACATTGGGCGTCGGCGGAAGCAAGGAAGGCGTGGCTGCCGCGTTGGCTGAATGCGAGAAGGTCGTCGCCGATCTCGGGGACAGGATCGCCGCGGGCGAAGCGCAGGAGGATTTGTTAAAGGAAATCACCAGGTCGATCAAGAAGCTTCGCAAGGCCAAGGACGAGGCGAAGGAGTCTCTGTCCGTCAGGGAAAGGGCATGCCTAAACTGCGAGTCCTCCATCAAAGAGGCTCGGAGCGGCGTAAAGGCGGAGGAGTCGCGCGCCGAGAAGTCGCTTGCGGATGCTTCCGCGAAGATCGTCATTCCCGCGTGGAGGGACGCATGGGAGGCCGATCAGGATGGCTGGGAGGCTTCGCTCGAGGAATCGTCCCGGGATTACCGCAGGCGGAAGGAGTCTCTCGTGGAGGCGAGGCACGGCCTTTCCGACTGCGAGAAACGCGCCGCGAAGATCGCCGAGTGCCGCAATCGCGCCATCGAGAAGGCCCCTGCGCTTGCCGAGGGCGCGGCGGCCGGGAAAGCCGACGAGGATTCGCCGGTCAAGGTCGACACCTTGCTCGGACAGCTTGCGCACGTCGTCCAGCAGCGCGGCGAGCAGGACGGCAAGAGACCGCAGGATCTCTCCGATGAGGACAACGCCGAGGAGCTCTCGGCGAAGTGCGAGGAGCTCAAGGCAGAGGGCGATCGCCTTCGTAACGAGCTTGCCGCAGAGTTGCAGAGGATCGCGGCGGACGACAGGTGCGCCAGCGACCGGGCGGCGAAGGAGAGGGAGCTTGAGGCTGCTCGGGCTGTGCGCGACGAGTGGAAGCCGATCGCGGACCTTTTCGGCGACCAGACCGGGAAGAAGATACAGCGGGAGATACAGTCGTACGTGCTGATGAACGTGCTGGGCAAGGCGAACTACTACCTGAAGCAGCTTTCCGACCGGTACGAGCTGTCTTGTGAAGGGCTTGTGCTGTCCGTCGTCGACGCGAACGAGGGCTACGTGGTGCGTCCGGTCAACACGCTTTCCGGCGGCGAGAAGTTCATCGTGTCGCTGGCGCTTGCGCTTGGCCTCGCGGGGATGAACGACACCGGGCTTGGCGTCGACATGCTGCTGATCGACGAGGGCTTTGGGACCTTGAGCGGCGAACACCTGAACTCGGCGATAGAGGTTCTGGAGCGGCTGAACGCCCTGACCGGCACTCGGAAGGTCGGGGTCATCAGCCACGTTGAGCGTCTTCGCGAGCGGATCCGGACGCATATTGAGGTGACGCGCAACGGCCACGAGCCCAGCAATGTCCGGATCGTATCCGTCATGCACGGGCGCTCCTGACCGGGGAAAGGGGCACCCCACGCCGAGCGGCGATTATGGTATAATATACAACTAACACGGAGGTGGATCAGGAAATGGCAAAACTGACATTCAGGGAAGACCTGTGCAAGGGATGCGGGCTGTGCGTGGCCGCATGCCCCAAGAAGATACTCGCCATCTCGAAGACGAAGCTCAACCACAAGGGCCACGCCCCGGTCGAGCTGACGAAGCCGGAGGAGTGCGTGGGGTGCGCGTCGTGCGCGCTCATGTGCCCGGACTGCGTTATCACGGTGGAGAGGTGAGGACATGAGCGAAAAGGCACTGATGAAGGGCAACGAGGCGATCGCCGAGGCGGCGATACGCTGCGGCTGCCGTCACTATTTCGGATACCCCATCACGCCGCAGACGGAGATTGCGGCGTACATGGCCAAGCGCATGCCGAAGATCGGCGGCACGTTCCTGCAGGCCGAGAGCGAGATCGCGGCGATCAACATGGTCTACGGATGCGCCTCGACGGGGCGGCGCGCGATGACGAGCTCAAGCTCGCCGGGCGTGTCGCTAAAGGCCGAGGGGATGTCGTACCTGGCCGGCGCCGACCTGCCGGCGCTGATCGTCAACGTCCAGCGCGGAGGCCCCGGCCTCGGCGGCATCCAGCCGTCGCAGTCCGACTACTTCTTCATGACCCGCGGCCCCGGCCACGGCGACTTCCACATCATCGTCCTCGCACCGGCCACGGTGCAGGAAATGGCGGACCTCACGCGCCTCGCGTTCGAGCTCGGCGAGAAGTACCGCATGCCGGCGATGCTGCTGGCGGACGGCACGATGGGCCAGATGATGGAGCCGGTCGTGCTGCCCGAGGAGCAGACCGACCCGGCCGAGGTGATGAAGGGCAAGCCCTGGGCCGTCACCGGCACCGGGATGAAGCGCCCCCACAACATCATCAACTCGCTCTACCTCAAGCCCGACGAGCTCGAGAAGACCAACATCGAGCGGTTCAAGCGGTACGAACAGCTCGAGCGCGACGAGACCAGGTGGGAGGAGTACCTGATGGACGACGCGGAGATATGCGTCGTCTCGACCGGCATCACGGCGCGCGTCTCGAAGAACGCGATCGCCGAGTGCCGGCGCCGCGGAATCAAGGTCGGGATGATACGCCCGATCACGCTCTTCCCGTTCCCCAAGGCGCCTCTCGCGAAGGCGGCCGAGAAGGTGAAGTGCTTCATAACCGTGGAGCTGAACATGGGCCAGATGAGCGAGGACGTGGAGCTGGCGGTGCGCTGCTCGAAGCCCGTGGCCATGTGCAACCGCGTCGGCGGCATGATCCCGTCCACGGACGAGGTGGTCGCCGCAATCGAGAAGGAGGCGAAGTGATGGCGGTGGTGTTCGAGAAGCCGAAGGCCCTGACGGACGCGGTGCTGCACTACTGTCCGGGATGCACCCACGGCATAGTGCACAGGCTGGTCGCGGAGGCGATAGACAAGCTGGGCATCGAGGGCAGGACGATCGGCATAGCGCCGGTGGGGTGCTCGGTGATGGCGTACGACTACTTCGCCTGCGACATGATCGAGGCGAGCCACGGGCGCGCGCCGGCCGTCGCGACGGGCGTGAAGCGCTCGCTCCCCGACAGCATAGTCTTCACCTACCAGGGCGACGGCGACCTTGCGTCGATCGGGCTCTGCGAGACGGTCTCGTGCGCATGCCGCGGCGAGAACGTGACGGTCATCTTCATCAACAACGCGATCTACGGCATGACGGGCGGCCAGATGGCGCCGACGTCCCTCGTGGGGCAGGTCACGCAGACCTCGCCGTACGGGCGCGACCCCGCCACGCAGGGCATGCCGATACGAATTTGCGAGCTGCTCGCGTCGCTCGACGCGCCCGCATACCTCGCGCGGGTCGCGGTCAACAGCGTGCCCAACGTGCGCAAGGCCGGCCAGGCGATCCTGAAGGCGTTCCGCAACCAGGTCGAGGGCAAGGGCTTCTCTCTCGTCGAGGTCGTCTCCACGTGCCCGACGAACTGGGGCCTCACGCCGGAGAAGGCGTGCCAGTGGGTGGCGGAGAAGATGATCCCGTTCTACCCGCTTGGAGTCTACAGGGACAAGGACGCCGATGCGGCGAAGGAGGCGGCGAAATGACTTACGAGACTGTAATGGCGGGCTTCGGCGGGCAGGGGCTGCTCTTCTCCGGGAAGGTCCTGGCCTACGCCGGTCTCCTGGAGGGGCGGGAGCTTTCGTGGCTTCCGTCGTACGGGCCTGAGATGCGCGGAGGCACTTGCAACTGCTCGGTGATAATCTCCGACGAGCCGGTCGGTTCGCCGATCATCGCGCACCCGAACGTGCTGATGGTGATGAACGAGCCGTCGCTCGACAAGTTCGAGGATGCGGTCGCCCCTGGCGGCACGATATTCGTCGACTCGTCGCTCATCGCGCGCAAGGTCCGCAGGGCCGACGTGGACGTCGTGTACATCCCGGCCACGCAGATGGCGACGGAGATGGAGGCGGCGTCTCTCGCGAACATGATCATGCTCGGCGCGATAGTCGAGAAGCTTGGGTGCGTCAAGTCCGAGACGATGCTGGACGCGCTGAAGCACACGATATCCGCCCGCAAGGCGAACCTGCTCGACCTCAACCTTAAGGCCGTTGAGGCTGGCCGTCGGTTCATGGCCGACAGCGCCGCGAGTCCCGCGTGACCTCTGCTCGCGTTGGCTGCGGCGACTGGCGGCTTGAGTTAGAGATCGGCCATGGCGCTTAAGGCGTCGTCTATTAATGACATACAAGCACTTCAACAACGAGTCGACGCGCTCCAGCGTCATCAGGGCTGTCGCGGACACCGAAAACGAGGCGGCGTGGCAGCGGCTTTTCGACCTCTATGCGGGGTTCGTGTTCTCGGTAGCCCGCTCGAAGGGCCTTAGGGAAGAAGACGCCGATGACGTCGTTCAGGTCGTCTTCTCCGACCTTGCGCGGAATCTCCCAACGTTCCAGTACGACCGTGCAAAGGGCAAGTTCAGGTCGTATCTTACGGGGCTCGTCCACTGGCGCGTCATGGACAAGCTGAAGGCCGGCAAGCGAGACGCCGACCTCAAGGCAGCGTTCTGGGAAGAGGCGAAGGGGGCGGCTACGGAAGATGGCGGATTCTCCGAACGCGAATGGCAGGCTGCCGCGCTGGAAGAGGCACTGCGCCGCATCAAGCCGGATGTCAGGCCGGAGCACTACGCGGCGTTCGTCGCAAGCACGGTCGAGGGACAGGACACTGAGACCGTCATGAAGCTCTACGGTCTCACCCGCGACAATCTCTATCAGATCCGTACGCGTCTCACCGCGAAGCTGCGAGAGGCCGTTGCGAAGGTCCTTGAAGAGATGGACGTCCCCGATGCGCCAGGTCCTCTGACTTGATTGCATCGGCGACCATTGACACGAGCCCGTGCTCGTTCTTCTCGTCGAGCCACGCCCATTGTCCGTTTGGGTTCAGCTCCAGGAACCACAACTCGCCGCCCTTGTGGATGAAGTCGAACCTCCCGAACCTGTAGCCGGTTTCGTCCATGAAGCCCTTTATGGCGCGCTCCTCTTCGTGCGATAACTCGCATCGCGGCCAGGCAGTCGGTTTTTCCATAAGGGACTTGCGAGAGTCTTCGCCACCGAAAGATGAGCGGGGAGCGTTCGCCGCATATGTCTTGCCGTCGATGTAGACAACCGTCACTTCCTCCTCGCCGTCTATACGCTCTTGAACGAACCACGGATAAGAAAGGTCGAGCGCGGCGGGATCGACTTCCTTGACGAAGAACACTTTGCCCTCTCCAATCGTCGTTGACGTCATCGACTTTACGACCCATCGACCGCACTTCATTTCATCCGGCAGCTCTCCATGGAAGAAATGCCACGGAGCAACGCGGAAGTATTTCTTGGCGGCGAGCAACTGCCGCAGTTTGCCGTACTTGTTGTTTTGGCTGCGAATGAGCGCGACCTTGCCGCGGCTCTGGCACTCGCGGAAGAAGTCGTTGAAAAGCTCCGTAGTTTCCTCTCTGCGCCAATTCTCGACGCAGCCGAACTTCGAAACGTCGATGAGGTCGAAGTACATTGGTTTGCGGAGATAGAAGGAGGTGAATGTTTTCTCCGTGATTTCGCTACCGTTTGCCTTGTCCGCGATTCGAAATCCGTTGCGGTGAAAGTCCCAGGCGAAGTCATCTGGCTTGTCGATGTTGAAGCGAAGGACGTCATTCGCGTCCAGTTCCTTCATAACGATGTCGGTCGTCGTGTCCTGACTGCAGGTGGAAATGAAGATCATGTCTGAGTTCGGCTGTGGGATTTGTAAAAAGGGGCTGGCTAGGCCAGCCCCGATTTTTGTTGAATTGTGCTTTGCTCAGTCCCAGGTCCTTGCATCATCCGTCATCCAGCCGCTAGCAGTAGACGACTGCGTGAAGTTCGTGCTTGAGGTGATGTTTCCGCCTCCAACAGAACCGAGTCCTGCGACGCTGGTCGCGATGTCATTTGGTGTCATTTTGTTGTTTCTCCTTTGTTTCTTGGTTAACCAATGCAGTGGACACCCGTCCACTACGCCCCAATATACGATGGCTTTTCGGGAATCTGACAAAATATTTTCTCGTCGCAGAGGTCGATGAGGGCAGGGTCGTGGCTGACGACGAGGACGATGCGTCCTGATGCGAGTTGTCGGAGCAGTTTTCCGAACGCGGCGCGGGCATCCGCGTCGAGATGGTTTGTCACTTCGTCTAGGACGAGTATGCCTGGTTTCCGAATGAGCGCTCGGGCGATTGCAAGGCGCTGCATTTCGCCGCCCGACAGGGACTGTCCGTTGAGCCCGACGCGCGTGTCGAGTCCACTGGGTAGCCGCCTGACGACTTTGTCAAGTTCGCTTAGCGCGATGGCTTCGTCCATTTCTTCCCTTGTGAACATAGGGTCGTCTCGCAGGGTGATGTTGTCGCGCACGGTGCCCGTGACGAGCAAACTGTCCTGAAAGACGATTCCGACACTCCGTCTGAAAAAACCTTCATCAAGCGATTGCATGGGCGAGCCGTTTACAAGTATTTTGCCGGACTGCGGTTCAAGTGCGGCTGTGGCCAGCTTGAGGAGCGTCGTCTTGCCGGCCCCGTTCGCTCCGACGAGTGCAACGATCTTGCCGGCGCGGAACGTTGCCGAGAAATCCTTGACGACTGGCCTTCTTTCCGCGCCAGGGTAGGCGAACGTGACATTTCGAAATTCGATGCTTTCTATGGCGTCAAGGCGGACGCCTCCCCGCCTTGGCGGAGCGTGGGTTAGTATCTCGTAGAGCGAGTCGACACCTTCGCGCAGAGTCGCCGTTTCGGGGAGCAGCGAGACGATTCCCTGGATGGACTGCATGGCGGCTAGGAAGAGCATCTGGTAGACGACTACGTCGCCAACGGGGATCGCGCCTTTCGCGGCGAATGTGCCGGCGACGCCCAGGACGGAAATCTCCCCGACGACAAGTATTACGCCGAGGAGCGCGCCGAATGCGACAGTCAGGCGATCCATCGCGCAGTTGCCGTCCTTGAGGTCGCGCATTGACTGTCGTGGCGAATCTGCGAAGCGGCGTTCTGCGTCGAGCGTGCGCAGGAAGGGAAGCGAGTTGAAGAAGTCGAAGAGCGAGGCAAAAGCCCCGTCGCTTTTCTTGCGCACGGCGTGGGAGTTTGCGGCGAAGCGTCGTGCGAATGGGATGAAGAGGACGATGCATATGGGGATGAACGCCATGAAGGAGTTGGCGAGCGCAGATGAGCGAGAGTATAGGGCGAAGCCGGCGGCGACCATCGTGACGACGGCGGTAAGAAGGCGGGGATAGAGTCCGCTGACGAATCCACCGACTGCGTATGCGTCGCGTGTCAGCTTGGCGACGAGTGACCCATCGGCGAGGGATGAGAGTTCAGAAGGGGAGAATCCCATGATGCCGTCGAGAACGCGCCCTTGAAGTGTCAGCTCGATGTTCCTTGCGCGGGAGAGCACAAGTCGTTTGAGGCACGGAGTCATGACGGCTCGGACAACCAGGAGCGCTGCGAGCAGTGCAAACGGTGCAATTGGCGGCAATCCGCCGACGAGCGCGTCGATGAAGCGTCCCGTCGCGAACGGGACGGCGATTCCTGCGACCGTCTGCACGATTAGAAGAGGCGAATACACGAACGCAACAGTCGGCGAGGACATAATGACGGACGCGAGGAACCGCGTTCGTCTAAATGGACGTCTCCCGTTGTTGCGAACTATGTTGTTTTTGTCAGTACCCATTCTGGCATCATATACGATATCACGTCCGAAGTCTGACATCGACTGCGCATCTGTGTTTTTCACCCGCGCGCGTATAGGTTTGGAAACAACTTGAACAACTGGTGAAAACAACTTTTTCCTTTTCGCCGCGCAACTGCGCAGCGTTCGTAAGACGGCGGGAGGTTGCCCGCCGTAAAAGAAAGTTGTTTCAAATAGTTGTTTCCAATCATCAGGAGACGAGGTGGTGACTTGTGGAGATGCGCCCGACATCGACTGTGCTTAAATCGTTATGATCGGCATGTCAGATTCTTTTCTTGCTGTCGTATATTCGCGTGCCATTAAGGCAGTTCCGGCTGAGAGAGCCCGGACAGGCCTGCGGGCGGGGATTTTCGCGAGGTTCCCGTCTGCAGACCTGAATTTATGGTAGAATATTCGTACGTCAAAATACTAACATCGCGTGATGATTAGTATTTCAAAGGGCGAAAACGAGGTGCAAAATCGAAGGAAAGTCTGAGATGGGATTTATGACTACTGCCAGTGTTGACTGCGGCGAATGGCGGCTCGGGCGCGAGATCGGGCGCGGCGCATACGGCGTCGTCTATGTCGCGGCAAACGGCAAGGGCGAACGCGCGGCGGTGAAAGTCTGCCGCCGCGACAACATCGGCGCGGAGCGCTACGGACGCGAACTGCGCGGCGCGAGGCTGTATAGGGCAATTCCTCAGCATGAGGGGCTCGTCCGCATGAGGGAGCTCGGCGAGGATGAATGGGGCTTCTACACTGTCATGGACCTTGCGGACGACGAGTTCGGCAGGCCTCTGGATTCACCGGAAGGCTACCGCCCGAAGACGCTCGCCAGCGTCATTGCAGGGGAAAAGGCGCTCTCGCTCAAGGAGTGCGTAAAGCTCGCGCTTTCGTTGGCGAATGGACTCGCCGCGCTTCAGCGCCACCACTTGCTACACCGCGACATAAAGCCCGAAAACGTGCTGTACGTCGGCGGGCGTCCGGTCCTTTCCGATCCTGGTCTTGTCATTGAGGAATCCGTCGCGGTGTCGACCGTCGGTACGCCCGTATATCTTCCGCCGGAAAGGAAGTTTACCGAGCCTGCAAGCGACATCTACTGCCTCGGCCTTACGCTGAAGGCCGCGAGCTTCGGCCGGCAGGTCGAGGATCTCGACAAGGGCCCGGCAATGGAGGCCGACACGGGCGCGGCGCTTTTCCCGGCGTGGTGGCGCATCCTTAACAAGGCGACCGATCCGACCCCATCCCGCCGCTACCAGTCCGCCAAGGCGCTGATCAAAGATCTCAAGCGACTTCGTGTCAAAATGGCGGTTGCCAGATTCGCGTGGATGTATAAAACGGCGATGGGGATTTCGTTCTTTGCCGCAATCGCATACGCATACGCGTCTTATCGCGAAAGGAAGCAGTTAGAACCAGAAATCAAGCGTGTGAAGCAGTTTTTTGCAATTCAGCAGGCATTGAACGACTGTTCGTCGCAGGACGACGCGGCGTGGTCTTCGTTCTCTGGGTCGTACCATTGCCGAACGGACGAGTCCCACAAACAAAGGCTCAAGAGGGTAGAGGAGAAAGATCCTGTCAGGGCCGAGAGAATGCGTGAGATCCTGAATCAAATGCTGGAAATCGACAGGAAAGGCGAGGAGAACAACCGGCGGATAAAAGCCCTGCGCGAGAAAAACAAGGATGGGGACAAGGCTGGCGCTTCAGAGAGGTATAACCAGGCGGAGCTGCTTTCCATGGAGAACGAGAAACTTGTAAGGGCGTGGCTGTCCCTCCTCGAGAGGTTTACATTGATAGAAGACGAGTCCAAGTCGGACCGATAACATACAGCGCCTCTTGCGATGCATCTAAGGGGATTTCGTCCGAAAAATGTGCACAGCATTGGACTCTTTCGTCCGAAAAATGTGCATGCATTGTCTATTTTCGGTTGAAAAACGCGAGCCTCGCTTGATTTCAGCGCGGCGGTTTTGGTATAATTCCAAACATTGGAAAAACGGTCTGACCGAAATTCCAATGTTTGGAGATGCGGAAAGGGGGAATATGGCTAATTCAAATACGCGGAACAAGGAACATGCGACTGTCCACCACCTGATCAGTCGCATCGCTCATCGTGTATACTTTCTCAAGGAGTCCGAACGCATGGACTTCCTTGAGATTGTGCGCCGGGCTGCGGAGTTCGCGGGCATCAGGCTGCTTGGCTGGTGTGTTCTGGGAAACCATTTCCACATCCTCGTATTCCTGCCGTCTCCCGAGATGCTTGATGAGCAGGAGATAGTAAGGAGGTACGGCGTTCTCAATGGCAGGAACGCAGCGACGGCAATGGAGGCGACGTTCTCGCAGTGGCGACAGGAGGGCGAGGCGGGGGAACGTCGCGTCGAGGAATGGCTTGCCGGGCAGCTGCGAAGGATGTACAGTGTCGGCAGTTTCATGAAGATAGTGAAGCAGTGGTTCACGACAGAGTACAACAAGCGAAACGCCCACAAGGGGACGCTGTGGGAGTCCGTGTACTTCGACAGGGTTGTGCCGCAGGTGGAATCTGAGATGGCTAAGTGCCTTGGCTATATTCACCTGAACCCGATACGCGCTGCGGCCACAGACAGGTTTGACGGATATCCGTGGAGCAGCTATGCTGCGTTCCGCAGAGGAGATCCAACGGCTGTCGCCGGAATGCGTTTTGTATATGGGGCGGACACGCCGCTTGACGAGATTGCGCGGTGCCATGAGGAACTGATGGCGGCGCTACTCGAGGAGGAGAAGTTGCGGAGGGCGGAGGAGATCGCGAGGAAGAGGGCCGCAGGATACGAGGTGCCGGCGGACCATCTGACCACCGAGGCGATGATAGCGCAGTGCGCCGCGCACATCGCAGAGGTGCAGAAGGCGTCGATGGAGCTTCGTTGCGCACGGGATGGCGAACATAGGAGGGCGGTGAGAAGCGGATTGCGCGACGAAGAGGTGCTTGCTGCGCTGAGAGTTGATCCGGGGATGGATGTCCCGCTTTTGGCGGAAAGGAAGAAGATGAGCTTGAGCATGGCGTATCTTGTCGTGGGACGCCTGAAGAAGCGGGGGCTGCTTGAAAGAGACAGGAAACGAAGGTGCTGGGTTTTTCCAAACATTGGAAAAACGGTCTGACCGAAATCCCAATGTTTGGAATTGGGTCGCTTGATTTGGGCGAGGAGGTTTTGGTATAATTCGTGGTGTTCTGCGAGGAATGCAAACATTGGAAAAACGGTCTGACCGAAATTCTAATGTTTGGAAGCCGAAGCGGAGCGATAGATTTCCCGCGCAGGCGGCGGAGTCGACCGGCCTCCTGCGGACATGGGAAGCGTCGCAAGAAAGCCTGAGAACTTCGCTTGTAAAGGCGCACAGAAGGGTGACTGCCCTCAAAATGCAGTTTGCCTCCTTCGGTGTATCTTTACGGGCTCTCTCAGGCGCCTCATGCGATGCATCGGAGGAGGTTTCCGTTTTCCGCCCCCGCCGATGTCTGGAAAGGATCGCAAGCTTCGAGGAAGACGAAAGAGTAAGAATCGAGCAAAAGGAGCATGGCAATGAGAGCAAGCACAAGTACAAAGTCTTGTTCTGGGCGTGGTAGCGCAGGCAAGGCGGCAATGGTGTAAGCAAAGTGCAGCACAAAGCAGAAGGCCAAGTGGAAAGTCGTTAATGGCAAGGTTGAAGTTTCGACTGGTGACTACAGCATTGAAGACCTCAAGGCGATTTTAAAGAGAGTGCAAAATAAAGATTTCTCACGTAGACTAGGTTAGGTGTTGACAAAGGAGCAAAGATGTATTCGAACGAACGCAGGTTCAAAGCACTGGACTTTCTCTTGGATTATTCCAAGGGAACATTGTGGTGGGTGCATAATCGGATATGGAACGAAAAGATCCCTGATTTTATTTGGAAGAAAAACAGCAAGCATCATCCTGGTCTTTCGATAGCACGAAAGAAGACGACTGGTCTTTACAGCATGATTCCGATGCTAATAGGCACTTCGCGTAACCCTTCAGGCCAAAATGTTCTGTCGGTGCGGCATCTAAGCCCCGAAGGTTCCGCACATCACGACAGGCCCAGTTATTTCCCTGTATTGCGTCCGTATCCGCTTCGGTTCAACGACTTCGGATGTGCGGATGGGATCACGCAGAATGCCACCAAATCACGCCTTGAACGCGACGAGATGCAACGACTGGACGTGTTGTTAAGCGGGAAGGAAGTGTGAAATGGCTCATACTAAAGAAGATAACGCTCGCAGACTCAATGCGTGGAACGTTTGGAAAGACGTGTGCTGGGTACATGGCATCGGCAAGCCACGGGGTGATTTACCGATTGTTGGCACCAAAGAGGATGAGGAAATACTTTCTAAAATGATTGAGAATGCGTTTAGGCGCAAACTCTCGCCTTATGCACGACATTTCCAAGACAAAGATGGTGAGGGTCGCGATCCGTTTGCTGATGTTGACTTCGCTCAGGAGTTCGATGGAGCCCTAGCAGAATACGAAGTGGGCGAGAGGTACAAGAAAGGACACCATGGAGAGGCTGGCTATCTGCGCAAGGCGAAGGCATGGAAGGACGATGTGTGGGCCGCCGTGGCCAAGAGTGACGATCCACCGCTGAAAGTCATAATTGGGAAATTGCTGGGGCACACCGGTGTGATTAACCAAGTGGTGGAGGAATGGCTTCTTACTAATTATTCAGCGCATTTCAAAGGCGAAGGTATGCTTGTGCTCGACAAGTCGCGAGATGCCGAGACTCACGAGAAGGCCGATGACAGTGGCGTGGAAGGTTTTGAGCTGGTTGCCATGAATGCGATAAGTCCAGACAAGGCTGTGGAGGCCGAAACAGAGGACGAATGGACGAGTGACGACGGAGAATCGATAAATGTCCCGGCTCAGTGGATCGAGGAGCTGGAAAAAGCATTGTCGCCAAGAATGTGCTGTCTAGTGCTTGCAAATGTCAATGGAATAAAGATATATGCGGACAACGACGTCCTCTCGGCATTGGGCGTGGGCAAGACGACTGCGGCCAATGAGCTGAAAAAGCTAGAGGATGATCCAATGGCGATTCTCGGAAGGCTCAACGCAGAGTTGCGGGAGTGGTTGCTCATTGATGCCTCCGGTACGAAATATTTCTTGCGGTGGATAAAAAAGCGTTGCCAGTTGGAAAAAGCAGGAGATATTATCTTATCTAGGATAGCGTTGAAAGAGAAGACCGCAGAGTGAAGGAGTTTGCAAATGGACAGAAATGAATTAAATGATGTTCGCCAAAAGTCTATACATGGGTTCTTTACCCAGTATGCCATAAGGCGGAAGTTGATGAAAACGACTTTTGACGAGACGGTCACTTCGACCACGCCGGAAGAAAACGATGCGGCCCGGAAGGAATGTGCACGGCATGTTCGTCCATTCGATCAGGAGATTGCGACAGGGCAGATTAGGATGTTGTCTGGCATGGAGCGCCCCACATACGTGCTTGTGGCGAGACGATGGGATGAAAGGTCTTGGCTGGTGATTCCATTCTCCGACTATTCAAACCCGGCTACAGAGATGGAGCTTAAAGCGCGAATCGACGGTGGGGTTGGTCTTCGGGTTTTGCAGCTGTGGAATGCGCGTTCGCTGTTCGAAGAATCTCTATCCAAGAGCTGGATTGTCCACGCCTTTAGCGATGTTGAACTTGAGGATGCCGTTAGCGCCTGGAAATGGTCTGTTGGTGTCGGGGAACTCACCGAAAACCAGATTGCACGAACTGGGTTGCCGATTATGCGTCGCGATGATCCGCGCGTCGAATACGAAAATTATGAACTTGCCAACTTCGCCGAACTCGATGCTGAGGATATGGCATTGGCCAATCGACTGTCCTGGTTGGCGCAGGTGGGCGAGGCACTGAAGGGACAGTCGCTTGTGCCGTTTAGGGAATCTTCTGTGTTCGAGTCTGACTATGCGTTTGCGGCGGAGAACTCGAAGGCTCCGGTCAGCGCGAACTGCAGAGTTGACGGGCTGGGCGGCGTGGTGCTTGTGCGGTACGTTCCAGCAGACAATCATCTCATGTTGCGCGTGTTTGGCTTGGACGGCAATCGGTCGCAGGCTCTGGACGGCTGGGGCGTATTCGGGAAAGACGCAAAATTGCTTGGCATGGTCGAGGGTGCGACGTTCGCCTGCGAAGTTCCAGATGGATTTGACGGCGTCCTAACCTTGGTCGACGAGGATGGTGGCGTCCATCCGCTTCGCGGCGGCGACGAGTCCTCCGAAAGTTGAGTCACATGAACGAGCAGTTGTTGCTGGAGATAGCCGAAAGCAGACCTGAAAACTTGCTTTTTGCGAGTTCGGACGCGCTTGTTGCGCTTGCGCGCGATCGCGACATGTCGCCGGACATACGTCGTGCCGTGATTGCCGAACTGCTCGTGCGCTGGTGCCTTTCGAAGGCCAAAGAGGACTCTATGGGCCTTGAGCCGCTTTTGGGAAAAGCCTGGCGTCCGTTTGTCGATTGGTTTCGGTTCTGCCGCCCATGTGCCAAGGCGCGCGCTTTGCCGGAAAGCGCCGATGCCTGGCCGGAACCGACTGGACTTCATGGTCTTGTGGCGGTCCTTCGCCGCCGCCTCGCTCGCCTTTTCTCCGCTGCCGGTTTTATTCCTGTCTGTCGTGGCAATGACGCCTGGTTTGTCCCGTTTCAGCTGACGGCCGACGCCAGGGGAGCCTATTGGAGCGATGGCGAGGGAATCGCCGCCTGGCGCGATCCAGTGTGCCGGGCCCTGGTGGGGACGGACTTTGCCGGCATCCGGCTGCAGATGCGAAACGGTCCGGAGTTGAAGGGCGGCGTCAAGGGCAGCAGCCTGATACTGCCTGTGCGCATGGCGGCATTGCGCGGCAGGGAGAATGGTCTGCCGGAGTACGACGTACTGCAGGTTCTCGCTACGGGTTCGTTTGACGGCAGCTTCCATTTGGAAGACGTGGAGTTGCGCCCGAAGTTCGAGGCGATGAAGTCCCAGGGCCTCGATGCATTCATGATTGGTCCCGATGTCCCAGGCGTGATTTCCGATGGCGAACGTGGATTTTGCCGGCTTGATGGCGGCATGGACGAACAAGGCGTGATGAAGGCGATACGAGACCATCTTGAGCGCACTGAAGGCTGCTTGCACATGTCGCGCGACTATGTATTGCGTCGCCTGCCGGACATGATGACGCACGTCGACCGCGAGAACCATCATCGCTGGAACGAAGTCGCCGCGCAGTTGGAGCAGATGAAGGAGGCGGTGACCCGCCGAAGGAATCCGGGGGAATGGCTTGAGTTCATGTCGCTTCTCGCCACTGCACTATGCCATGCAGGGCGCACGGATGATTCGCGAAAATGCACGTATGAGGCCCTAGAGTTTGCCAAGAGGAACGGCTTTGCCGCCAAAGCCCTGCGCCTGCAGGTGATGGCCGCCGTCAATGCGCAGGACATGGGAGAGGTCGAAGAGTACAGGACATTGGCGGCAGGACTTGAGGAAGAGCTGAAATCCTTCTCCGGGCCGGAGAGGGACGACCTTCTCATGCGATTCCACGGCACTGCCGCCCAGATGCACGCATTCGGAGTAGTGCATGGAATTGATGGATTCTCGGGGTCTGCGGCGGTGTGTCACGCCGAGAAGGCCATAGATGCCGCGGAGGCCATCGCCAATGCGGCAGACCCTGATGCGAAGGACGAGGCCGAGAGCAATGTAGCTCAAGACCTAAACTACAGGCATCTGCTCTTTGCGCTTTTCGACCCGGGGTCGGGTGACGAGAGGAGTGCTTTCGACGAGGCCAGCGAACAGTTAAACAACATTTCTTCCGCGAATTCCGTCCGCAACAACCGCTACCACCAGATGCGGCAGAAGTCGCTTGCGTACTTCAATGCGTGGCGGAACGGCGCGGCCGTTCCAGGCTCTTCGGAAAGGGCTGCCGTTCGGTTGCCTGCACCGCCGGAGGCGGAGGGCTGGCTCGTTGCGGCGAACCGGCGACATCTTGGCGCATTGGCCGCTGCGGCAGACGACGCGGATGAGGCGGCGAAATGCTTTGCCGAAGGCGATAAGGCGTTGCCGCTTGACGCATGCTGGGCGCCAGTGCTCGGGTCTACCCGTCTCGCGTCGCTAGTGCAGGCGTCATGCTCGCTGACGGCATGTGGCAAAAAGGATGAGGCCGGCATGTATGCAAAAGCCGCAGAAGAAACCTATTTGAGGTTCGGCCAATCGAAGCTCTTCGGCGTGATCCATGCGGAGAAGTGGATGGAGGCCCTCCGCGCATCGGCCGATCCGCGTGCGCTGCCGGCGTTTTATTACTGACGATTTCGTGCAAGAGGCGGAAACGGCGAGGAACCGCAGCTTATAAACGATAGGAACCAAGAAAGGAAAAGACGATGAAAATAACAGTTGGATCGAGCAACGACGGATTCCGTCGGCATGTATCGGATCGTCAAGATTCTGCGTTTGATAAATGGGATGATTCTAAGGCACCGAAGTGCATCGACATCGGCGGAAGTCGCATGGATGCATTGACCGAACGGCTTGGAATCGTCGTGCCCATGGACAGGGGCACGAAAAAGAAGAAGGACGAGGTAAAGGACTTCACTCTCTACCTCAACTACGCCGCGTCAAACCTGCGCGAGATCACAGGAATAGAAGGCGACGATGAGAGGAGAATCAAGGAACAACTTGAAAACCTCGCTGATGAGAAGAAGCAGCGCTTAGCGGATTTCCTTTGGACGTTTCGCTTTAATGAGCCGCAGCGCGACTTTGCTGCTAGAAGCGGTGATCAGAAGCAATTTGACCACGACTACAAGCGACTGGCTCCTCTTGTGGCGGTAAAAATCTTCGAGTTGCGTAACTATTTCGCGCATCTTGATCGCAGGGGTAACGCGGCACTTGTCTGCGACAGGGATTTGTTCGTGCTACTAGAGGGGATATTGCGACCGATGGCGGAAAAGGAGTGCATGGGGCCAAATTGCCAGACGAGCAAACTCTACCAGATGCACCTTATGAATCTTCGTGGGCCGCGCAAGCCGCCACAGCCACTGGAATTGCGCATGTATGACCTGACTCGCCGCGGCATCATGTTTCTTGTCTGCATGGCGCTCTACAAGGACGATGCCGAGGAGTTTCTCAGTTGTTTTGCGGACATGCGGATTCCGAATCGTCGCCGCGATTCGCTCGACGGTCTTTCGGACGAGGACATCGGCAAGTTGGGACGCAAAAAACCCACCAAGAGGGCATTCCTCAAGGCGTTTACGTTCTTCAGCTATCGTCGTGGACGTGTGTCGCTTGACGGGGAAGATCCAAACTTCCTAAACTTCGCCAACATCATTGGATACCTGAACAAGGTTCCGAGGGTGTCATTCGACTACTTGGCGCTGGCGGACGAGAAGAAACTGCTGGCAGACCTGGCGTCTCGTTCTACGGAAAGCGAAGAAAACAAGATCTGCAAGTACGACCTCTCCAAGCAGATACGCGCAAAGGAGCGCTTCGTTTCGCTGGCGGCCGCTTGGTGCGAGGACTTCGAGGTCCTGCCTAGCCTGAAATTCAAACGTCTCGACATTACGCCGTCTCTTGGCCGGCATCGCTATCTTTTTGGGAGAGAGAACGATAACGCTATCCATCTCGACCGTCACTATATAATCGAGAACGGCGCGATCCGATTCGAATGGCGGCGGCCGACCGTACATTACGGCGACATCAGGATCGGACATCTGCGCAGCTGTATTGGCGAGTCGGAGTTCCGCAGGTTGCTCTTCTGCGCATTGCGCAAACCTGCTGAAACCAATGCGATGCTTGACCGCTATTTTGTCGCCTATCACAAGGTTCTTGAGCTGATGCTCAACGCGGATAGCCCTGGGGGCTTGTCAATTTTTGCCAATGATGAACTTGCAGAGGCGGTAAGGATTGTTTCCGGCCTGACGAAGGACGAAATCTTGGATGAGCCAGGGCGCCTTGCCCCATATTTTCCAAAGAACATCTGGCGGTTCTTTGTTCAGTGGCATGGCATACCGGATGATGACGACCTGAAGAATGAATTGTCGTGCAGGATTTCCGCAAGAATCAACTGGTGTAAAGATTTCCTCGTGAGAGTGAAGAACTTCCGAACGTGGGAAGCGGACAATTTCTGGAAACCATACGACCAGCGCGGACCAAAGGGTGCATGTCCAAAGGGTGCGCTTGTCAATCCGCCGCGAAATTGCCAGGTAAGTAGCGCTTCTTGTGTGGCGCGGGTCATTGCCTATCTCGACTATCATCTTTCCCATGAGCGGAAGTTCCGTCAGCTCTCACTTGGCGAACAGCACAGCCGTCCGGGTCGTAACGATACGCACAATTACGAGTATCAGCTGGTCCAGAGCGCAATCGGAAAGTACGCACTTGATCAGACAAGTGCCGTTGGTGGAAGGAAGAATGGGCGGGAGATAAAGGGAACGGTTGCACACTTGCGCCCTGAGCTGGACATGGCTCTTGCCAGATTGCGAGATAAGGTGGAGATTTTGCGTAGTTCGCGTCGCAGGGAAATGGGCAAAGTACTTGACAGTGCCCGAAGGAAAGGATTGGTCGGTGGCTATGCATATATGGATGCCAAGAAATCCATCGACTCCAGGAAACTGATAGATCTAGCCGAGGCGGCATCGCGACTCCTTGAAGATGAGCTGTCCAAGGAATCGGAGTCTCTGGCTGCTAAAGCCGGAGACGAGCTGAAAGCGTTGTGCCGCAAGCATGGTGTCCGACCGGGATTGCCTTTCGAGACGGGAGAGCTGGTCAAGACTATTCTCGGGATTGACTATGATCGGTGGTCTCATGCCTTTGACTACGAACATGGGCATCCGTACGTTGACAGGAAGCTGACCGATGGTGAACATGTTGCCGCGCAGATTCCACTGCCAAACGGCATTGCCGAGCGGGTCATCCGTGCGGAATCCAGGGCGTTCGGCGGCATTGTGGGTGCTAATGGCGTTGATTGGGCTGCGGCTTTTGCCAGCCTTGAAGACAAGAACGTGGCCCTGCTTGGCTTCTATGATGCGTCGCCTCTTGTAGGCTATATCAAGTCGCATGCCAACCATACGGAAGAGTTGCTTGATCCTTCTGCTCCGGGAATCAATACGTGGGTGGATGCTGATCAGCGCACGATGCGCCCGGATTTCAGCAGGGGTGGTATAAACAAGGCCATACGCGCGATCAAGACTGCGCACAATCAAGACCGATTGCTGCTGAAGTTCGCCCTCCGGTACTGGGAAGAGTTCAAAAAAACTCGTGCCTATGATGAACGTAGGACGGCATATGACAATGCTCTTACTGTGCGCGACTATTTTAACTGCAAGTTGCCGTGTCCGATTTCGGGTGGCATAACGCTGTTGCTTTCTCGCAATGATGTGTTCAGCCATACGCTTGCTCATGTCTGCAAGAATGGGTCGAAGATTGTCAAACTGCTGGAGGCGGAGCATCCCGGGGAGAAGCAGTTCCTGTTTTATGACGTAGCGCAACTCTTCGCCCGCAAGCAGCGCGAAAGCAGGTGGCTTCGCATGGAGATTCTTCCGACGCTCGAGCGGTTCGCGGCAAAATGCCCGATACCGCAAGAGGAATATGCGCGTATCGATACACAAGGCGGCAAGGAAGATGAACGCAGGAAAGCCCGACGCGCAATGGAATACTACCACTACTCCAAGGCGTTCCCTGCCTTGACGGAGGAGGATTACAACCTTATTGCCGACATGCGCAATGCTGTGATGCACAGCACGCTTCTGGTGACGGACGACGATGCCTATCGCAAGGCGAAGGCCGTTCTTGACCGGGTGCTGCGTGTTCGATGACGGCAGTATTGCGCCTCAGGTGCTGTAATGGATTTTCCGATGGTTGCGGCGGCAAGAGGAGGAGCCACCATGGTGTGAGCATGAAACCTGCTGTTGCTCGGCAGCCGGAAATCCATGTGGGTGGCTCCTTATCTGAAATGAAGGGAGTCATTCGATGGAGAGGATCTTTGACATAGGAGAATATGGCGACAGGGTGCGGCTCGACGGAGGGCGCATCGCCATTTGCCGCGCCGACGGCACGACGGAGTTCGTGCCGGTCGGCGACGTGGCGATGCTGATGTTCTCGGAGCCGGGCCTGTCGGTAAGCGTGGCCGTGCTTGCCGAACTTGCGAAGAACAGCGGCACGGCGGTCGCGTGCGACCGCACGCACACGCCGGTGGGCATCTTCCAGCCGCTGGCAGCGCATTCGCGGGCGACCGCTGTGCTGCTTGGGCAGATTGCCGCGCGGCCAGTTCTGCGCGCCCGGCTCTGGCAGCGGATTGTGCAGGCGAAGATCCGGGCGCAATCGCGGACGCTTGATCGCTATGGACGGCGGGATGCTGAACTGGAGGCCCTGGCTCGCGATGTCCGCCGAGGCGACGCAGAGAACGTGGAGGGACATGCCGCGCTTCGCTACTGGCGACGGCTCGGTCTCTTCGACCGCCGCGACCGCATGGCGAGCGATGCGAACCGCCCGCTCAACTATGCCTACGCCATTCTGTATGGGTCGTGTGTGCGCGCTCTCTGCGCCGCAGGGCTCAACACGGCGCTAGGCATCAACCATCGTGGCCCCACAAACCCGCATTGCCTTGCCTCCGACATTATGGAGCCGTTCCGTCCAGCTGCGGACGCGGTGGTGCATGACTGGATTACCGCCAATCCAGGAGCATATGATCTTTCTGTTGCCTGCAAGCGGTATCTGCTCAAGGCTTTGCTGTCGTCTCGCTGGCGTACAGTGCAAGGGGTCGTGCCGTTGTTCGCGGCGTTGTCGCGGGCGGCGGTGTCATTGCGGGAGTGCCTGTTGTCGGACTCCGTAGAGCTTGAGATCCCGGTGCAGGTTTTTGAGGAGGAAGACAATGTGGACGCTTGTGCTGTTTGACCTGCCGACGACCTCTGCGTTTCTGCGGAGGATGTATGGACGATTTCGCAAGCAATTGATGAAGCTTGGCTTTGAGATGCTTCAGAAGTCGGTCTATCTGCGGTGGGAAGACACTGATGATGCAGCCGAGGTGCTGAGAAGGCGCGTACACGGGATCCTGCCTTCGGAGGGGCAAGTGACGATTCTGCCGCTGACGCAGCGGGCGTGGCAGAATGTTCATGTGGTAGTAGATGGCGAGCCGCGTCCGCCGCGCGCAAAACCAGAAGATTTTCTTGTGTTTGGATAGGACGGGAAGTCCAGATTATGGTATAATACATGTGTTTCTTCGATGGGGCGACAGTGAATTCACCCAATGAATACGCTGTTTCCCTGTCGGCTAGAGAAATCTAGGTTGTGAAAGGCCACCGAAATGGTGGTTCAAGCAACTCTATGGCCTCCATGAAGCGGCCGGATCTTGTTGTGAAAGGCCACCGAAATGGTGGTTCAAGCAACATTATCCTTATCGATATTCTCTTCGGGAAGAGTTGTGAAAGGCCACCGAAATGGTGGTTCAAGCAACTGGAAATGATGGAGGTAGAGGAATTCGAATCG
>JAFRBA010000279.1 GCA_017405115.1 Kiritimatiellia bacterium
CGAGAAGTCCACTCTTGACGCGGAGCGTTTCGCTTCGCTGCTCAAGAAGGCCGGAGCGCATTCCTATGCTGACTATCCGGCCGTGGTGCACGCCAACAAGCGTCTTTTCTCGGTGCATCTGGCGGACGGCGGAAAGCGCACTGTAAGGTTGCCGTTGCGCGCCGCGAAGGTGACCGAACTCATTTCGGGGCGTACGGTCGCAGAGAATGTCAGTTCGTTCGTGTACGACTTCGAGAGCCCCGACACGCGGATCTTTGAAGTGGAGTAAGATTAGTGTGGCCAGCAACTTCGGTTCTGGTCTGCATGCGGCAAAATGTCATGATACGCATGTCACGCTGAGGACGTCCATGACGCGGCTTGCTCCCCACGCCCATGCCGGGCGTGTGGGGGGAGCGCCAGTCCACGAAGGCGGCATACGATGCTACACGGCGTCTTCTGCCAGGTCGGACCTTGATATTTCTCGATGAGATACAGGAATGTCCCAACGCTCGGACTGCCTTAAAGTCATTTGCGCTTGAACGCGACAGTGGCATTGTGCCTGTCGAAGTGAAATCGTCGAACGGGGCAACCATTTCGCTGAACGAACTTCTGGAAAAGCCGCAAGTGCCGTATGGCTACAAACTTGTCGACGGAAATCTTGGCGTAATGGGCAAGAAGATCACGTTGCCGCACTACATGGCAATGTTCATCTGATCGGCGGGGATTGCGTTAGCCTTTAGGCTATCTTGTGGCGGCGGGAAAGGTTCTGTATAATGGCGGCATGAAAGTGAAAACCATGCTCGCGTTGTCCCTCGCAGTCGTCTGCTCCGTGCTCTCGGCCGCCATCCCGGAAATCCGCTACACCACCGCCGCGCCGTTCGACGCGGAAGGGAAGCGCGTCGAAAGCGTCTGGAAGAAGGCCGACACGTGCGTACGCTTTGTGACGGTAAAGACGATGGACGTCGCGATAGACCAGTCGGAGGCGCAGCTTCTCTTCGACGACAAGAACCTCTATGTCTCAATGACGGGCTTTTTCGACCCGAGGTACGAGTGCAGCGACCGCAAGAACTCCATGGGCAGCTCGAACAACTTCGAGTTGCTCGTGAAGCCGGAGGGCGGCTCAATCTTCCACGTGATAGTGGACGAGTTCGGCCGGACGTATTTCGCCAAGGACAAGAGCGAGGTGCGAGACTCCGGCGCGTCGGTTCGCATAGAGAAGGGCAAGGGACGCTGGACGGCTAACGTCACGATCCCCATGGCTGTCTTCGGAATCGCGTCGCCGCCGCATGGCCTCAAGGCGAGGGTCGGCATTTTCCGCCAGAACTTGAACGTGCACGAGCGGCAGGTTTTCGTGACGCTGAGAAAGACCTGCGAAGTGTCGGGCTACACGCCAAACAACTACAACTTCTCCGTGAGCGACAACTGGGCCGAGATGGCGTTCGCGCGAGAGGAGGGAACTCCCCGTCGTGTGGTGGGTTCGAGCATGGGCTATCGCATCAACCTCTTCGCCAATCCCGATTTCGACGTCCCCGGCCGGTGCTGGAGCCCGATGGGCAAGACCTCGTACCAGGAAACGCAGGCGATGAGCGGTGAGTGGATATACCACGCCAGCGGCAAGGACTACCAGGTTCTGCAGGCGAAGCCGTTCGGCGTGAAGCCCAGCACGAAGTACACGCTTGTCGTGAAGGCGCGCAGCTTCGGCGCGGGCAGCGGACTCAGGGTCGTCGAGATGGCGCGCAACTCCAAAGGCAAGATATACGAGGGAAAATACGTGACCATGCTCACGCCCGTCGGCCCGGACATGCACGAATACTACCTGCCGTTCACGTCCGCCCCAGACCCGCTGTGGACTATGGTGTTCTACAAGGTTGACAGCAAGGCGGAGGACACCGGCATCGACTTCGCGTCCATTCGTCTCTACGAGGGCGAGATATCGTCTTTCGAAATCCGCAAGATGGTGCGCCCGGGCCGCATGGCTCCCATTGCGGGCACCGAAATCCCCGTGCCGCCGAGCGAGTACGGGCGCATGGCGAAGCCGCTCAGGGCGCTCGTCGTCGTCGAGAGCAAGTACCTCACGCGCGAACCGCGCGACATCTTCGAGGGAACCGGCGCGGCGCTGGACGTCCTTCTCGCGCAGAGCAAGGACCAGGACGTATACACGACCGACGGTGACCCGGATGCGATTACGAAGCGGTTGGAGAAAGGTGAATACGACCTGTACATGATCCCGAAAAACGGCGCTACCAAGGTCGGCAAGGAGCTCGCGGCGAAGATTCTCGCGAACGTCGAGAAGGGCGTGGGACTGTATCTCGAGGACAGCAAGGACTACCTGCACTTCAAGGCCGTAGCGAAGAAGGGCGGCGCGCTCGGCAAGGGGCACGTGTTCCTTGCGAAGACCGCGGGCGGCTACCAGGACTATCTCCCGGCAGAAGACTACTCGGAGTACGGCAAAAGCTTCCTGCAGCGCCGCAGGTTTCTACATCCGCAGGTTGTCGCGGATGCCGTGAGGACGGCGTTTGGCGACGTGGCGATTCCGAACGGCGCGAAGACGCGGGAGGAGTCTTTTGTGTACGGCGGCGTGAAGCACGTCGCTACGTGGACTCTTGACGCGCACGGGCGCACGCTCGCATGGAATCACGAAGCTGTACCGGTGGCGGGCGCGAAGCTCGGCGCGTTCGACGACGACGGCGAGACGACGTCCGTCGCCGTGGACGGCGACGTCACGGGACTGACTCTCATGTGGGTGTTCACCGACTTCTCAGGCCGCATACTGGCCAACGGAAATGCGCCTGCGGCGGCCAAGGTCTCGTTCAAGGTGCCGCGCGAGAGGCTCTACACCAACTACGGCGGGATAAAGCTGAGGCTGGCAAAGGGGGACGAGGTCGTCGACCAGCGCGGCGAATGCATCTTCGTGCCTGGCAACGACCGCGCAAGGCTCTTCGCCGACTATACGCCGTCGATGTGGCCCGGCACCGCGCCGCTCGACGATGTGCCCGCCATGAACCGCAGGCTGGAGGACATGGGCATCCGTGCGTCGGTCATCGCGACGGCCGGGCACGACCTCTACGAGCAGTATCTCGCGTGCGGCATCTCTCCCGGCGGCAGCTGGCTAGGCGCGTCAATGATGCACGGCGGCAGCAGCAAGTCGAAGAATCGTGTGCGCCAGCCAAACTTCAACACGTCCGAGTGGCGTGCTTCCGCGCCGAAGCGCATCGCCGCAGTCACCGCGAAACGGGCCAGGCTCGGACTCCACCAGCAAGGGCTCTGCGACGAGCCGGGGTTGAACGGCATGACCAGCAGCGACGAGTTTGACGCCCACCCCGAGAACCTTGTCGAGTACCGCCGCCGTATGGAGGCGAAGTACGGCACGATAGCCGAGTACAACCGCCGCCACAGGACCGACCACAAGTCGTTTGCCGACGTGGGCGAGGGCCTTATGGCGGATGCGCGCGCATCTGGCAACTTCGCCGAATTCATCGAGTGGCGTAACTTCAACGTCGACCGCTGGTGCGAGGCGATCAGGCTCATATCCGACGCCTCCCATGCAGGCGATCCCGACGCGCCGTTCTCGATGTGCGAGACGTTCGGACCGAGCGCCCTCACCGGCAACGACTACTGGAAGCTCCTCACGCGCGCCGGCCTCGGCATTTCGCAGGAGTACACGTCGATGGTCTACTTTGGGCGCGATCCGATGAGCAACATCGACGAGGTCTACCGCTCGTTCCGCCCAGACATGCGCGTCTGGGGCTGGACCGGCTACTTCTACACGGCCGACCGCGCGAAGTTCATGCCGTGGTGGTTCGCCGCGCACCGCTTCGGCGGCTTCTCCTGGTACGCCGCGACCGCGCCGGGCTACAACTTAATCGACCCCGACACCTTCGCGCTCACCATCGACGGACGCGACCTTCAGGCGTCGCTCGATGACTCGCGACTTCTGAACGGGCTGGGAAGGGCGTTCCTCGAATACGACTGGGCGAAGCGCGACGTGGCAATCTGCTGGTCGCACGACTCGCTGCTCCTGGCCACCATCCGCGGCCCCGAGACGAAGAACCGCGAGATCGCGGCGAATAGTCCCCTGCACGACTACTTGCACTCCCGCCTGAACGCGCAGTACCTTGTGGAAGACCTGCTCTACCAGCACGACTACGTCGCGCCCGAGCAGATGCTCACTGGGAAGCTCGCGGGCTACAAGGTGCTCCTCATGCCGCGCATCAACGCGATGTCTGACGCCGAGGTCGCCGCCGTCAAGGAGTTTCTCGCAAAAGGCGGGAGGGTCGTCGCCGACGAGCTGCCAGGCGCGTGGGACGAGCTTGGAGTGCCGCGCGAGCAGAACCCGTTCGAGGGCGTGGACGGCATGTTCGTCTACGGCAGGAACTTCGACGACCTCAACAGGGAGCAGCGCTTCGAGGCGCTCAGGTTCCTCGACGACGTCGGCGCCGGGCCGGTGCTGAGGTCCGCGACGATCGCGGACGTCTTCGGGCGCGAGGCGATGCACTTCACGGACGGAGTGAACGACGTATTCCCCATTCTCCGGCATCCTGGACGTTCTCAGGACGACGAGGAGGAGACGTTCGTGTTTCCGCGCGGCGGCTTTGTCTGGGACGTGCGCGCGTGCAGGGCGCTCGGCAAGACGGACCGCGTGACCACCAAGGTGCCGCGCGCTGGCGCTGCTGTGTACGCCGTGCTTCAATATGAGGCGAAGGGCGTTTCGATTTCCGCCCCCGACGCGGCTAAGGCGGGGTCGGTGCTTTCCGCGGACGTCCGGCTCGACGCGGCTGGCGCGCCGGTCGGCACCCACGTCTACAACGTAAGGTTCGTGCCGCCGTCGGGCGAGTGCCGCTTCCACTTCCGCCGCAACGTGACGGCGAAGGGCGGCGTCGCGCGCGTCGACTTCCCCTTGGCGCTCAACGACGAGCGCGGTGCATGGAAGGTTGTCGCCGAAGACGCCTTCACCGGCCTTCGTGCCGAGCGCGTCGTGGTGGTGGAGTGAAATGCGGATTCCGGGTGAATCACCCTTATCCCGGAAAATCCGGGATAAGGGGTGGTGAATTTGCCCCATTGACGGCGGCGAGAAATTACGATAAAATATGCGTGAATCGGTAGAAGTGAAAGAAAACGTCACATGTTCGGAAAACTGAAATCGCTTTTTTCAACTGACATCGGGATCGATCTCGGTACCGCGAACTCATTGGTGTTCGCCAAGAACCGCGGCATCGTGCTTCGCGAGCCGTCGGTCGTCGCCATACAGGCAGGCTCAAAGCGCGTCCTGGCCGTAGGCGAGGAGGCAAAGCGCATGCTTGGCAAGACGCCGGGCAACATCGTGGCGATACGGCCGATGAAATCTGGCGTGATAGCGGACTTCGACATCACCGAGGCGATGATAAAGTACTTCATCGAGAAGGTGTGCCCTCCGCGCTTCTACTCGAAGTACGCAAAGCCGCGCATGGTAATCGCGGTTCCGTCCGGGATCACCGAGGTCGAGAAGCGCGCCGTCGAGGAGGCGGCGCGCAACGCAGGCGCCGGCGACGTGTTCCTCATCGAGGAGCCGATGGCGGCGGCGATCGGCGTGGGGCTGCCCGTGTCCGAGCCCGCCGGGTCGATGATCGTCGACATCGGCGGCGGAACGTGCGAGGTGGCGATCATCTCGCTCGCCGGCATAGTCCACAGCTACTCCGCGCGGCAGGCCGGCGGCGACGCGATGGACGAGTGCATCATCAAGTACATGCAGCGAGTGTACAACATGCTCATCGGCGAGCGGACGGCCGAGCAGATAAAGATAGAGATAGGGAGCGCCTATCCGACTGGCGAGGAGAAGACGCTCGAAATCAAAGGCAGAGACGTAGTGGCGGGGTTGCCGAAGACTTTGACGATAACCTCCGAGGAGATACGAGACGCCCTCAAGGATCCGGTGGAACTGATAGTGGACGCCGTGCGCACCACGCTCAACCGCTGCGAACCGGAGCTTGCGGCCGATCTTGTGGACCGGGGCCTTGTGCTTTCGGGGGGCAGCTCCCAGCTCAAGGGCCTCGACAAGCTCCTCGCGGCTCAGACGGGGCTCCCCGTCGTTGTGGCCGACGATCCGCTTTCGGCTGTCGCCGAAGGCACGGGTGTCGTCATGAACGAACTCGACTTCCTCGCCAAGAACAGGCGAGCTTCGTGAAGGCGAGAACTACCGGGACATATGCGATATTGATGTTGGCGGCGGCCTTGACGCTGGTCTTGGCCGTGTCGCGTTCCGCCTGCCGTGAGGCCGTCTACCCTGTCGAGCGCGCGAAGCGCCTGTTCACCACGCATGTAGTGTCGCGGGCGGCCGGGATGTTCCGCGGGGCGGCCGCGGCGGCGGAGAACGTCCGCCTGCGGCGCGAAGTCGCGTCGCTTTCGGTCCTGCGCGGCGACGTCGAGCGGCTGGAGGCGGAGAACGACAGGCTGCGGCGCGCGCTTGGCTACGCGGAGCGGTGCCATGGCGAATGGCTGGCCGCCGGCGTGCTGTCGGTCGGCGGGGCTGCTGCCGGCGCGCCAAACGTCTTCAGGGTCGACAAGGGGTCCCTCGCCGGCGTGCGAGAGGGCGCGGTGGTGGTCGCGCCCGAGGGCCTCGTCGGCCGCGTGACTGCGGTCTCCCCGCACACGGCCGACGTCACGAGGATCACCGACAGGTCCGTGAAGGTGTCGTGCATGGTGGAGTCCGGCGCGTCCAAGAACGCCGTCGGCATACTGGCTGGAGGCAGCGACGATCTTCTCGTGCTGCGGCATCTGACGGGCGAGGTGGATCCGCCTCCCCGTTCGCGCGTGGTGACTTCTGGGCTTGGAGGCGTATTCCCGAAGGGCATAGAGGTCGGGGTACTGCTAGGGATTCGAACGGATGCGGACGGGCTCTCTCGCGAAGGGGATGTCCAGCCGAGCGTCGACTTCCCGGAATTGGAGGACGTGTTCATCCGCCGTGGCAAATGACGCCGTAGTTCTCGTCTCATCCCTCCTCGTCCTCGTGTTCGGCGCAGGGGCGGAGGTCCTGTTGCCCAAGGTCCTTGGCGTCGGGTTCCCCGTGCTGCTGACGGCGGTGCAGTTCTCAGCGGTGCGCCGGCCGACGGTGTCGGCGGCGATGTTCGCGATTGCGGCCGGTGCGCTGGAGGATGCGCTCTCGGCCCTGCCGCCGGCGACCAGCGTGAGCTATTTCCTCGGGCTGGCGGCGTTGGTCCGGTGGGCGGGGATGCCGCGCGTCGCCACGCTGTTCACTTACCCCGCGTACCAGGTGTGGCTGTTCGTCTGGACGAGCGGTCTGGGCGGAGAGGTCTTTGGCCGCGTGCTGCTGGCGCTGCCGGTCGGCCTTGTCACGGCCATTGCCGTGGGGTTTGTTCTCGGCTGGATCGAGAGAAAGGCGGCGATGGATGAACTGGGATGACCAGACTGTCGTGAGCGGCCTTTCCTGCCTGCTGCTCGCGGTCCTGTTCGCCGCGGGGCTCGTCCACCTGGGCGTCCGGCTCAAGGAGGTGCAGATAGACGACTCCGCCGACTACAGCTACGCAAATGTCCGGCAGTCCGTGCGCAGGGTGCAAACGGCTGGGGTGCGTGGGCGGATCATGGACCGCCGCGGCACGGTTCTCGCCGCCAACCGCCGGTCGGTTTCCATCGTCTGCCAGCCGACGGCATTCCAGTCGCGCACGTGGGAGGCGACCGCGAAGGCGATAGAGGGCGCCGTCGCCGCCGTTGCGGCCGCCATAGGGCGTCCGTCGCAGCTTTCCGCGAATGCCGTGCGCAGGCACATACGGCAGTCGCTTGCGATGCCCCTCGTGGCGTGGCGGGACGTCGACGAGCGGGAGCTGGCCGTGTTCTCCGAGCGCGAGGCGGAGTTCCCTGGCTTTGCGGTCGAGGAGACGGTGGAGCGGGAGTATCCGGAGGGGGGGCTTGCCGCGCACGTGGTGGGGTACGTCGGCCGTGACAGGGTGGAGGCCGACGCCGGCGACGAGAAGTTCAACTTCGTGACGTCGGAGCTGAGGGGGAGGTCCGGGCTGGAGTCCTACTACGACGGCTTTCTGCGCGGCGTTCCCGGGGAGCGCAATCTGCTTGTCGACGCGCGCGGCTTCGCGATCCGCGGGTGGACCGTCGTGGAGGCCCGTCGGGGTCTGGACCTTCGGCTGTCGCTCGATGCGGCGATTCAGCGCGAAGTCGAGAGGCAGCTGCGCGGGGAAGTTGGGGCCTGCGCGGTCATAAACCCGGCAAACGGGGAAGTCCTGGCGCTGGCGAGCTCGCCCGGATACTGGCTGAACGCCTTTGTGCCGATCCTCAGCCAAGAGGTCTACGCCCGCTACTCCGATGATCCGTTGAAGCCTCTGCTGAACCGGGCGTCTGGCGGCCTGTACGCGCCGGGCTCCACGTTCAAGCCGATTACCGCGCTGGCGGGGCTGAAGGCCGGCTGGCCCGTGCAGGAGACCTACGACTGCACCGGCCTGTTTTCGCTCGGGTCGCTGAGCCTACGCTGCTCCAGCCGCTGGGGGCACGGCGCGCTGGACGTCCGCCATGCAATCATGAAGAGCTGCAATCCGTTCTTCTGCGGACTCGGCATGTCGGTCGGCACTAACGCGCTCGTCGGCGCGGCGAGGGCGCTTGGGCTCGGCGAGAAGACCGGCATCGACCTCGGCGTAGACGCGGCGGGCGTCGTCCCTGACGGCGAGTGGAAGTCGCGCACCTATCACGAGCCGTGGTATCCAGGGGACCTGGCCCAGATGTCGATAGGGCAGGGCATGCTGCTCGTGACCCCGCTGCAGATGGCGCGCGCGGCGGGCGCTATCGGGACGGGATACCTGGTCACTCCGCACCTGAAGCTCGACGCGCCCGTCGAGCGCACGATGCTGCCGTTCTCCGCATCGCAGCTGTCTGTCGTCCGCGACGGCATGCGGATGGTCGTCGGTGGCGACGGCGGGTCTCGTGGCACTGGCTGGCGCGGCGGCGAGGGCGTGCCGGTGCCGGTCTCTGGGAAGACGGGGACGGCCGAGGTGGGCGTCGGCGAGCGGCGCCGCAAGAACGCGTGGTTCATCGCCTATGCGCCGTCGGATAGGCCGACTGTAGCGGCGGCGATGGTCATAGAGAACGGAGAGTCGGGAGGGTCGACGGCGGCGCCCCGCGTCTGCGCGATCCTGAAGACGGCGTTCGGGAGGCCCGACTGACATGCTCTCGAAGCTCAAGAGGTTCGACTGGCTGCTGTTCGCCTCGATGCTGGCGCTGATAGCGGTGGGCACCACGGCCATATGGTCGGCGGGCAACGCCCGAACCGAGATGGTGTTCCACGGGATGTGGAAGAGCAACCTCACGACGGCGGCGGTCGGGCTCGTCCTGTATTTCCTGCTGGCGTTCACTGACTACCGCCGGTATCTCGCCGTCCTGGCGGTTCCGGCCTATGCCGTCGCGTTGGTGTTCCTCGTCGCGGTCCTCCTTGTGGGCTCTACCGTCTACGGCGGTCGCCGGTGGCTGTGGTTCTTCCAGCCCAGCGAGGTCTCGAAGCTGTGCGTCATTGCGCTGCTGGCGAGCATCTTCGGCGCGGCCGGCGGCAGGCTGGCGGCGATCCGACCGACGTTCCGCGGCTTCGCCCTGGCGGCGGTTCTGGTAGGCGTGCCCGCGGTCCTGATCCTCGGCGAGCCCGACCTCGGGACGGCGCTGACGCTTGTGCCGGCGACGCTGGTGATGCTGCTCGTGGCAGGGGTGTGGCGCAAGGGGCTCGTGACGCTCGTGGCGTTGGGCGGGCTTGCGGCGCTTGCCGTGCTCGGCGCGGTCTACGAGGCGGAGAAGCCAGGCGTCTCCCCGGAGCGGCGCGAACGCATCCTGCGCATGCTGCCGCTCAGGCCGCACCAGGTCCGGCGGGTGCGCGTATTCCTGTTCCCGGAGGCCGACCTCAGGGGTGCGGGCTACAATCTCAGGCAGGCGAAGATATCCATCGGCTCCGGCGGATTCTCCGGCAAGGGCATAGGGAAGGGCGAGACCAACCACCTCAAATACCTGCCTCAGGCAATTTCGATGAACGACTTCATCTTCTGCGTCTACGCGGAGGAGACGGGCTTCGTCGGATCTTCGGTGCTGCTTGCGCTGTTTGGACTGCTTCTGCTGTCCGGCTGCCGGGTGGCTTTCATGTCGTCGGACGGCCGCGGCCGTCTCTTCGCGGTCGGATTCACGACGCTCGTGTTCGCGCATGTCTACGTAAACATCGCGATGTCCATCGGGCTCGTTCCGATCACGGGGCTGCCGCTGCCGCTCATTTCGTCGGGGCGCACTTTTCTCGTCACGGTGATGTGCGGCCTCGGCATCGTCCAAAGCGTGTCAATACACAGGGAGAAACTCACATGATGAATCTGTTTGGCTGGCTCAAGCGCGCCAAGACAAAGCGCGAGATAGTCATAAACGTGGAACGGCTCGAGACCCGCGTCGCCGTGATGGAGAACGGGCGGCTCGAGGAGTTCATGGTGGAGCATCCAGAGGAGGAGCGCCTCGTGGGCAGCGTCTTCAAGGGCAGGGTGCAGAACCTCGAGAACGACCTCCAGGCCGCGTTCGTCGACATAGGCCTGAAGAAGAACGCGTTCCTCCACTACTGGGACATGACGCCCGACGCGGACACCCTCCTCGACGACGAGGAGGACGACGGCGGGGACGCAGACCGCCGCGGCCGGCAGAAGGGGGGCGGGCGCAAGTCCACCCGGCTCTCCAACGAGGAGATCGCCAAGCGCTTTCCCCCGGGCTCGGAGATAATCGTCCAGGTCACCAAGGGCCCGATATCCACCAAGGGGCCCCGGGTCACTGCCAACCTGTCCATCCCCGGGCGATACCTCGTGATGATGCCCGGGGCCAAGGACTCGCACGGCGCGACGCTGCGCGGCGTGTCGAAGAAGATCGGCGACGCCACGGAGCGCAAACGCCTGAAGCGCATCCTCGACAAGCTTCCCCTGCCGGACGGGGTCGGGCTGGTCGTGCGCACGGCCGGCGCCGGCGCGACGTCGAGGGCGTTTGCGCGCGACCTGCGCAGCCTGCTTTCGATCTGGAGCGAGATGCAGGCCAACGTCCGCACGCTCCGCACCCCGAGCTGTATCTTCCAGGAGCCGGACCTCTGCGAGCGAGTGATCCGCGACTGGCTGACGGAGGACGTCGACGCAATACTCATAGACGACGAGGCGAGCTTCGAGTCGATGCGCGAAGTCGCCGCCCGCATATCCCGCCGCGCCCGTTCGAAGATCCGCCGGTTCGACGGCGAGACCGGCATCTTCGAGCACTTCGGCGTGGAGCGCCAGCTGCACGACGCGTTTGCGCGACAGGTGCCCCTGAAGTCCGGCGGATACCTCGTCATCGACGAGACCGAGGCGCTCATAGCGGTGGACGTCAACACCGGCCACTACAAGGGCAAGGGCAGCCAGGAGGAGGCCATCCGCGAGGTGAACCTGGAGGCCGTCGACGAGGTGGCGCGCCAGCTGCGGCTGAGGAACATCGGCGGACTCGTCATCCTCGACCTCATAGACATGAAGAGCCGCAAGCACCAGCGCGAGGTCTGCCGCGCGCTCAAGGAGGCCCTCAAGCGCGACCGCGCGCGCACCAACGTGCTGGACATCTCCGAGCTCGGGCTCCTCGAGATGTCGCGGCAGCGGCAGGACCAGTCGATCCTCTCGCAGCTCACCTCCACGTGCCCGTACTGCCGCGGCAGCGGCCTCGTGAAGTCGCCCATGGCGATCTCGATCGAGATACAGCGCCGCCTTGTCGCGCTGCTCCGCAAGGCCGCGGCGGAGAACCGCCCGTTCGAGCCGAAGATCGTCATCGCTCCGCAGGTGATGCAGCGCCTGCGCACCGAGGACAGCGCGATTCTCGCCCGTCTGCAGAAGGAATACGAGACGCGGCTGACGTTCGTCTCCGAGCTACACCGCCACCCGGAGGCGTTTTCCATACTGGACGCGGCCACCTCACAAGTGCTATACTCTCAGTCATGATCGCGACACTACTCATATGTGCGGCCGCACCGGCGATGACCTTCACCGCCGACCGCGTGGCCGCCGACCATGTGACGCAGGCCCTTGCTGCGACCGGCCACATCACGGCCGTGATAAAGCCGATGACGCTGCGCGGCGAATACATGACGCGCGAAGCGGACGGCACTGCAACGTTCCACGACCCGACCTGCGTGACCACGTGCAGCAACGACGTCGGCCACACACACTGGAACGTAACGGGCGAGCTCCGCTACAAGGCCGGTGACAGCGTGCTCCTGCGCAACGCATGGCTTCGGTTCTACGAGATACCGATCCTGTGGCTCCCGTACTTCTACTATCCCCTCGACCAGAGCTGCGGGTTCAGCTGGATGCCGGGCTATTCGCACCGCTGGGGCGCGTACCTGCTCACCAAGTACTCCTACCACCTGCTCGGAAGCCGCGATCACACCGAGGGCCGCTGGTCGCTTTCCGGAGACACGCGCCTGGACCTCCGCTATGAACAGGGCATCGCGCTCGGCGAAGACCTGGCCTGGCGGCTCGGCGACTTCGGGGCCGGCAAGCTCAAGGTCTACTATGCGTGGGACCAGAGCGACGACTACGGCTCGGACGGGCTCTACGACGGGCGCTGGTACTACAAGAACTGGGGCAGCACGGTCCCTGACGAGCGCTACGCCATCGAGCTCTCCCACCGCTGGGAGCCGACGGAGAGGGACGTGGTCCGCGTGAAGGGCTCGATCTTCTCCGACTCATACATGCGCGAGGACTTCTTCCGCGAGTCGTTCTTCGGCTTCAAGAACCAGTGGCTCTCGCACGAAGGCAACGAGGTGTCGTGGGAGCACCTCGAGCGCGCGTTCGCCACGGGCGTCGGCGTCTCGGGCCCGCTCAACGACTTCTACGGCGGCACATGCCGCCTTCCCGAGGTGTTCTTCGACGTCGCCCCGCTTCCGGTCTTCGGCCTGCCCGTCAACTACGAGACCGAGAACCGCATAGGCTACCTGGGCCGTCGCTACGCCGAGTACGGCGACGGCGACCCCCAGAACCCCTTTGCGTACAATCCGGGCCCGTGGGCCGACTACGAGTCGTTCCGCTTCGACACCTACCACCGCCTGACCGCTCCGTTCCGGACACTGGACGACTTCCTGGCCGTCGCGCCGCGCGTCGGATACCACGGCACGTTCTGGAACGAGTCCGGCGAGGACAACCTCACCGGATGGGGCTCTGCGGTTGACGCGGGCTCGCTCTACCGCTCCATCCTCGAGGGCGGCATGACGTTCTCCACGCGCGGCACGGGCTGGATCAACGAAACGTGGCGGCACATGGTGGAGCCGTACGCCGACATCCTCGCCCAGGAAGCCTGGTTCTCCGGCAACGGCAACCGCCCCTACGTGTTCGACAGCATCGACGCGTCGGTCATGTGGGAGGACCAGTTCGCCGGCCGCTCTCGCAACCTGCCCTATTCCTACTACGGCGTGACGCCGGGCGTCCGCAACGCCTGGCAGAAGCAGGACGAGAAGGGGACCCTGCGCACCGTCGTCGACTTCGACGTCTACGCCGCGCTACAGTTCCGCCACGCCGAATGGATCAGCGACCCGTCCGTCGACCCGCACCGCCACAAGCTGGCGGAGCCCGGCAGCCCCAACTACGGCAAGTCCGACTGCTACGTGATGCCGGGCGCCCGCGTCAAGCTCCTGCCGGCCAACGACACCGCCCTCATGTCCGACGTGCAGTACGACTCCGACAGCGGCCGCATCGCCTTCGCCGACGCCACCTTCAACCAGAAGATCAGCGCCGACTTCAAGTACTACGCGACATACTCGCTGCGCGACTTCCGCTGGTGGGACTTCTCGTCGACCCCGTACAACCCGCGCTACATGACGTCCGACGGGATGAACAGGCTCAAGTTCCACTACATCCAGGTCGGCTTCGAGCAGCAGCCCCTGGACTGGTTCGCCTGGAGCCCGTTCGTGCGCTGGGACATCAAGGAGGGCGAGCTCGACACGGTCGGAACCTGGGTCGACTACCTCACCGACTGCCTAGGCTTCCGCCTGCTCCTCGAGTACCAGAACAAGTTCACCCGCATCGACGGACGGAGCCACGAAGAAGACTTCTCGGTGGGCTTCTTCATCTACCTCCGCGCCTTCGGCGCGGACAGTGCCAACGTCTTCAAGCGCTAGGGAAGTGCGCAAGGCCCGCCAGAGCGCCGTCGAGAGGCTCGAGAGCTACCTCGTCAGGCTGATACAGGAGAAGGGCGACGACCGCGACCAGCCCGCAGGCGTCAACTTCCTCCTGGCCGTCCTGAAGGGCTTCAGCTTCGTGTTCGGGGCCATAGTCGGCATCCGGGACTTCCTGTACCGCACAGGGCTCATGCGCCGCTACCCGCTCGGCATACAGGTTATCTCCATCGGCAACGTCACCGCCGGAGGAACCGGAAAGACTCCCGTAACCGAGATATTCGCCCGCACGCTCGCGGCCGAGGGTCGCAAGGTCGCGATCCTCTCCAGAGGCTACCGCCGCAAGGAGGCCCCGTGGTGGAAACGGATGTTCACCCAGGTCATCAGCCCGCCGCTGGTCGTCTCCGACGGACGGCACGTCCTCCTCGACTCCGCGACAGGCGGCGACGAGCCGTACATGCTCGCGTCGAACCTCCCCGGCGTCGCGGTCGTCGTCGACCGCAACCGGGTGAAGGCCGGGCGCTACGCCATCAAGCGGCTCGGCTGCGACACCCTCATCCTCGACGACGGCTTCCAGTACCAGAAGCTGAAGCACTCCATAGAGGTGCTGCTCGTCGACGCCACCAACCCGTTCGGCAACGGCAACCTCCTCCCCCGCGGCATACTGCGTGAACCGGCCCGCCATCTGAAGCGCGCGGACATAATCTTCCTCACGAAGTGCCGCGGCGACGTCTCCGAGGTGCGGGACGAGATACGCCGCTACAACCAGAAGGCCGAGATCGTCGAATGCAACCACGCCCCCAAGCTCCTGCGCGACGTGTGGAGCCGCGAGGAGCTGCCTCTGTCGTGGCTGCAGGGCAAAACCACCTGCACGCTCTCGGGCATCGCCTCGCCGAAGGGCTTCGAGAATTCGCTGCGCCAGCTCGGCGCGCGCGTCGTGTGGTGCGAGCGCTACGCAGACCACCACCGCTACGATTCGTCCGAGATCCTGTACGCGCTGAACCGGACGGCGGACATGGGGGCGGACGCGCTCATCACCACCGAGAAGGACGCCGTGCGATTCCCCCGATTCGAGACCACGCCCGTGAAGTGCCTCTACCTGCGCGTCGCCATCGAGATTCTCTCCGGCGCGGAGAACTTCACGTCGATCATCAACCGCATATGCTTCAGAAAGCAGAGGACGCCGGAAGGCGACGACGCACAGGAGGCGAAGTGACATGAATATTGCGGCGGCAACATCCGCGGCCGGGCTCTGCCTGGCCGCCGTATCGACAGGCGGCCTCGAAGCCGCCACTGCGTTCGACGACATGGCCGAGCCGCGCGTGGCCGTGGCCCGCACCGCGGCTCCCGTCGTGGACGGCTCGATCGGGGAGAAAGAGTGGAGGGACGCGGTGCGGATGGTCGGCCTGTGCTTCTACCGCAGGCGCGACGTCTTCCCCGCCGAGGCGTCCTTCATGCTTAAGCAGGACGGCGAGAAGGTCTATGTCGCCGGTCGGTGCGTAGTCCCGCCAGACGGCCTCGTCAGGAAGGTGATGGCCCGCCCTCGGAACACGGATGCCTTTGCCGACGACTGCTTCGAGCTCGTGTTCATCGACGACGTGGAGGCCAAGAATTCGCGCGCATCGCACCTCATAGCCAACTTCAACGGCGCCTTGCGCGCCGCGCGTCTCGTCAACGGCAGGAGCGAGAGCTGGAAGGCATGGCAGAGCGTCGAGACGAAGTCGTCTGAGAGGGACGGATTCTGGGAGTTCGAGGTTTCGGTTCCCTTCGCCGACGTCGGCTTCACCCCCGGCAACTCGCGTCGCCATGCGATACGCGTCTGCCGCGACTGGTGGCGTGCGGACGACTCCGACTACGCGGTGCAGACGAGCTGGTCGCAGGCGGACGGGCCGTTTCTCTCGGTAGCCCGCGCGCCCCGCGTGGCGTTTGTCGACGATGCGCCTGTCGTGAGGTGCGAGAGCCTTGCGCCCGACGCGTCGGGTGCCAGCTATGTGGCCGAGTTCTCGGTCCTGAATCCGGGGAAGACCGCCGTCACCGTCGACTGCCACCTTCGCGGCGTGCCTGTCAATTCGCAGCCCGGCGAGAGACGCGAGGTGATTCGCCTGGAAGCCGGAGAAAGAAAGAGCCTCTCGCTCAAGGCCCCCGTTCTCGACGACGAGAAGGTCTCCTTCTCGGCGACTTTCGTGCGGACATCGGACAGCCTGCCGCTCTACGTGCGGCGCTTCGACTTCGCGCCCAACGAGCCCAGGATCCGCTTCCGCTCGCCAGGGTCGAAGGGCGAGGCCTCGCTTCGCTTTGCCTACTTCCCAAGCTACAACCGGGCGCGAGTTGCGGTGGACCTGGCCGGATGCGCCGACAGGGAGAAGGTGACGGCGCTCAGACTGTGCGTGCGCGACACGTCGGGCGCGGAGCTTGCAGACATCCCCCTCGGGAAGGGCGCGGCGGTCGACCGAGTCGTCGACATGCCGGACCTGGCAGCCTGCACGCGCAGAACCGGCAAGGACGACTATGTCGCCGTCCTGGTCGCTGACGGGGCACCCGGCATCAAGGCGGAACGGCCGTTCAAGCGAGGCGTCTTCGACTGGGAGGGGAACAGGCTTGGCCTTTCCGATTCCATCCCCGACCCGTTCATTCCCGTCAAGCGCGAGGGAGACCACGTCAAGGTCGTGCTGCGCGACCACACGATCGGGCCCCTCGGTCTCTGGGAGCAGGTCAAGGCCGCAAGCAAGGATGTCCTTGCCGGGCCGATGCGCATCGTGTCCGCCTCGACGTCTGAGCCGATTAGTCTTCCCACGGCCTCGGCGTCGTCAGACTGGGATGTCGACGGTCTGATGGACTGGCGGCTGACGCTTAAGCCCGGCCACTACGAGCCGATGAAGCTCGTCGTCCCGGTCAGGGGCGAAATCGCGAAGCTGTACCATTCATGCGCCGACGGCATACGCTACAACCCGGCAGGCGCAATTCCGCCAGGCGTGGGCCGCGTGTGGGAATCGTCGACGCCGCCGCGCACCTCCATCGTCGGAAGCTATCTGCCGTACATATGGATCGGCGGCCCGCTGCGGGGCATCGCCGCCTTCGGAGAGAACGACAGCGGGTGGGAGACGGACGGCGAGACGCCATGCCAGGAGATCGTCCGCGAGAGGGACGGGTCGGTCTCGCTTGTCCTGAACCTGATCCAGAGGCCGGTGGACGTCAAGTCCGAGCGCACGATAAGGATCGGCTTCAGGGCGACGCCCGTCAAGCCGATGCAGCCGAACTGGCGGTCGCTTCCGCACGGCGTTCTGATGGCGAGCTGGTTCGTCTACGGCGTCTCGTCGACCGAACTCTCGCCATACGACGGCAAGGACGACTTTCTCCGCAAGATGGCAGAGGCCCGGC